>JANYHG010000198.1 GCA_025359165.1 Hyphomicrobiaceae bacterium
GACACGGTCTTCGTTCCTGTCACCTAAAGAGCGCGTGTGTCGTGATGCGAAGGCGACGCGACTGACTTGCGGTGGTGGAAAGGTTGCGGGCGCAAAATAAACATGTCGATACCAGCGTTGCGGGCGGCTATGAACCCCGCATGACAACGCTAGTGACATCGCCAGCAGACTTCGAGATCTATTTGTCGGCTTTTCCGGGCCTCGAGTCCGTACTGTGTGCGGAAGCCCACGCGCTCGGCTTCAAACCGGCAAAGGCGGTGGCAGGTGGCGTCACGGTCCGCGGCGGCTGGCCGGAGGTGTGGCGCGCGAACCTGATGCTGCGTGGCGCCGGCCGCGTCGTCGCCCCGATCGGTGAATTTCGTGCGATGCATCTGGCACAGCTCGATAAGCGTGCTCGCAAAGTGGCGTGGGGCGACGTGCTGCGGCCCGGCGTGCCCGTGCGCGTCGAAGCAACCTGCAAGAAGTCGCGCATCTATCACTCGGGCGCGACGCAGCAGCGCATCGAAAACGCCATCCGCGAGGAATTCGGCGCGCCCATCTCGCCCGCCGCCGACGTCTGCATTCGGGTGCGCGTCGAAGACGATCTCGTCAGCATCGGCGTCGATACGTCAGGTGAGATGCTGCATAAGCGCGGCTTCAAGGAAGCCGTCAACAGAGCCCCGATGCGCGAGACAATGGCATCGCTGTTCCTGCGCCAATGCGGCTACACCGGCAGCGAACCCGTCGTCGATCCCATGTGCGGGTCGGGCACGTTCATCATCGAAGCGGCTGAAATCGCCGCCAACCTGCAGCCGGGACGCCAGCGCCACTTCGCCTTCGAGCATCTCGCCACGTTCGATGCCGTCGCCTGGACCAGCATGCGCGCAGCCGTCGCCATCACGGCTCCCGCCGTTCGCTTCCATGGTGCCGACCGTGACGCCGGTGCCATCGAGATGTGCATGGCCAATGCCGCACGTGCCGGCGTCGGCGCGTGGACCGAGTTCAAACATCACGCGATCAGCGATCTCGTAGCGCCCGACGGACCGCCAGGGCTGGTCATTCTCAACGCACCATATGGCGATCGGATCGGCGACAAGAAGAGCCTGCTGCCGCTCTACCGTGCGTTGGGACAGACGCTGAAATCGCGGTTTTCAGGATGGCGCGTGGGTTTGATCACCAACGAAGCCTATCTTGCCAAGGAAACCGGTTTGCCGTTCGGCAATCCAGGCGCGCCGGTGCCACACGGCGGCTTACGGGTGACGCTGTTCCGCAGCGGCCCGCTGCCGTGACGGGTGTGGTCGAAACGGGAATCGATTGAGCAGGATCAATGCGACTGCAGCCCGCAATTGCGACCATCAGGTCCTGGCGGGAACGTCGACTGCGTCTCTAGCGTTCAGATTCTGTCCGGGCTCAGAACGACATTGGTTCGTACTTCGTCAGGCGTAACGGCGCGCAACGAGGGAAATTTCGCATGAAACCGACGAGAACGTGGATTTTGATCGCCGACGGCGCGCGCGCGCGCATCCTCGAAAGTCATGGACCCACCAGTCCGCTTATTGCGCACAGCGAACTGATCTTCAGCGGCGAGCACGGGGCGACGCACGATATAATGTCCGACAAGCAAGGGCGCAGCTTCAGCTCGCAAGGCAGTCGACATGCGGCGGTGGAATCACATTCCGACCCGCATCGGGAATTGAAGGCAAAATTTGCCCACCAACTCGCAGAAGCCCTCGAACACGGCCTGCAACAAAACGCCTACGACCGGCTCGTCATCGTGGCGTCTCCCGTCACTTTGGGTGACTTGAGGTCGACGATATCCGATCACGTCCGAGCCAAGGTCACGGGCGAACTGGCGCAGGACCTGACTAAAATCCCCAACGACAAAATCCCGTCGCACCTGGCCGACGTCCTCTGAACCTCAGACATCGGCAGGCAGTCCGCGAGTTTTCGGTGGAATGTTGCCCTGCGTCCATAGCGGATGCGTGACAGGCATGGTTAATAGCCCGCTTGTCATTTCGTTTCCCAGGGTCAGCATCCATGCGTATTTATTCCGGTCTCGGCTCGACGCTCGCCATGGCAGTGTCGGCGATGGGCTTGCTTTTGACGACTGCGTCGGCGGACGCCAAGTGCACGCGCTTGGCCTTTTCGGTGAACGACTACGGCAAAGAGGGCCCGACCAACGATGCCAAATCGCTGCTCGACAAGCACATCGCCAAGTGGGCCACCGAACACGGCGTCAAGACCTACACCACAGGCAAAAAAGATGTGACGTGCGAACTGTTCCTCGACTTTGGCGTGTTCGACGAACATACCTGCAAGGCTGAAGCGAACGTCTGCTGGACCGGGATCGCGCCGCTCGCCGACAAGGCCGCCGCCGAAAAAGCCGCAAAAGCCAAGGCGGCCGCCACCGCCGCAGTGAAACCTAAGACCTGACGCCAGACGACCGATCAGGCGTCTGAGATCAATCAGGCGTGTCGACGACGACGTAAGCGTTTTCGACGCGCACCGGAAACGTGGTCGCCTGATACGGGCCTTCTTGTTGAAGTGGCGCTTCAGATGCCGACACGCATCCGCGCTCTTTAATTGGCGCTTCAGATGCCGACACGCATCCGCTCTCAAGCAAACTGACACCCGACGCGACGCTGACGGCGTGCTGCATCAATCGCATGTGCTTGGGATCGCACCACGATCGACCCGTCCGCACGTCGAACTCCCAAGCGTGCCACGGGCAGCGCAGGATTTCACCCTCGCGGGAATAGACATAGGTGCCCGGCTCGGTGGCGACCACATGCCCGGTTAAAATGCCCTCGGCCAAACTTGCACCGCGATGGGGACAGGTATCCGAGAGCGCAAACAGTTCGCCCTTGATGTTGAGCACCAGTACCGGCCTGCCCTCCAGGATCACGCGCTTGCGTGCGCCCACGGGCAAGTCCGCAACTGGAGCAATGACATGCCGTGCCATCAGCCGAGCCTGTAGACGGCTTTGCCGTTGGTCGTCAGGATCTGCCGTTTTCTGCTATCTCCGACGTTGGCTGGAAACGCGCGGAACGGGTCGTCGAAATCCCAATGCGGGTAATCGCTGGCGAACAGCAGCTTGTCCCAGCCGATCCACTCCATCGTCTCGTTAAGATGCGCGCGCGCCACCGGTTCCTCCATCGGCTGCGTCGTGAGCCAGATGTGCTCGCGGATCATTTCGGACGGCCGCCGCTGCAGGTGCGGGACCTCATCACGCATCCGCTCGAACAGCTTGTCGAGCCGCCACGTCAGCGCCGGGAGCCAGCCAAAACCACCTTCGATCATGACAGTGCGCAACTTCGGAAACCGTTCGAACACCCCTTCCATCACGAGGCTGGTGACAACAGTCTGACACGAGGTGGAATGGCCAGCACCTTCCTCGATGTAGTAGGAGGGCCAGCCGGTGCCGGTATAGGGATGTCCGCCGGCACCGAAGACGTGAAAGCCCACCGGCAGATCATAGGCTTGCGCCGCCTCGTAGATGGGCCAGTAACGACGTGCGCCGAGCGGGTCCATGCTGCGGGTCAACATGAAAACCTGCGCGAAACGGCGATCTGCACCCAATCGCTCGATCTCACGAACCGATGCGGCGGCATCCTCGAAGGGCACGACGATCGACGCTTTCAGTCGCGGCTCTGGTGTCGCCATCACGTCGCGCTGCCACTCGTTTATGGCGGTCGCTAGCGCCGCGCTCAGATCGAGATTGATCTCGCCCTGCCCGGACAGCCCGAGCGGCCCCATGATGCCGACCTCGACGCCATAATGGTCGAGATGCTGCGTCCGCAACAGTTCGAGGCTGCTTCCGGGCAACCCGCCATCGTCCGGCCAAGCGTCGCGGCGCATGGCGCGGGGTGCCGCCTTCGGATAGGGTTCGTAGTTCGACCCGTGGCGCTTGCGCGAGCCGTAGGTCTGCATGTGCTGGAGCCAACGCCGTTCGAGAAACGGCGCGAGTTCGGAGAGGCTGCTCGGCGCGGTATGGACATCGCCGTCGATGATGGCGAGCCGGTTCGGTTTGACGACCGCTGCGTTCTCGTCGCTGTGCGCATCGGTATCGCGAGTGGGTGCATCGAGCGTCATGGCCAGGCTCCCTTGGTCAGGCGAGGCGCGCATAAGTGGCGCGCGGATTGTCGATCAGGATCTTACGAGTTTGCGCCGCTGACAAGCCCTTGGGGAGCATAGCGTCGCCGTCGAATTGCCAGTGTGGAAAGTCCGTCGAAAATAAAATGAGGTCGTCGCTGCCTAGCTGATCCATCACGCGGGCAACGGTTGCGGCATCGTCGGGCACGTCGAACGGCTGCAAGGTCAAACGCACGTTCTCCCTGACATAGTGGAGGGGATCGCGATCGATCCACGGCACCTCGTTGCGAATCCCGCGCCAGAATTTCGACAGACGCCAGAGGTACGACGGTAACCACGACACGCCCGATTCCGAGAGCACCACCTTCAGCTTCGGATACTTCACGAAGACGCCCTCGCTGATCAGGCTACCGAGTTGCGTATGAAAGCCCGCCGCCTGCGCCGCGTAGTCCTCGATGTAATGCGTGGGCCAGCCCGACCCGGTCACCGGGTGATGATAGGACGATCCGGCATGGATGGCGACGGCAAAGCCATGTTTTTCGGCTGCAGCGTAGATCGGCCAGAACTGCGGCTTGCCGAGCGGTTGATCGCCCATCACCTGCAACAGGACCTGCACGAAACGCGGGTCCGCGGCGCGACGTTCGATTTCCTCTACCGACATCTCCACACTCTGCACTGGCAGGACGACAGCGCCACGCAGCCGCGCATCGCGCGACAGCCACGTGTCGGCTAGCCAATCGTTACAAGCGCGTGCGAACGCCGCGCCTAAATTGGCATCGCGGAACGACTGCAACGGAAACAGACAGTTGACGATGGCATGCGCAAACCCGTGCCGGTCTAGCAGGGTTGCGGCCATCGCGTCGGGCGAGGCGTCGGCGCGGGGCTTTAGTGCCCGCCAGTCCGCGCGGATCGTCAGCGGTGCGTTGGCGGGATAGGCGATCGTCTCCCAGAAATCGAGGCCGCGAACTTCGAGCGTGTCGCGCCAGTAGGCGTCCATGTACGGCACCAGATCCGCCGGGACCGGCGTCAGCGGATGGACATCGCAATCGACGGCACCAGTCAGGGGCATGCGCGGCTCTCGGCATCGGTTTGCGACAGCGTCGGCCAATGGCCCCGACCTGTCAACCACGTGGCTATTCCGGTAGTGTCTCAGCTTTTCCACTCGTGACCCGAAGGCGACGAACCGGTGAATTGCGGAACAGACGAACTATGGTCTGTTCTCCTCCTAATTCTGACATGTCCCTGGCTGCTCTGTGGATATCGCCGAGAATAGCCTTGAACTCGAAGCGAAAATTGACGATCCAGATGCATGGCTCGAAAGTCGTCCGCAAATTTGGCCACCGAGCTTGCCCGGCTCGACGAAGATTGCGTGCATTCGAGCAAGTCTCATTTCAATGCCGCTGACCGCTGGTCGGGATATCACTACTTCATAGGTGTCCCCGCCATCGTGCTCGCCGTGGTCGCCAGCGCAGCGATTTTCAAGGACTACAAGGCGGTCGCTGCCACTTGTTCAATGGTCGCGGCTGTTCTCACTGCCCTGCTAACCTTCCTGAAGCCGCACGAGCGGTCCGAGCAGCACCGGAAGGCCGGAAATGCCCTTCTTTCGATCTTGAAGGAGGCGCGCTTTTTCCGGGAGGTCAAACTCGGCCTCGTTCCTGAAGAGCAAGGGGTAGAAGCCGTAGAAACATTTATTCGCCGGCAAAACGAAGCAAACGAAGCAGCGCCACTGGCCGGTCAGGTTGATCGCCGCAAGTCCCGCGAGGGGATCGAGGCCGGAGAAGCAA
>JANYHG010000038.1 GCA_025359165.1 Hyphomicrobiaceae bacterium
CGACGTGGCCGCTGTCGGGTGGGTTCACGCCAGCGAGCCGCATGCCATCTTGAAAAAGCGGGTGGTCAGGAGGGACGCGTCCCTCCTGTGGGGTTTGGGGCTAGCCCCGATCGCGCGGCAGCGCGAATGTGGTCCCGCAGAGCACGAGACTTGCGGGTGGCGCTTGCAGGGACAGAATTCGCTGGGTCGGCTGTCTTAAAGTTGCACAGACGCACCAATGCGTCACGACCTGCTGCTTAACAAGATCCTGGCGATCATTACTCTAACCACGCTATTTTCCATAATACATATTATGCGCTTCAAGAACGCGCACATCACGACGCCGTTTTCCCTGCCTTGCGTCATACCCGCTTGCGATTTGTGTAACGGTCGCATGCGGCGATAAGAGCGGCGGTTGCGCAGCCGGCGACGATGCCCACGGTGAGGTCTTCGATCAGGGTCAGCCCGAAAGTGACGACCAGTACGATGGCGGTCGGCCAGCGCCGCAGCATGTGCAGGATTTCATCAGTCTCGATCATTTTCCAGCACACGACCAGCAGCACGCCGGCGAGCGCCGCCAGGGGAATGAAATTGGCTAACGGCGCGGCAACCACCATGAACGCCAACAGGAAGACGGCATGCAGCATTCCGGCGACGGGGGTGCGCCCACCGGCCCTGATGTTGGTCGCGGTGCGCGCGATCGTACCGGTCACGCAGATGCCGCCGAATACGGCAGTCACCACGTTGGCGATTCCCTGTGCCAGCAGCTCCATGTTGTAGCGGTGCTTGCGCTGGGTCATGGCGTCCGCGATCTTCGCCGACAGAAGACTTTCCACGCTTCCGAGCAGTGTGAACGAGAGAGCGGTCGGCAGCATTTCGAGCAGCCGCGGCCATGTGACGACGGGAAGCGCCGGCACCGGCAACCCATTTGGGATGCCGCCGAATTTGGAACCGATCGTCGCGACTGGAAGATGCATCCCGAGCGCGACCAGCGCGACGCCTGTAACCGCGATGAGCATGGCGGGCCACTGCGGCCGCCAGCGCTGCAGTGCAAAAATCAGCGCCGCACTTCCGGCACCAGCGGCCAGTGCGCTCGGATTGAGTGACGGCAGCGCCCCGGCCAGTGCGAAAAGCTTTGGAATGAGATGACTGGGCTCCTGACCCGCGAGGGTCAATCCGCCGAGGTCGCGCAACTGACTCGCCAGAATGGTCACGGCGATCCCGCCGGTGAAACCCACCGTCACTGCTTGCGGAATGTAGCGGATGAGCGCGCCGAGCCCCGAGATGCCGATGAGCACCATGAAGATCCCTGACATCATCACGGCGAGCAGAACACCGTCCAGCCCATACTTGGCCATCGCGACCGCGACCAGGGTTATGAACGCACCGGCGGGGCCGCCGATCTGGAAACGGCTGCCGCCCAAGGCAGATACGATGAAGCCGCCGACGATGGCTGCGTAAAGGCCGCGCTCGGGCGAGACACCGGAGCCGACGGCGATGGCCATCGACAGCGGCAATGCCACGATCGCGACCGTCAGCCCGGCAATCGCATCCCGGCGAAAGGTATCGCGGCTGTATCCTTCGGCTGCCACCGTCAGCAATTTCGGCTGAAATATATGAGCGGTCGCTGAACCGTCGGGCATGTGCGTTCGGTCTCTCGGATGAGGATCGGCAGCGATTGTCTTTGCTGCCCCCGACTGCCAATATCCTAATGCGTAGCTGACGAACTGCAAGCCCCGGCGTCTCGTGCTGCGCGGTCCGGAAAAAGTTACTGCCCCCATCGACGCTGCCAACCGCGCTGGAAAGTTCATGTCCGCTCAGGCCCGTAAAACACTCGCCGATCTGGTCGCTGTGATGGCGGCGCTGCGGACGCCGCAGACAGGTTGCCCGTGGGATCTGGAACAGACGTTTGCGACCATCGCGCCCTACACGATTGAGGAAGCGTATGAAGTCGCCGATGCGATCGAGCGCGGCGATCTCGCCGATCTCAAAGACGAACTCGGCGATCTCCTGCTGCAGGTCGTCTATCATGCGCGGATCGCCGAGGAACGACAGGCGTTCGCGCTGCCTGATGTGATCGAGGCCGTCACAGCCAAGATGGTCCGCCGGCATCCGCATGTGTTCGGTGACGACGCCGCGCGGTCGGCTGGGGCCGCCAAAGGCTTCTGGGAAAAGATCAAGGCCGAGGAGCGGGCTGCCAAAGCCGCCGAGCGCGCACGGCTCGACGGGGTGTCGGGGGCAGCACGACCAGTAACAGCGCCTGCGTCAGCCCTCGACGACGTGCCGGCCGGCATGCCCGGACTGACGCGGGCCATCAAACTGCAAGACAAGGCGGCCAGGGTCGGCTTCGATTGGCCGTCGGTGCAACCGGTGCTGGACAAGGTGCGGGAAGAAATTGCCGAGTTAGAGGCAGAGATTGGCGGGACGACCGCCACTGCGACACCTGCAACGGCGGATCAGTCCAATAGGGCGCGGATCGCCGACGAGTTCGGTGATCTATTGTTCGTGATGGCCAACCTGGCGCGGCACCTGGAAATCGATCCGGAGGCGTCGCTGCGCCAGGCCAATCAGAAATTCACCCGTCGCTTTCAGGGCGTCGAGGCGTTGTTGCGGGCACGTGGCAAAACACCCGCACAGTCCGATCTCGCCGAAATGGATTCGCTGTGGGACGAGATGAAACGGCAAGAGAAGCGAGAGTAGCCGCCCGCACCGCGCGCCAGTCTCAAACGATGCGTGCGCCGAACTGGTCGAGTTGTGCATCCAGCCGTCCGCGGCGATCGGTGCCGACGCGGACGCGCACAGACGTGCCGCCGTCGTCGCGACCGTCTTGGGCGAGTACGGACGTGTTCTCATGCAGCCAATGCATGAACTTGCCGGCGGTGGCGGGAATTTCGAGCAGCAGTTCCTCGTCGTTGCCGGTCACACGCGCATCGATAGCGGCGAGCAGATCACTCAGCCCTTCACCGCTCACGGCCGAGACGAGCACGGGCCTGCGTTCGCGCCTGGCGGCTTCGAGTTCGAGCGCTGCGCGGGCATCGGCATCGAACAGGTCGACCTTGTTCCAGACGTCGAGCACACGGGCGTCGGCCAGCCGGACATCGACGCCGAGATCGTAGAGCACGCTCTGCACGTCGAGCGCCTGTGCGTCCGTTTCGGCGTGACTGATGTCGCGCACGTGCAAGATGAGATCGGCGCTCACCACCTCCTCGAGCGTGGCGCGGAAAGCGGCGACCAGCGCCGTCGGCAGATCGGAGATGAAGCCAACCGTATCGGACAAGATAACCTTGCGCCCGTTGGGCAACTTGATCTCCCGCATTGTGGGATCGAGCGTGGCGAAAACCTGATCCTGCGCCAGCACGGCAGCACCCGTGAGCACGTTGAACAAAGTCGATTTGCCCGCGTTGGTGTAGCCGACGATGGCGACGACTGGAAACGGCGCACGCGCACGGCCGGCGCGGTTCTGGGTCCGGGTCCGCACGACCTTCTCAAGGTCCTTCTTCAAACCGTCGATACGATCCTGAATCAAGCGCCGGTCAAGTTCGAGCTGACTTTCACCGGGGCCACCGAGAAAACCGGCACCGCCACGTTGGCGTTCGAGATGGGTCCAGGAGCGTACCAGCCGGCTCTTCTGATAGCTGAGATGGGCGAGTTCAACCTGGAGCCGTCCCTCGCGGGTAGCGGCCCGACGGCCAAAAATTTCGAGGATCAAGCCGGTGCGATCGAGCACCTTCGCGCCGAGCTCCGTTTCGAGATTGCGTTGCTGCACCGGCGTCAGCGTATGGTCGACGACGACCAGCGTGATCTCGTCTTCGTCGATCCGCGCCTTGAGTTCGGCAATCTTGCCCTTGCCGATCAACGTCGCCGGGCGCGGCGCGTTGAGCGGAATTATCAGACTGTCGACGACATCGAGATCGATGGCGTGGGCCAGTCCGATCGCCTCCGCACGCCGGTCTTCGGGCGAATGCAGTTCAGGCATGGATGGGCCATCGGTGGGTGCCATCACCTTGGCGCTGAGAAAGCGACGGCCGCGCGGAGGCACTGGCACGACCACGAGCGCGGTCGTTCCGATCGTGCGTCCCTCGATGTTCGATTTGTCCAGCGGACGGCGGCGTTTGGGCGTCTTGACCGCGCGACCAGTTTCTTCGGCGGTCGCGCTCTCGCCCGTGCTGCTTGTGCCGTCTTCAGCGTCGCCGATGGCGGCGGCGAGGTCCTTGGCGTCTTGAGTGGTCAGTGGCCGCCCTGCTCCTTGTCGGCACCCTCTTCCTGCAAATTGACGGGGGCACCCGGCATGATTGTCGAGATGGCATGCTTATAGACGAGTTGCGAGAGCCCGTCACGCCGTAGCAGAACACAGAAGTTGTCGAACCAAGTGACGATGCCCTGCAATTTGACACCATTGATGAGAAATATCGTCAAAGGAATTTTCTGCTTGCGGACGTGGTTGAGGAACGTGTCCTGCAGGCTTTGTGCGCGTTCTGCCATCTGTCTCAGTCCCGTTTCTTGTTGTTGTTGGGTCACGACAAAAATGTTGCCCGACCACTGCCTAGTGCGATGAAACTGCCACAAGTGCCAGAACGTGTCAGCCCCGATTGAGACATATGCTCCATGCGAACAACCCTGAGGCGAGCCGTCGCAGCTCAGGATCGCGAGACCTCCGCGACCGAATGGAATTCGCCGCGCAGTTTCGACGTCAGAAGTCCTGGCGCGCCATTGCCGATTGGGACATCGTCGATACGCACCACCGGCATCACGATCGCGGTCGCCGACGTTGTAAATGCTTCGCGCGCCGCCTTGGCCTCGGCGATCGTGAACGGACGCTCGACCAGTTCCAGTCCCTGGCGCCGGATCAGATCGATCAGCGTCGTACGGGTGATGCCGCACAGCAGGTCGTTACCGACGGCGCGCGTAATCAGGTGACCGTTTTTATCGATGATCCACGCGTTGCTCGATGCGCCCTCGGTGACGAAGCCATCCGCGTCGACCAGCCAGGCCTCCTTGGCACCGATTTCTTTGGCGGCTTCCTTGGCGAGCGAGGCCGGCAGCAGCATCACCGTTTTAATGTCGCAACGGCCCCAGCGCATGTCCGGCATCGAGCGCACGCCGATGCCGACGGCAGCGCCGGCCTCCGACTTCGAGCGGGATAAAGACCGCGCGAGGCAGACGATTGTCGGCGTCATGTCGGTGGCATAGCTGAACAGGAAATCGCGCGGGCGGGTGCCTCGGCTGACTTGCAGGTAGACCGACCCGTTGGTGACACGATTGCGACGGATGGTTTCGCGCATCACTCGCGCCAGAGCGGAACGGCTCATCGGGCTGGCGATTTTCAGTTCTCCAAGCGAACGCTCGAGCCGCTGCATGTGTCTGGCCTCGTCGATCATGTGGCCGTCACGAACTTCGCAGACTTCGTAAATAGCGTCGCCGAATTGGAACCCGCGATCCTCGGCATGCACGGCGGCTTCGGCCCATGGGGTGTAGCGACCGTTGACATAAATGATGCGCGCCATGTGCTGTCTCACCGGATTGTCAGGTTGCCTATCCGCCACCGCAATGCCGCAGCGAAACTATTCACGCGTCCATATTTGCCGCAATGCACGCGCCGAGCGGCGCAGATCAATAGACCGTTCGTACCCGTGATTGTCACACGAACGAAGCCGATACGACAACGCCCACGACACCGCAGATGCGGGCGTGGGCGCGAATGGTCAAGCTGATAGCACTCAAGGATAGGTTTGACGCGCGGGCTCGATTTCCTCGGCGCGCGAGTAAGCCTGCTGCTGCGTCTCGACACGCGGGTTGGTGACGTTACCGGAGATGTGGCCGCCCATCGACACCGCAAGTTTGCCGTAGGCAAGTTCGCCTTCGACCGTGCCGGTCGCGCGGATGTCGAGCAGATCGGCGATATCCAGTTGGCCGTTGAATGCGCCGTGCACTTCGGCTTGGGTCGCCTGCAGGCGGCCGGTGAGACTGCCGCCGTCACGAATGATCAAAGCGTCGGCGACGATGGTGCCCTCGACAGTGCCTTGGATCTCGACGCGCGAGCAGTCGGTGATTTCGCCGACGATGCGCGTGCCTTTGCCGATAATGACCACACCGTCGCTGTTGATCTGCGGCAGTTGAGCGGCAGGCGTAGAAATCTGAGATGTCGAGATTGCACCCAACGGCGTGCCGCTCATGGCCGCAGCGGTCTGGCGCAGCATGGCGACGGATTGAGTGGTATCGACGCCTGCAGTCGTAGTCTCATCGAAGCCATAGCCCGATGGTTGTCGTTTGTTGAACATGGTCGTTATCCCCGCCTTAGTCCCAAGTTGAAACGCCTGCACACGGCGTTATGCGAAATGCTGCGAAACGCGGAGACGCAAACAGCACTAGAAGGCTTGTTGGAAAGGCGTGAGCAGCTTTCCTCGACAAGATGCACGGCAACCAAAGGGGTCGTTCCGCGATTAAGCCAAAATCGGTGCGACCCTAAAATCGAATCGAATACTGGTTGCACTGATGATTATCCGACGAGGCCTGCCGAGTAAATAAGGCTTGTGCGCACAAGTCCACTATTCGATACCCCGATGACAAATCCTGTGTGCTGCAGTCGTCGCGACGCACGCCAACGTCTTCGTCGCGAAGCTGGTTCAAGCCGCCGACGGCACGCCAGAGCGTTGGTCGCTCGATACGCCGAGCGCACGCAGCTTGCGATGCAACGCCGAGCGCTCCATACCGACGAATTCAGCGGTGCGTGAAATGTTGCCGCCGAAGCGATTGATCTGGGCCAGCAGATATTCGCGTTCGAAAATCTCGCGCGCTTCGCGTAACGGCATCGACATCAGATGCTCCGCACCGCCGTTCAGCGGCAATGGCACATTCGAACCGATCTCGTCGGGAAGCATTTCGGCAGTGATCACGCTGTCGGGCTCACCCGACGAGAGGATCATCAAGCGTTCGATGTTGTTGCGAAGCTCGCGAACGTTGCCGGTCCAGTCGTGCGTCTGCAGCACGGCGATAGCGTCGTCACCGATCTTGCGCGGCGAAAGTCCGGAGGCTTGCGCGATCTGGCTGGTGAAATAGTGCACCAGCGCCGGGATATCGTCGCGACGCTCGGCCAGGCTCGGCACGCGCAGCGGCACCACGTTGAGGCGATGGTACAGATCTTCGCGAAACCGGCCTTCCGCCATCTCGCGCTCGATGTCGCGGCTGGTCGACGATACGAGTCGGACGTCGACAGCGACTTTCTGGCTGCCGCCGACACGCAGAAACTTCTGCTCGACGAGCACGCGCAACACCTTGCCCTGCGTTTCGAGCGGCATATCGCCGACCTCGTCGATGTAGAGCGTGCCGCCATGCGCCTCTTCGAGTGCGCCAACCTTGCGCGGGCCGGAGACGTCCTCGGTGCCGAACAGCTCTTCTTCGACGCGATCGGGTGCCATTGCCGCCGCACTCAAAACGACGAATTGCCCGTCCTTACGCATCGACTTGGCATGCAGCATGCGCGCGGCGAGTTCTTTGCCGCTGCCGGCCACGCCACGGATCAGGACGCGCGAATTGGTCGGCGCGACCCGCTCGATGGACCCCTTCAGTTGGTTGATGGCGGCCGAGTTGCCTATCATATCGAACGACACGGCGGCCCGCTCACGCAGCTGCTTGTTTTCGCGCTGCAGCTTCGAGGCCTCGAGCGCACGCAGCGCCACCAGCAACAGACGATCGGCCTTGAACGGCTTCTCGATGTAATCGTAAGCGCCGCGTTTGATCGCGGTGACGGCGGTGTCGATATTGCCATGACCCGAGATGATCACGACTGGCAGATCGGGGTGCGCGCGCTTGATGATGTTCAGCACTTCAAGACCGTCGAGACGCGACCCCTGCAGCCAGATGTCGAGCACCACGAGATGCGGCCGCCGCTCCTCGATCGCCTTCAGCGCTTCGTCGGAATCGCGGGCCAGGCGGGTGCGATGACCTTCGTCTTCCAGAATACCCGCGACCAGCTCACGGATGTCGGCTTCGTCGTCGACCACCAGGATGTCGGATGCCATCGTGAATTCCTTTTGAATCGTCGATTGTTAACGGATGGACGAGTGAACAGTTATGCGTGTTTCTTGGTGATTTTCAGGCCTGAGAGCGTAGAGCGTCGGCAAATTTTCGGGTCGGCGAAGGCTCGGCTTTTTCGCCGGCGGCACGTGGTGGCGCAGGTAACGTCAGCCGCATCATCGCGCCGCGTTGCCGTGCCGGCGTGATGGGTGCGTCCTCCATGGCCAGTGAGCCGTGATGGCTTTCCATGATCTTTTGTACGATGGCGAGCCCGAGGCCCGTGCCCTTCGCGCCTTTGGTCGTGACGTAAGGCTCCAACAAGCGCGTGCGGTTCTGCTTCGGCAATCCGAGCCCATTGTCGATGACTTCGATCGTGGCGATGTCGCCGTTCTGGACCACCACCACATCGACACGGCCCTTGAACCCGTCGGGCTTGTCCTTGCTCTCGGCAACCGACTGCACGCTCTCGCAGGCGTTCTTGATGAGGTTGGTCATCGCCTGTCCGATGAGACGACGGTCCGCCAGCAGCATGATCGGCGTCGACGGCAGCGAGGCTTTGACTTCCACCCCCGTCGAGCCGAGCTGAAACAGATTGACCGGATCCTTGATGGCCTCGCGAAGATCGATCAACTCCATCTCGGCCTTCGGCATCCGCGCGAACGACGAGAACTCGTCGACCATGCGCGCGACGTCGCCGACCTGACGGATGATCGTATCTGTACATTTGTCGAACACCTCGCGATCCTGGGTGATCATCGGCGCGTACTTGCGTTTGATGCGCTCGGCTGACAACTGGATCGGCGTCAGCGGATTTTTGATCTCGTGGGCGATGCGTTGCGCGATGTCGGCCCAGGCGCTGGTGCGCTGCGCGGAGACGAGATCGGTGACGTCGTCGAAGGTGACGACGGTGCCGTAATTCGCCTCGCCCTGCTGCTCCCCCGTGACACGCACCGAAAAGATCCGCTCTGCGCCCTTCACTTCGACATGAATTTCGCTCTGTGGCTTTTTGCGCTCCGTTTCGGCGCTCATCTCGAGCAGCTTTGCAAACGCCGGGACCTGGTCCGACAAGCGGTGCCCGACGAGATCGGCCTCGTCGCGACCAAGGAGAATCTGCGCGGACCGATTGGCGATCTTGATGGTGCCGTCGGGCGTCAGACTGAAGACGCCGGCAGAGACGCCGCCGAGCACAGCCTCGAGCAGCCGGCGCTTCTCGTTGTCGGCCTCGTTGGCACTGACAAGCTCCGTGCGTTGCCGTTCGAGTTGCCGCGTCATGTGGTTGAAGTTGTGCGACAATCGCCTGAGGTCGCCCTCGCCTCGGTAGATCGGCAGTTCGACGCTCAGATCCCCGCGCGACACGGTCTGAGCTGCAGCGATCAGGCGGCGGATCGGACCCACCAGGCTCGACGCGAAGCGCAGCCCGACCCAGATAGCGCTCGCCAGCGCCGTCAGCGCGGTCATGAAATAGAGCACCCCGTGGATGAACTTCAGCCGCCCGCTTTCGCGACGCAGTTTCTCGTACTCGCTCTTGCTTTCTTCGGAGCGCTGCAATTGGCGCATCACGCTCGGCGACACACCTCGTGCAACATAGAGGTAGGTGTTCGGCAAGTTCTTGAGTTGTGCCAGCGCTGCGACGCGGAACTTGCTCGTCGTCGGCAGGATGAGCGGGATCTGGTCGAGGGACGCCGCCTGCAACATGTCCAACGGCGGGGGCTCGTAGGGGATCTTCTCGTTCTCGACCGCCGAGAACAGCACCTGCCGATCGCCATCGATGACGTAGGCGACGGGCAGATCGCGCAAACCGGCCTGGCTGACGAGCAATTCGCGAAATTTCTTGGCGTTGTTGGCGAGCGCGGGCGCTGCGTCGTTCAGATCTTTCGCCATGCTGGCCGCATCGGTCCGGATCAGCTGGCCATGCTCTTCGAGATATGATTTGGCGACATCGGCACTCGTCTCGACAATCGTGCGGATCTGGCGATTGAAAACGTTATCGATCGAGCGCGAAAAGGTGTTGGTGGCGCTGATCGCCAGCACCAGCGCCGGCAGCATGGCGATGATACTGAACAGCCCGACGATGCGGCCATGCAATCGGCTGCCGGCGGTCTTGTCCTTCCAGCCCTGCAGAATGCCGCGCACCTGGACCGCGATGATGGCGACCATACCGGCGACCAGCGCCAGATTGATCAGCATCGCCGTGACGACGACCGGCCCGCGCGGCACGATCGGCGTCATGCCCATGACGATGAGATACGTGGCCATCGCCGAGACGAGAGACGCGATCACTACACCGAGGCCGATCATGAACGATCGATCGTCGGCTCCGGGCAGCAGCCGCACGGGGTCGTCGAACGGTCGGACCCGCGGTTCGGGGGGCTCGGAAGCGATGCGATCGGGGTCTGTCATCCGCTCCTGAAACGTTGGTGTTGAATGGAATCTTATGACGACCGGCCGTCCCCATCGAGTCCTGACCTGTGAGGTCGCGACCCCCTTGGAAGTCCGCACGCGTGATATTTTTGCACGCGCCCCACCCGTCACTCACAGGTGAGTGTGGCATTTTCGCGACAACTTGGGCAGGGGGAGCGCACGCGTTAGCTGTGGACAGTGCGACACGTCAGGGGTGCAGGCCGGGGGCCTCGTGACCGGTCCGTGCGACGTATTCGGTGTATCCGCCGCCGTACTGATGCACGCCATCGGCCGTGACCTCGAGTACCCGGTTGGACAGCGCCGCGAGAAATCGCCGGTCATGGCTGACGAACAGCATCGCCCCCTCATAGTCGGACAAGGCTTTGATCAGCATTTCCTTGGTCATCAGGTCGAGATGGTTGGTCGGCTCGTCGAGCACGAGAAAATTGGGCGGATCGTACAACATTTGCGCCATCACCAGTCGCGCCTTCTCGCCACCCGACAGCACCCTGCAGCGCTTCTCGACATCGTCACCGGAGAAGCCGAAACAGCCGGCCAACGCGCGCAGCGATCCCTGACCTGCCTGCGGAAACGTGTATTCGAGTTGCTCAAACACCGTGCGCTCGCCGTCGAGCAGATCCATCGCGTGTTGTGCGAAGTAGCCCATCTTGACGCTGGCTCCGACGGCGACCGTGCCGGTGTCGGGGGTGGTCGCTCCGGCGACAAGTTTAAGCAGTGTCGATTTACCGGCGCCGTTGACGCCCATGACGCACCAGCGCTCCTTGCGACGCACCTGGAAATCAAGACCGTCGTAGATGCTGCGGGAGCCATAGGCTTTGTGCACGCTTCTGAGACTGGCGACGTCTTCGCCCGATCGGGGCGCTGCGGGAAAGTCGAACGCCACGGCTTGCCGGCGTTTCGGCGGCTCGACCTTTTCTATCTTGTCGAGTTTCTTGACGCGGCTCTGGACCTGTGCGGCGTGCGAGGCGCGGGCCTTGAAGCGCTCGATGAATTTGATTTCCTTGGCCAGCATCGCTTGTTGGCGATCGAACTGCGCCTGTTGCTGCTTCTCGGCGAGCACTCGCTGCTGCTCGTAGAAGGCGTAGTCGCCAGAATAGGTCGTCAACGCGCCCGCGTCGATTTCGACGATCTTGGTGACGATGCGGTTCATGAACTCGCGGTCGTGCGATGTCATTACGAGCAGGCCGTCGTAGCCTTTGAGAAATTGTTCGAGCCAGATGAGGCTTTCGAGATCGAGATGGTTGCTCGGCTCGTCGAGCAGCATGGCGTCGGGTCGCATCAGCAGGATGCGCGCCAGCGCCACACGCATCTTCCAGCCACCCGACAGCGCACCGACGTCGCCATCCATCATGTCCTGGCTGAAACTGAGGCCCGCCAGCACCTCGCGCGCGCGACCTTCCAACTCGTAGCCGCCGAGTTCTTCGAAGCGTCCCTGAACGTCGCCGTAGCGCGCGATGATGTCTTCCATTTCGTTGCCGCGCTTGGGATCGGCCATCGCCGCTTCGAGGTCTGCGAGTTCGGCGGCGATCTCGCTCACCGGCCCGGCACCGTTCATGGTCTCGGCGACGGCGCTGCGACCGCTCATCTCGCCAACATCCTGGCTGAAGTAGCCGATGGTGATGCCGCGATCGGAGGATACCTGCCCCTCGTCCGCCTGCTCTTGTCCGGTCATCAGGCGAAACAATGTGGTCTTGCCCGCCCCGTTCGGCCCGACGAGGCCGACCTTTTCGCCCCTGTGCAGGGCCGCCGACGCCTCGATGAAAAGGATCTGGTGGCCGTTCTGCTTGGAGATGCTGTCGAGACGGATCATGAGAGCCCGAGCGCTGATGTTGCCGCTTTGCTCTGCAGCCCAGCGCCTGCCGCGCCGCTAAACCGGGCGCGAAGCGCGGTCATAAGCCATGGCGCTGCCGCGCGAAAGAGATGACGAAGCCGCAGCCGATTACGCTCCACGCTGAACAGGCAAATGGCGCAGCATCGCCGTGCTGCGCCTGGCGACCGAGCAGCCGGATCAGCCGTTCGCCGACACGAAGCCGCGCAACACTTCGATATCCAGTTCGCGGATGCGTTTGCGCAGGGTGTTGCGATTGATGCCGAGCAGATCGGCGGCCTTGATCTGATTGCCATGCGTGGCCGCGAGCGCGGCGATGAACAGCGGCCGCTCGACGTCGGCGAGAACGCGATCGTAGAGGTTCGCCGGCGGCAATGATTTCCCGAAGCTGGCGAAATAATCCGCGAGGTGACGTTCAACGGCTTCCGACAAACCGCCGCCCGCGGCATGATCGCCGCCGCGCCGCACCTCGGAGGCCGGCGGACGCAACGACTGCAATTCAGCATCGATCACGTCGGGCGTCAGCGTATCTTCCGAGCGCAGCGCCGCGAGCCGCCGAATGAAGTTTTCGAGCTCCCGGATATTTCCGGGCCAATCGTGAGCTTTCAGACGATCGACGGCCGCCGTCGCGATCGACTTGTCGCCGAGCCCATCCTTCGCTGCCTGCCGCAGGAAATGTCGCGCGAGATCGCCGATGTCTTCCACGCGCTCGCGCAGCGGCGGCAGGCGCATCGGCACGACATTGAGCCGATAGTACAGATCCTCGCGGAACAGGCCCTGATGGATCTGGTTCATGAGGTCGCGATGCGTTGCAGCGACGATACGCACATTGGTCTTGATCGGAGAGCGGCCGCCGACAGTTGTGTATTCGCCCTCTTGCAACACGCGCAACAGGCGCGTCTGGGCTTCCATCGGCATGTCGCCGATCTCGTCGAGAAACAGTGTGCCGCCTTCTGCCTGCTCGAATCGACCCGTTGCGCGCGACAGCGCACCCGTGAAGGCACCCTTCTCGTGGCCGAACAGTTCGCTCTCGATCAATTCGCGCGGGATGGCCGCCATGTTGATGGCGACGAACGGCCCATGCTTGCGCTTGCCGAAATTGTGCAGCACGCGAGCGACCAGTTCCTTGCCGGTCCCGCTCTCGCCGTTGATCATGACAGTCAAATCGGTCTGCGTCAGCCGCGCGAGCACCCGATAGATGTCCTGCATCGCCGGCGAGCGGCCGATCAACGGCATGCTCTCGCTGTCGGGATCGGGTGCACGCGGGGCGGCCTTCCGGCTCGGCTCCGCCAATGCACGCCCGACGACGTTGATCAGTTCATTCAGGTCGAAGGGCTTGGGCAGATACTCGTAAGCACCCTTCTCGGCCGCGGAAAGCGCAGTCATCAGCGTGTTCTGCGCACTCATGACGATGATCGGTAGATCCGGTCGGATGCGTTTGATGCGCGGGATCAAATCGAACGCATTCTCATCCGGCATCACCACGTCGGTAATGACGACGTCGCCCTCGCCGTCGCTGACCCAGCGCCACAGCGTTGCAGCATTGCCAGTGACGCGTGGCGCATACCCCGCGCGCACCAGCGCCTGATTGAGCACCGTGCGAATGGCCGTATCGTCGTCGGCAACGAGAACTGTTCCACGGCTCATGGACGCTCCTTGATGACACCGGGGAGATGTCGGTTGGGGGATGTAGCTTTGTTGCCGACGAGGCGCGCAGCCTGCGGCACCGGCAGCAGGATGCGGAACACCGTGTGTTTCGGCACGGAGTCGCATTCGACGATGCCGCCGTGATCGGAAACGATCTTGGCGACAAGCGCCAAACCGAGCCCGGTGCCACTGTGTTTCGACGTGACGAACGGGTCGAACAGGTGCTCCTTCAGATGCGGGGCGATGCCGGCACCGTTGTCCTCGATCTCGATCATGAACGGCAGGCTGATGCGCGCCTGCGATCCGGGCAGCGCCATCCGCACGCCGGGGCGGAACGCCGTACGCAAGACGATGTGCGCGCTCGACGGGGGCAATCCTTCGAGTGCTTCAGCTGCATTCTTCACGAGATTGAGCACAGCCTGCACGAGCTTGTCGCGGTTGGCCATGATGTACGGCAACGACGGATCGTACTCTTCGATGAACTGCACGCCGCGTCCAAAACCGCTCTGCGACAGCCGTTTCACGTGATCGAGAACCACGTGCACATTGACGAGGGATTTATCCAGTGGACGCTCGTCGCCGAAAACCTCCATGCGATCGACGAGGTCGCGAATGCGATCGGTTTCGGTGCAGATGAGTTGTGTCAGCGCCCGGTCATCATTGCCGAGCGCCGGCTCGAGCAACTGGGCGGCACCGCGAATGCCCGACAGCGGATTCTTGATCTCGTGCGCAAGAATGGCCGCCATGCCCGACACCGAGCGCGCCGCCGCGCGGTGCGTCAGCTGTCGCTCGATCATCTGCGCCATCGCACGCTGCTGCAGCATCAGCAGAACCAGCGGTGACTGTTCCGGCAACAGTCCACCATAGACGTCGACCAGACGCGTCGCCGACATGCGGGGCACCGCGACGTCGATCCCATATTCGTTGACGCTGGAGCCGGTGCGACGCACCTGCTCCAGCAACGCGACGAGTGGCGAAGTCGGACCCACCAGCTCGGCGAGGACTTGGCGCTTGAGCAGCGACTGGCTGGTGGAGAAGAACTGTTCCGCGGCGGCATTGGCATAAACGACGCGGTTCTGCGCGCCAATGACGAGGATCGGATGCGGCAGGAAACCAAGCACGAGATCGTGCTCGATGCCGGACCGCGCGACGGGCGGTAAAGTGGCTGCGGCTGTACTCATGACGTCACCACAGAGTTTTGTTGATTGCCATCGTAGAATTCTGCGAGACCCGCGAGAACGGCGTCAGCGTTGTCCTCGGTGCACAAACGTTTGCGCCACGCCTTTGCGATGTCGGAGGAGACACCGCTCGATTCGAGATACCAGCCGACGTGCTTGCGAGCGTTCTTGAGACCGTGAAAACGCCCGTAATGCGAAAGCATCGCGTCGACGTGGGCAATGGCGACGCGGCCCTGCTCACACAGCGGCGGCGTCTCGACATCCGTTGCGTTATTTTTCAGCGCCTCCGCGATACGCCCCGGCAACCACGGCGCACCATAAGCGCCGCGTCCTACCATCACGCCATCGGCCCCCGATTGCGCGAGTGCTGCACGCGCGTTGGCGAGCGAGCAAATGTCGCCGTTGACCAGCACGGGAATGGCGACCGCCTCGACCACTGGTCGCACGCGTTGCCAGTCCGCCTGCCCCTTGAAGAACTGACAGCGCGTGCGGGCGTGCACCGTCAGCAACGCCACCCCTGCGGCTTCGGCGCGCCGCGCGAGTTCGGGGGCATTGGCGGAGGCGTCGTCCCAACCCAGGCGCATCTTGAGCGTTACGGGAACGTCCACCGCGCCGACGACGGCATCGATCAATGTCAGCGCGTGATCGAGGTCGCGCATCAGGGCCGAGCCGGACTGCCGACCGGTCACTTCACGCGCCGGGCACCCCATGTTGATGTCGATGATGTCGGCACCCAGACCTTCGGCGATCCGCGCGCCCTCTGCCATCCACGCCGCCTCGTGACCGATGAGTTGTATGACGTAGCGATCGAGACCATGCCCTTCGGCGCGCAACCGCACGTCACGGCGCTGGGCCGCCAGTTCGCGGCTCGCCACCATCTCCGAGACGACCAGACCAGCCCCATAGCGATCGGCGATCGTGCGGAACGGGAGGTCGGAAACGCCCGACATCGGCGCAAGCACCACACCGTTGGGCGCGGAAACTCCCCCCACCCGCAGCGGCTGCGGTGCACGGGACGGCGCGCCGGGTGTCCCGACGCCCCCAACTGTCTCTGTCTCGTCGAGCCTGGTATCGAGCATTCCGTCGACCGATGTGCTGCAAAAACCTGCGCATATCATGCGCTTGAGATTGACATGCTCACAAAACTTGCGTGCCTATCTTTTAAGCAAGCTACGCCAGTTCTCGGCGCGCGCCAAGCAGTTTAGGTTGCGGTGCAACAATTTGTCCGCCAGTCACGTCTTGACGGGCTTCTTGCCCGGGCGTGCCGTCAACGATTTAAGGTACAGCGCCATGGCGTGGCGATCCGCAGGCGAGAGCTGCGCCGTGCTGCGTACGACAGCCGCCATCTCGCCCGCCACCGATGCCCCCTCAGGCGTCAGACCGTTCGAAAAGAAAAATTCGAGATCGGCCACCGACCACGTCGCCAAGCCATCCGGATGTGGCGTGATGTTAGGAACCCATCCCTTACCGTCCGGGAGCGCGCCGCCGGCGAACCGCTCGGATGGCTTGATGCCACCCAGCGCATTGCGCCCGCTGTGGCACTCGGCGCAATGTCCGAGCGCATCCACCAGATAGGCGCCACGATTGGTGGCGGCATCTCTTTGCGGGTCCGGCACGAATGGCTGCCTGTCGACAAACAACAGCTTCCAGAGCCCAAGGTTGCGACGGACACTGAACGGGAACGGCACCGCGTGCGGCTCGGAGGGTCGCGCATCCGCCGGCAGCGTCTTCATGAAGGCATAGAGATCGCGGGCATCGTCCAACGCCATCCGCTGATAGGACGAGTAGGGCAGCGCTGGAAATAGGTGTTCGTTGTTGCGCCCGACCCCACGCATGATGGCGTTGACGACCTGCACCTCGGTCCAGGCACCGATCCCGGCTGTCGGGTCGGAGGAAATATTCGGCACCTTGAACACACCGAACGGGGAACCGATGCCGAGACCGCCGCCGAGTATCAGCCGATCGTCCTGCCCCGGCGTTGCGTGGCAGTTGGCACAGCCGGAGGCGTTATAGATGGTTTGTCCGTTGGCGATCGATGGCGTTCGGCTTGGGAAGGCCGACGCCGAGATAGTGGACGGCACAGTCAAGACATAGAACGTCGCCAAACCAACCGCGACTACACCTGCCGCGCCGGCGATGATGGTTCGACGTTTCATGATGCGCTTCCCAGACGTTCATCAGCAGCGATCGTCGTCAAAAGGGACGGGGTGCACACCTCGATATGCACCCCGTCAGACATGCGAGCTAAAGTGACCGATCAGCACATTACGGCAGCTGCATATTCTTGAAACTGTCGCCTAGCCGTGGCGAAAATCCATCCGCTTCTTTGTGGCAACCACCACAACTGTTGGCGACCTTAGGATATTCCGTTTTGAAGCTTGCTTCGTCGGTGATCGCGGCGGACACAGCCTTGGCGTTGGTCACGAAGGCATCGACGGCTGCGTCGAAATCAGCCTTCTTCTCCCAGATTTTAGCCGTCGCGCCTGTATTGCCACCCGTTTTGGAATCATCTGGAAAAAGCGTCTTGAGCTTCGGCGTCTCGACTTGGAAGGTTTTCAATCCGGCTTGCACGGTGGCGAGATCGAACGGCGCATCGCCCTTCATCATCTTGAAGTTCGCAAAACTAGCCTTTCCGACCGACTTCATGACATCGCGGCGTTGCTTGATCACGTCTAGGTTCTGGGCGTACGCGAGCGTGGCGCCGACGGCTAGTACGGCCACAGCTGCTGTAAGTCGAAGCATTCAAAGTCTCCCTGAGAACATCGGCATGTCGCCGACCGGACGTAGCAGTGTTCCTCAGCCCGTGACGCACGGCAAGGCGATCATGCGCACAACAAAACGTGATCAAGCGTGATTGATGCGTGAACCGTTGCTCACCGCGCGCCGCCGGCCATTTTTTCGAGCACCGCACAGACCGCAGCGGTATCTTCG
Source organism: Hyphomicrobiaceae bacterium (assembly GCA_025359165.1). Taxonomy (GTDB): domain Bacteria; phylum Pseudomonadota; class Alphaproteobacteria; order Rhizobiales; family Hyphomicrobiaceae; genus JABFRJ01. Next base: position 17,998 of record JANYHG010000038.1, read on the forward strand.
TCGCCATGACCATCGATGATGCCGGCGTCATAGATCGGCTTGGTGGACTGGAACACCGGCACCGGTGCGCCCACACTTGCAGCGAACTTGCCGATGACGGACATGTCCTTCTGCCAAACGTCGCACTTCATGGTGGCGGGCTTGTAGTGGTTGTTCGCCATCATCGGCGCGCGGAGGTCGAAGATCTTGGACGCGCCGACGCCGGCACCGATCACTTCGACAATCTGGTGGGCATCGAGACCTGCCTTCATGCCCAGCACCATGGCCTCTGCCGATGCCACATTATGGATCGCCACCAGATGGTTGGCGACGAACTTCATCCGGCTGCCGTTGCCGAACACGCCGAGACTGTAGACCTTGCGCGCAAAGCCCATGAAGACGGGTTCGAGCCGCGCGATAGCCGCCGCGTCGCCACTGCCCATGACGACGAGATCGCGGGTTTTGGCTTGTGCGCCTGTTCCCGACAGCGGGCAATCGAGGGGTATGTGACCGGCAGCCCTCAGAATATCGGCGAATACAAGCTTGTCTTCGATCGCCAGCGTCGATGTTTCGATGACGGTGCGCGAGGCCGTTTGCGCGCCGGCGATGGCACGCGCGACACTGGCGGCAACCGCCGCACTCGGCAGGCTCGTGATAATATCGCCCGCTCGATCCGCCACGACATTTGCCGATGCCACGACTTCGACACCGGCCGCGCGCGCCCGCTCGCAGGCGGCAGCATCGGGATCGTTACCGACCACCTTGAACCCCGCGTCGACCAGATTGCGCGCCATCGCGCCACCCATGATGCCGAGCCCGATGACGCCTACGATGCGGTCCATTATGTTTTCCCGTGAAGTCCCTGCCCTGAGGCTACCATCGCGCGAGACGGCTTGGTGGCGCAACAAGGATCAGATCAAGCTTTCAAGCCGAAAGTAAAAGGTTTCAGCGGTCACGTCGTCTTGACACGTCTTACCGACCGCACCTGATTTCGTGCGGTCGGGGCCGTAGCTCAGATGGGAGAGCGCTGCAATCGCACTGCAGAGGTCAGGGGTTCGATTCCCCTCGGCTCCACCAGATGATGTCAGACTTTCGCATCGAGTTCGCGCATGGCGGCGGCGTCGCGGGCGGAGAGTTCGGGGTACGCGGCATCGCTGCCGACGTCGGACGTGATACGCCAGGACCGCGCGCATTTCTTGCCCTCCGCCAGCTTGCTCACGACGGCGACTCCAGACACGTCAGGCGATGTGAAGGCGTCCGATGGCGCGGTGCCCGACTTCAACGACGCGGCGCTGGTAATGGCGATCTCGGCGAGGTCGACACCCGAGATGGCCGCAGCTAGTGACGCGTCCGTCACATACACGTCCGGTGCGGCTTCCAGCGATGACCCGATCCTCTTGTTCGCGCGCTCGATTTCCAGCGCGCCGGTCACCACACGGCGCACGCGGCGGATCTTGTCCCAGGTCTCCGCCAAGTTCTCGTCACGCCACTGCGCGGGAATGATCGGGAACAACTCGAGATGCACCGATCCGCCTGTGGACTCCAGTCCGGGATAGCGGGCGAGCCAGCATTCTTCGGCCGTGAAAACCATGATCGGAGCCAGCCATACCGTGACCGAGCGGAAGATGTGCTCGACACAGGTGAGCGCCGCGCGACGCTTGAGGCTCGACGGCGCGTCGCAATAGAGTGCGTCCTTTCGGATGTCGAAATAGAACGCGCTGAGGTCCGTGTTCATGAACTGCGCCAGCGCAGCGATGACCTTCTTATAGTCATAAGTTGCGTAGGCTTTGCGAACTTCGACGTCCAACTCGGCCAGCCGGTGCAGCATGAACTTTTCGAGGCTCGGCATGTCCGCGTAGTCCACCGCCGACTTGCCATCGTAATGCCCAAGCGTGCCGAGCATCCAGCGCAAGGTGTTGCGCATCTTGCGATACTGCTCGGCAAAGTTCTTGAGAATGCCGGGTCCGATTTGCAGATCGTCGGAGTAATCCGATGCCGCCACCCACAGACGCAGAATGTCCGCGCCGGAATTTTTGATAACGTCTTGCGGTGCCACCACGTTGCCGACCGACTTGGACATCTTCTGCCCCTTCTCGTCGAGGCAGAAGCCGTGCGTCAGCACCACGTCGAACGGCGCGCGCCCGCGCGTGCCGGAACTCTCGATCAGCGACGAGTGGAACCAGCCGCGATGCTGATCGGAGCCTTCGAGATACATCACGGTGTCGTCGCCGCCATCGACTTTGCGCTTCAAACCCATCAGGCCCGGGAAGTGCGGATCGTTGATGACGTAGGTATGCGTGGAGCCTGAATCAAACCACACATCGAGCACGTCGTTGATCTTTTCGTACGCTGCCGGATCGTAGCCCTCGGGCACGAGTTTCGTCGGCGCTTTCAGAAAGCGCGCGCCATCGACGTCGGCGAACCAGGCGTCTGCGCCCTCGGCGAACATCGCGGCATAGATGCGCGCATCCACGTCGGGGTCGCGCAGGATGTCGCTCGTACCCTTTTTCACGAACACGGTGATGGGCACGCCCCAGGCGCGCTGACGCGACACGACCCAGTCGGGCTTCGCCTCGATCATGCCGGTGATGCGGTTCTGGCCCGACGCCGGTACCCACTCGGTTTCCCGGATGGATTTGAGCGACGTCTCACGCAGCGTTTTGGTCAGCGGCTGGTTGTGCCCGGCGCTTGCCGATTTGTGCGCGCGCTCGGCTTTCGACATTTCCTCTAAGAATGGGATCGCCTTGTCCATGTGGATGAACCACTGCGGCGTGTTGCGAAAGATGACCGGTTTCTTGGAGCGCCACGAGTGCGGATACTGATGCTTGAGCCGCCCGCGCGCGACCATCATGCCCGAATCCGCCAGCGCTTTGATCACGGCGTCGTTGGCTTTGCCCTTCTCGCCCTTGTCGGTGATCACGCGTTCGCCTTCGAAGCCCGGCGCGTCCTTGGTCAGCGCGCCGTTCTCGTCGACGGTGTAGGGGATGGCGGGATCGATACCCCGCGACACGAGCAATCGCGTCGACGCGGTCCAGATGTCGAAATCCTCGCGCCCATGGCCCGGCGCCGTGTGCACGAAGCCTGTGCCCGCATCATCTGTGAC
>JANYHG010000241.1 GCA_025359165.1 Hyphomicrobiaceae bacterium
TTTTCTTCTCCAAGTCTCGCGACTTCACTTGGAATTCTCCGAAAGAGGCTCATTCAGCCGAGTATGTTGCAGACAAGTATAACAACGACGATCAAGATGGGCGCGGCCGGTATCAGCTCGACAACATGACCAGCCCTAATCCTCGCCCAAACATGATGTATGAGTGGCTTGGCTTTCCGTTTCCGCAAAAAGGATGGCGTTTTGAGCGCGAAACAATGGTTCGACTGGATGCGGAAGGACGGATTTGGTATCCGAAGCATGAAAATGGTTCACTTGATACCTCGCGTCGCCCACGTATCAAACGCTACCTGAGCGAAATGGAAGGTGGCGCAAGGGGCACTGTCTGGACCGACATCTCGCCAATTAACTCCCAAGCTCAAGAACGTCTCGGTTACCCAACTCAAAAACCTGTCGCGCTGCTCGAACGCATACTCTCCGCTTCGTCCAATCCCGGCGACGTGGTGCTCGATCCGTTTTGTGGGTGCGGCACGACGGTGCATGCCGCCGAAAAACTCGGACGGCAATGGATCGGCATCGACATCACGCATCTGTCGATTTCGCTGATCGAGAAACGCCTGAAGGATGCTTTTCCCGGCATCAAATTCGACGTGCACGGCGCACCGAAAGACCTTGAGGGCGCACGCGACCTTTCTAATCGCGACAAGTATCAGTTTCAATGGTGGGCGGTATCTCTGGTCGATGCCGTGCCGTTCGGCGGCAAGAAAAAGGGCGCAGATGGCGGCATCGACGGCCATATCTTCTTCCGCTCCGGCGCGAAGACCGTGGAGAAAGCCATCGTTTCTGTCAAAGGCGGCGGGGTCGGCGTGAAAGACGTACGCGAACTGACGGCGGTGGTTGACCGAGAGCGCGCGAAGATCGGCGTTTATATTTCACTCGAACCGCATACCGAGCCGATGAAACGAGAGGCGGCGGGGGCCGGCCTCTACGACGGCCCGACCGGCAAGGTGCCGAAGATCCAGCTCTTCACCATCGAAGAGTTGTTCGCCGGGAAGAAGCCGCAGATCCCGCTTATGGAGCGCGGGTTCAAGGCTGCCGCTCGCGAAGACCGCAATGATCAATCCGAACTTGAACTGTGAGTGTCGCCACCTCACCCTCGCTGCTGCGGCGATAGGAGCGTTGCCAGCCGCGCTTTGAGCTGGGCGGTGAGGGGGGCGAGGGCGCGCTTGACTTGATTTTTCAGCACGCGGCCGTAGCGCCAGGCCCAGCTCTGGCGGATCGCTTCATGGAGGGCATGCAGGCGCGGCATTAGGACGTCGTGCACCTGCCGGACCCAGGGGATTTGCATCAGCTGCGGTTCGGTCAGCTGGTAGAGCCGCGCGACCACGGCGGTGCCGACGATCTTGGCTGCGACGAACAGCGCGCCCGCGCTGAACGCATGCCCGTTGGCGATCAGATATAGCGCCATCAGCTTGAGCGGCACCAACAGCGCCGACGGCAGCGCGAAGGTGACGAGGGCCGCATACGGCGGCAGACTGGCGATGAAACGCTCCAGCGCGGCGACGGGTGCCAGATGGGCAAGAGCCTTCAGCGCATTCGACAGCGGGCGCCAGCCCCATTGCTCGAACAGCACCACGAGCGCGAACACGACGCCGAGCGCGCGCTTGAGACCCAGCCACAGAAGTTGTAGCGCCGCACCGCCGCTCAGGGTGGCACCCAGCCATAACAGAGCGCCGCCACGGCGCAGCTGGCCCCTCAAGGCGGGTATGTCGGGCGGAGATTTGGCAAGCAACATCGGTGGTCAGCTCCCGGCAGCGGTGCGCTTGCGGCGGAGTTGGCCGCGACGCACCGACGAACGAGCTTAACGCAAGAGAGTTGCCGAAAGCTGAGCGGGAATTAAGGCAAGGCTTTGTTATGTTGTTATAAATCCCGGCGGGCCGAATTTTCTGGCTCCAACGCAGGACCGAGGCGCTGGTATTTCGCTCTTGTTTGCGCGCGGCCGCCCCACCAACCCCGCGCGGTACACTATCAGTGTTTGACGATATCGATATCGACCAGCTTCCAAGATAGTCCCTGCAATGCCAGAACCGAGACGATGCGGCTGTTGGGCAGCCTGGGATTGGTCGCTTCGACGCGGAACCGCGTCGGGCTTTCAAAGAATGCCCAGCGCACGCGCTTGGTCGGCAGGGGATCGTCGGGGTCTTCGGCGCTGTCGTCGACCGGTTCGGGCACCTTGCTGTCGGTGCCGTTGCGGCGCTCCAGCATGAAAGCGCGACCCGCCAACAGGCGACTGAGGTTGGACGGTGTCACCAATGTATCGACGGCGGTGCTGGACAGAACGGAACCCAGCGCCCGCTTTACCGCGCCGCCGATGGTGCCGCTCGCCTCCGCACTGTCGTTGATGGCACCGCTGATGCGCGGCTTGATATTGGCGCGCAACAGCGGCCAGTCGACGCGGCTTTGCATGGCCGCGACGTCACGCGTGCGGATGGCCTGCCGCAGTTGCCAGCCAGCCCAGAGCGGCCCGGCCAAATAGGCGAGACACGCGACGAGCAGAACGCCGCCACCGATCCAAATTGTGCGCCGCATCTGCCCCTCGCTCGCTTTTTGTGAATGAGCCCCGGCCTCGGTCGGCTGTCAACGGTTTAGGTTTTTTGGTAATGGATACGTTTAAATGTTGGCTGTGGGCCGGTCGTGATCGTCGCGGTTGCGTTGTGCTGCGATCAGGCGCAGCCGCCAGGATTAGATGCGAATGCGGGCGATGACGAACCGCAGCAGATTACAGGCCAGGGCAAGCGTGCGCGAACCAGCAGAGGCGGATTCGGAGCGTGGGTATTGGGTCGCGCGAAGGCTTGACCCAACCTACATGCGGCGCGTGCAGATGGTCGCGGCTATGTGGCTAGCGGGTCACAAGCGAGCACGTCAGGCCGACTCATAATCGCCGTCTTCAGGTCGTTCGCCACGGTTCGCTGCGGATGCGGGCGATGACGAAGCGGGCTAGCGCTGCATCTGCCACCGGTGCGAAAGCGCCGAACGAGATGATCTTGATGAAGCCGTTCCACAGCATGAGGCCGGCGAAGCGCAACTTCGGAAGCTCGATGCGCAAACGCACGCCACCGAATACCAGGCTCGAGATCTGATGCTCGATCCAGGCGGCACGATAGTAGAGGATGAAGGCCATCAGCGGCGTCAGGCCGATCGCCAGCACGCTGAGCAAGGTGGACAGCACGCCCGGCTGCTGCAACGGCACCAGCGAGACCGTGGCCAAGGCGCGCAACACGGGCTCACCGATCGTCATGCCGATCATCAGCATCGTGGCGACGTAGATGGTGCCGCCGCCGAACCACAGCGCGGCAAAGGCCTTATACAGCGGCGCGACACCGCCGACCGCTTCGAACCGGTGCGCGCCGAGGTGCATCTCGCGGATCTTGCGACGCGCCAGCCAGCTAGCCCGCCACGGACCCGCCCAACCGAGCGTCAACGGCACCAGAAACGCCGTCCAGAAATGCTGTGCCGCATAGCCATAGGGATGCCCGTCGAGGTCGAAGTGCTGGCCGCGCCACCAGGTGCGCCGCAACAGATGCTGGCGTTTGCGATAGACGGCGGAGCCGAGCAGGAAAATCAGCGGTAGCGATATGAACAGACGGCGCAGGCGGAAGTCCGTCAGCGCCGCGCGCGCCTGAGCGCCACTGGTCCCGGTCTTGGTGAAAAAGTAGACAAACAGCCCCACCATGAATGCCGCCGTCGCCGCGCCCACCAGAAACGAAATGCACCCTTCCTTGCCGGTGCCGGTATAGTCGAGCCGCTGGCCGCGAATACGAATGGAGCGATGCAATTGCTTTTTGGAGTCCGCGCGCGCCCAGAAGATGTAGAAGCCGAGTGTCGCCAGCGTCATGCCGAAATTGCGGATCGACTGGCTAAGGAAACTCTCATCCGGCTCGACGAAAACGATCAGCGGATCAGCGGAGGTGACTGCGGCGGCGGGCGGACTTGCTGCAGGCGCAGGCGCTGGCGGCTCCACAGCCGCTGCAATCGACAGCGCCCAATTCGGCCAAAGGTGACCTGCGACAGCAGGGGATGCAGTGAGCATTGAACGCACTCGTACAATTGGGCGCAGCAACTTCGCTTGTGATCGCCAGAACGTAGCATCAGATTGGTTACCCAGCTGTTAATTCCGGCCTCGATGGCACCTCATGGCGATGTGTGGTAGCGGCATCTGCTGTTCAATCCTGCAGCGTTGTTTTGCGAGCCCGACGTGCCATCACCGCCTGACGAGTTGATCCGTCCATTGGGCCGCGCGTACGCCGAGTGGCGCGCGGGCGTACTGTCGGGTCGTAGTACATTGGCCGCCGAGCGCTGGCCCCTTGCAGGACCGCTGGCGGCGCTGATCGCTGGCTGGGTTGTGATGGTGTGGCCGTGGCTTTCGGGTCGCGTGACCATCCCGTGGGACGCCAAAGCGCAGTTTCTGCCGCAGATACAATTCCTCGCACAAAGCCTGGCGCGGGGTGAGAGCCCGTTCTGGGCACCGTATGTGTTCTCCGGTCAGAACCAGATCGCCGACCCGCAATCAATGATGTTCTCGCCGCCGTTTTTGCTGCTGGCGCTGGTCAACGGCAATCCGAGTGCCTGGGCCGTCGACGTGACGACGCTGCTGGCTGGCCTCGCTGGGGGTGCCGCGCTGCTGGTCTGGTTTCGCGATCAGGGCTGGCATTGGGCGGGCGGGATCGTCGCCGGGTTGACGTTCGCCTTCGGTGCCTCGATGGCGTGGCGGCTGCAGCATACCGGGCAGGTGCTTAGCCTCGCCTACTGGCCGATGGCGATGCTGGTGCTCGATCGCGCGTTGCAGCGCCGCAGTTATCTGTATGCGATCGCGCTCGGACTGCTTGCGGCAGCCATCGTGCTCGGTCGCGATCAGGTTGCGCTGCTCGTGCTGTATCTGCTGGCGGCGTTCGCGCTCTGGCGCGTCTGCAGCGCCGATCAGCCTTGGTCGAAGCTGCGCTCGGTGCTGCCGCAGGCAATGGTGGCGGCACTGGTGACGCTGGCGTTGACGGCGATACCGGTTGTGCACACGGCCCTGCTGGCGGCGGATTCGAACCGGCCGGTGATCGATATCGAGGGCGCTGGACGCGGCTCGCTGCATCCGGCGCTGTTGATCACGTCACTGGTTCCGCAGTTGTTCGGTGCGGCCTTCCGCATGGAAGATTACTGGGGACCGCCCAGCTTCGCTTGGGACGATACCGGCCTCTTCATCGCGCAGAACATGGGGCAAATCTACATCGGCACGCTGCCCGTGCTGTTGATCCTGTTGGCCGCCGTGCGCGGGCAATTGTGGGCACCGGAGATCAGGTTCTTCGTGCTGTCGTTCGGTGGGATCGTGACCTACGCGCTCGGTTGGTACACGCCGCTGTTTCATATTTTCTACGCGCTGCTGCCGGGCGTGAACTTGTACCGGCGACCGGCAGATGCGACGTTCGTCATCGGAGCACTCGGCGCGATCCTAGCCGGTTACGCGACGCATCGGTTGTTCGAAAAGCCCTGGGAGACAATCGCGCGCGAGGCTTGGATGACTGCCGCAGGCGTCGGCCTGGGGGCGATCTTGTTTGCCGTCGTGCTGGCGATCCGCATCGACCGCGTCGCGCTGCTGCCGTACCCACTCGTTGCAGCCGCCGTCTCCGGCGCGGCGGCAATTGGCGGGCTGATCTTCGCGCGTCAGCGGCTGGCACTGGAACCGTGGACTGCGGCACTGATCATTGCGGGTGTCACCGTCGTCGACCTCGCCTGGAACAACGGACCGTCGTCGTCGTCGGGGTTACCGCCGTCGGCCTACGAGGTGTTCGAGCCGAACAGCAAAAATCCCGTGATTGCGACCCTGCAGGCGCACGTCGAAGCCGGCCGCAGCGATATCAGGCGTGACCGCGTCGAACTGTTAGGCCTGGGCTTTCACTGGCCTAATGCCAGTCTCACCCACCGGCTGGAAAATACGCTCGGGTACAACCCCGTGCGGGCACGACTTTATAGTGAAGCGACAGGAGCCGGCGACAATATCGGCTCACCCGGCGAGCGAAAATTCACAGCCCTGCTGCCGTCCTATCGTTCGCGGCTGGTCGACATGCTGGGCCTGCGCTTTGTCGCAGCCGGTGCACCGCTCGAAACCATCGATCCGAAGCTCCAACCCGGCGACTGGCAATTGATCGGCAAGGCCGGCGAGGCGTGGATCTATGAGAATCCGCGCGCGATGCCGCGCGTGTCGTTCGTGACGCGCGCCATCGGCACGGACATGGACGCGTTGCTCACATCGGGGAAGTGGCCGTCGTTCGACCCTGCGACGGCTGTGCTGGTGGCGAGCGGTGAGGATGCCGATACCGGTAGCGATGCTGCGGCGAGGGAGACACCGTCGCAAGTGCGGATCACCACCTATGGTCATTCCCGCGTCGAAATCGAAGCCGCCAGTTCGACCGGCGGTTTCGTCGTACTCAATGATCTCTGGCACCCGTGGTGGTTCGCCGAAGTGGATGGCGTTGTCGCGCCTGTCCTGCGGGCAAACGTTCTGTTCCGCGCCGTTCGGGTGCCGCCGGGTGCGCATCGCGTAAGCTTCGTGTTCCGGCCGTTGCGGGGGGCGTGGCATCACCTCGCAGGGCTCATCCGCTAATGCCGATCACGTCGGCAACGCTGTTGTCGTTTTTGCTGACGTGCCTCGTCATCGAGATCACGCCCGGGCCAAACATGGGCTATCTGGCAATCCTGTCGGCGTCACGCGGCCGACGCGCGGGATATGTCGCAACTGCCGGTATTGCGACGGGCCTCCTCGCGCTCGGCATCGCCGCCGGTCTTGGATTGGCGGCGATCATTCTGCAGTCGCGGCCGCTGTACGAAACGCTGCGCTGGTGCGGCGTGGCGTATCTTTTGTGGCTGGCGTGGGAGGGCTGGTCAGAGGCCGACGGTTCGGGCGAGCAGGCGACGGAAGATGTGTCTGCCTATGGCGTGTACTTCTGGCGGGGCTTGGTGACCAACCTGCTCAACCCGAAAGCCGCGCTGTTCTTCTTGAGCGTGCTGCCGGAATTTCTCGATGTGTCGCAGCGTCTGGCGCCGCAAGCGATGACGCTTTCGGCGGCTTATGTGTTGGTTGCGACCACCATTCACCTCACCATCGTTTCGCTGGCTGGCATTGCGCAGGGTCATCTGGCGGACGCGACGAAAATGCGATCGGCGCGAAAAGTATTATCGGCGCTGCTCGCACTGATCGCCGTATGGCTGGCGTACTCGACGGCGCAGTGACTCAGCTTTGCTCCGCCGCCAGCCAACGCGGCGCGGTGAAGGCGGCCAGATAGGCGCTGCGAGGTGTCAGCTTGGCCCAGCTGTCGACCGCACTCGGCTGAGGCCACGTCAGAACAGCCAAACCCGACGTCGGATATTTCTGCTCGAAGCGACTGGCGGCGATGCTGTCCGACTTGCTCATCAGATCGTCGGTCAGGTCTTCGAGGCCGGGGTTGTGGCCGATGACGAGCAAGCGGCGCACAGGTGTCGGCGTGCGCCTGATAACGGTGAGAATGCGCATCGGCGTGGCTTCGTAGATTGCCGGCTCGAACTTGGTTTCGACTGCGGCACCGAACGCCGGCGAAACAAGATCCAACGTTTCACGCGTGCGGCGAGAATTCGAACATACGATATAGTCGGGGATCAGCTTTTCACGCGCCAGCCACGCCCCCATGCGCGGCGCGTCGAGACGTCCGCGATCCGCCAGCGACCGCTCGATGTCCGCCACCGCATAGGAACCCGGTTCGGCCTTGGCATGACGAAGAAGGATGAGCGTGAGCATGGGGATGGTTTCCGGAATTCATTTACACAGCAACGTCAAAACAACCCCACGATGATGGTCTGCTCGCCAAATTTCAATCTCACCTAGTCGCTCTCGATCGACTGGTAGTTTGAACGTGACAACCTCTACACCAACCTGCTCTGTTCGATGGCGGCGGCGATGAAGCTTTTGAACAGCGGATGCGGGTCGAATGGGCGGCTCTTGAGCTCGGGGTGATACTGCACGCCGATAAACCAGGGATGATCGGGAAATTCGATCGTCTCCGGCAGCAGGCCGTCAGGTGACATGCCGCAGAAGCTCAGCCCTTTCGCCTCGAGGGCCGCGCGATACTTGGTGTTGACCTCGTAGCGATGACGGTGGCGTTCGGAGATGTGCGTCGTGCCATAGATCTTGGCGATGCGGCTGTCTTTGGCGAGCGTCGACTCATAAGCGCCGAGCCGCATGGTGCCGCCGAGATCGCCGCCGGCTTTGCGGATCTCCAACTCGTTGCCGCGCATCCATTCCTTCATTTCGCCGACCACCGGTTCGGGCGTTGCGCCGAACTCGGTCGATCCGGCGTTCTTGACGCCGGCCAGCGCGCGTGCCGCTTCGATCACCGCCATCTGCATGCCGAAGCAGATGCCGAAGTAGGGCGTCTTGCGCGTGCGGGCAAAGCGCGCGGCCAGGATCTTGCCTTCCGAGCCACGTTCGCCGAAGCCACCCGGCACGAGGATGCCGTGCACGCCTTCCAGATGCGGCGCGGGGTCCTCGTTCTCGAACACCTCGCTCTCGATCCATTGCAGATTGACGCGCACATTGTTGGCGATGCCGCCATGCACGAGCGCTTCGTTGAGCGATTTGTAAGCGTCCTTGAGGCCGGTGTATTTGCCGACGATGGCGATGGTGACTTCGCCTTCGGGGTTGGCGACGCGCTTCGATATCGTCTCCCAGCGCGTCAGATCCGGCTTCGGGGCACCCGTGATGCCGAAGGCCAGCAGCACTTCGCGGTCGAGACCTTCGTGGTGATAGGCAAGCGGCACATCGTAGATCGAGGCGGCATCGAGCGCCTGCACGACGGCTTCCTCGCGGACGTTGCAAAAGAGCGCGATCTTCTTGCGTTCGGATTTCGGAATTTCGCGATCGGCGCGGCACAGCAAAATGTGCGGCTGGATGCCGATCGAGCGCAATTCTTTGACCGAGTGTTGCGTCGGCTTGGTCTTGAGTTCGCCCGCCGAGGGTATGAACGGCAGCAACGTCAGGTGCACATAAACAGCATCGCCACGCGGCAAGTCGTTGCCGAGTTGCCGGATCGCCTCGAAGAACGGCAGCCCCTCGATGTCTCCGACAGTGCCGCCGACTTCGACCAGCACGAAATCGACGCCGTCTCCGTTTTCCTTGGAGTTGCCGGCCAGCACGAAATCCTTGATCGCGTTGGTGACGTGCGGAATGACCTGCACGGTGCCGCCGAGATAATCGCCGCGCCGCTCCTTGGCGATGATTTCCTGATAGATGCGGCCGGTGGTGATGTTGTCGGACTTCTTAGCCGCGACGCCGGTGAAGCGCTCGTAATGACCGAGATCGAGATCGGTTTCGGCGCCATCGTCGGTCACGAACACCTCACCGTGCTGATACGGGCTCATGGTGCCTGGATCGACGTTGAGATAGGGATCGAGCTTTCGGAGCCGAACCGAATAGCCTCGGGCTTGTAGAAGCGCT
>JANYHG010000138.1 GCA_025359165.1 Hyphomicrobiaceae bacterium
GGTCATGACTTTCTACGATCTGACGCCAACTCAGCCGGCAGGACCTTACCGAGCTGAGGCGTCATCCCAAAATGACGACGCCGACAACGGCGGCGATCAAAACCAGCGTCCGCGACCGTAAAAGCCGCCTCCGCCCAAAACAACAAGCACGATGAGAATGATCAAAAGGGTATTGGTATCCATAAACGTCTCCTTCGCCGAACCGTGTAACGTTTCACGAGTGCACGTTTAACCTCGACAGCTCGAACAAAGTTCCCCAAGCACGACACTATGGCGGTGAGTTTGCCGCCCGCCCCGATCGCCACATCGCGATTTTTCGATATTCACAAAAACAGATGCGATTTGGCGAACCAGTTTTCAGCGCCGCAGGCACCATCGTCATGTCAGCCCCCGTCCCGTCAAATTACGCAGCAGCGCGCCGATGCCGAAGGTCCAGGGCGGGCAATCGTCGGAGTTGGCCATGACGTTGGTGAGCGCGCCGAGTTCCGGCGCTGAGATCGTAACGACGTCGCCGACCTTGTGGGTGAAGCCCATGCCCTTTTCGCCGCGATCGTCGGAGGGTGCGAACATGGTGCCGAGGTAGAGCACCGCGCCATCGGGATATTGATGCGTCTTGCCGAGCAGTTCGGCGACCAGATCGGCGGGATCGCGGGCGATCTCCTTCATCGACGATACGCCCTGCATTGCAAACCCTTCCGGACCCTGCACATCGAGATTGACGGCCATGGCGCGTACCGTGTCGAGCGTGAAGCCGCCATCGAAGAAGCGGATGAAGGGTCCGACGCTCGCCGATGCGTTGTTGTCCTTGGCCTTCGAGAGCAGCAGCGCCGAGCGCCCTTCAAAGTCTCTGAGATTGACGTCGTTGCCGAGCGTCGCACCGACAATTTTTCCCGTCGAGGCCACGACCAGCACCACCTCCGGCTCCGGATTGTTCCAAGTCGAGCGGGGATGCAGGCCCGCCATCATGCCGTGACCGACCGCCGACATCGGCTGCGCCTTGGTGAAGATTTCCGCATCCTCGCCGATGCCCACTTCGAGGTATTGCGACCAGGCACCAGCCTTGATCAGGCTGGCTTTCAGCGCCATCGCCTGTGGCGAACCCGGCTTGAGCTTGCGCAGGTCGCCGCCGAGTTGTGCCTCCACCGTGGCGCGGATCGCCTGGGCCTTTTCGGGAGCGCCCTTGGCCTGCTCCTCGATCACCCGCTCCAGCAACGAGCGCGCAAACGTCACGCCGGCCGCCTTCACCGCCGCCAGATCGATGGGGGCGAGCAGCCACGGCTTGGAGCTGTCGCGCGTCGCCTCCGGCGTATTTGCTAAAATCTCGTCGAGCTTGCCGATGCGCTCGCCGCGCGAACTCAGCAATGCTTGGGCCGGTGACGGTTCTTCGCAAAGCGCCGTCATGGTCGGAAAGCTCGCCGAGATATCGTAGACGCCGTCGAGGCGCAGGGATACCACCGACGGCCCCGCCACATCGGGTCGCCAGACCCGTCCCGCCAGGGACGCTGCGGCATGGTCGCGGGGGAGCGTGTTGGCGGCTGTCAGCACGAGTGGCATGAGATAATCTTCCGGCGGTTGGTATCAGGATCTTTCGCCTCATCACTATCGACTGCCAGCCCACTCGTGCGCAACACCCGGCAAGCTGATCCGTGACCAGTCCCAACCTACCCGCAACCATCGTCGAACTTCTAGCGCAACGGCTCGCGACGGCTGCGCGGGCGCCGTTGCGAGCCGCACAGATCGCCATGAGCACGATCTATCGCGACGGCGGGCATTCGCGTGTCGCCGTGCCCGATACGACGGCGGCGCTGGCCTATGCGGTGGCGCGGATGCCTGCGACGTACGCGGCCTGCGTGCGCGCCTGCGATTTGACGGCCCAGCGCATTCCCGACTTCGCGCCGCGCCGCGTTCTCGACATCGGGGCCGGCCCGGGCACCGCGACGCTGGCTGCAGCCGCCGTCTGGCCGGACCTGACCGCCGCGCACCTCGTCGAACCGAACGCGGCGCTGGCCGAGATCGC
>JANYHG010000011.1 GCA_025359165.1 Hyphomicrobiaceae bacterium
ACTGCTTTGCGCCGACACCCGGTCGACACCGATGCAAAGCGCGACGAGGCCAGCCAGCAGCAGGCTGAGACACATACAGGCCCTGATGCCCCCTTGATCGGCCCAACCCCAGTTCACGCGCCTCGACCTGATTGAAGCCGAGTTGACGATGCGCTGGCGGACGCCCATGTGCATCCTCATCACGTGAATCCGCATCGCGTGAAACGGCATCGCGTCGAAGCTGCGTATTAGTCTGTGCATTCCATCCACCGTAGTCCCGCCGCAAACCGTCGTCATTGCGAAACACGCTATTGTCGGTCTCGCCTGCCAGCTACAAACATCAGCGCGGCCAAAGCAAGGCCGGGAATTTCGGTGATCATGACCCTCGCATCCTCTTCGTCGCCGCGCGCGTCAGCGTCGGAGGTCGTTCGCCTGCGCGACGTGCGCCTGACGCTCGACAGTCGCGCGGGCAGCGTCGAGATCTTGAAGTCGGTGAGTTTCGCCATCGGGGGCGCGGCCTCTGTCGCGATCGTCGGTCCGTCAGGGTCGGGCAAAACGTCGCTGCTGATGATCATGGCCGGGTTGGAGCGGGCGACCTCGGGTCATGTCCACGTGGTCGGGCAGGATTTTTCGCGGTTGAGCGAAGATGCGCTGGCACTCGTGCGCGGTCGCGATATCGGCATTGTCTTTCAGTCGTTCCACTTGGTGCCGACCATGACTGCGTTGGAGAACGTCGCGCTGCCACTTGAACTGGCAGGGCGCGCCGATGCTTTCAAACTGGCGGCCGAGCGGCTGGCTGCGGTGGGCCTGGCATCTCGGGCGGAACACTTTCCGGCACAATTGTCGGGTGGTGAGCAACAACGCGTGGCGCTGGCGCGGGCGTTGGCACCGAAGCCGAAAATCCTGTTCGCCGACGAACCAACAGGCAATCTGGACGCCGCGACGGGTGCACAGGTGACGGAGTTGTTGTTCGATCTGCACCGGCAGAGTGGCACGACATTGATCCTGGTCACTCACGACATGGGGTTGGCGCGGCGCTGCGACCGCATCATTCGTATGGGCGACGGCCGGGTTGTCGACGACACCAGCTCTGCCCCGGCGGCACGAGTCGACGAAACCATCGGCTGAACACCTGGCCTTCGGCCTTAGCTCGGGTCTCGAGCACCGGTAAATCTTGAATTTTGGCGATCTTCGCTTAGGTTCGGGCTTCCTACATCTCAGAAAGGTACCCCGTGCACGTAGCATCGTCCGTCACCGACGCGATCGGCCGTACACCGCTCATCAAGCTGCGCCGCGCGTCGGAAGCGACTGGCTGCACGATCCTCGGCAAAGCCGAATTCATGAACCCCGGCCAGTCGGTCAAGGACCGTGCCGCGCTGTTCATCATTCGCGATGCCGAGACGCGCGGCTTGCTGCGGCCGGGTGGCACCATCGTCGAGGGGACCGCCGGGAATACGGGCATCGGGCTCGCCTTGGTTGGTAATGCACTCGGGTATCGCAGTGTCATCGTCATCCCGGACACCCAGTCCCAGGAGAAAAAAGACACGTTGCGGCTGCTCGGAGCCGAACTCGTGGAAGTCCCAGCGGTGCCGTACAAGAATCCCAATAATTACATCAAGTATGCCGCCCGTTTAGCCGAATCGCTCGTCAAGACCGAACCTGCTGGCGCGATCTTCGCCAATCAGTTCGACAACGTGGCCAACCGGCAGGCCCACATCGAGACGACTGCGCCGGAGATCTGGGCCGATACCGACGGCAAGGTCGACGGGTTTGTGTGCGCTGCCGGCACTGGGGGTACGCTGGCGGGCGTTGGAATGGGTCTCAAAGCGAAGCGGGCTGGCATTCAGATTGCGCTCGCTGACCCACCCGGCGCAGCGTTGTACAGTTACTATACGACCGGCGAACTCAAATCAGAGGGTTCCTCGATTACCGAGGGCATCGGCCAGGGACGGATCACCAAAAACCTCGAGGGCTTCGCAGTCGATCACGCCTTTCATATCCCCGATGCTGAGGCCGTAGACATAGTGTTCCAGCTGCTCGTCGACGAAGGCCTCTGCCTGGGTTCGTCGTCCGGCGTCAACGTCGCCGGTGCGATCCGATTAGCCAAGACTCTCGGCCCCGGTAAAACCATCGTCACCATTCTTTGTGACAGTGGTAGCCGTTACCAGTCGAAATTATTCAATCCGGCGTTTCTGCGCAGTAAAAATCTGCCGGTACCGGCATGGCTCGACGGTCGCAAGTCGCAACTGCCTGTCGTCTTCAGCGCGTAATCACCGGTGCCTTCGCCAGCCTGTGGTTTTTCGGTCAACAACGCAGTAATCGTCGAGGTCGTGGTATGACACTCCAACTCTACCGTACCGATGCTTATCTGCGCGAAACGACAGCGCGCGTGCTGGCAGTCGACGAGCGCGGCGGTATCGTCGTCGACCAGACCAATTTTTACGCAGCCGCTGGCGGTCAACCGGGCGATCGTGGCAGCATCAGGTTCGCTGGAGGCGTCTGCCCCATCGCGACCACGGTCTACGATCCCACCGACAAGTCGCAGATCGTGCACGTCGCCGGCGAAGGCGCACCGCGCCCAGCGGTTGGCGATGCCGTGACGCTAGCGCTCGACTGGGATCTACGGTTCAGGCTGATGCGCATGCACAGCGCCCTGCACCTTCTGTGCAGTCTCGTGAAATATCCGGTCACCGGCGGTCAGATTGGCGCCGAAGACGGGCGTCTCGATTTCGACATCGCCGATGCCGCCGCGATCGACAAGGACGTGCTGACCGCGCAGATAATGGCCCTGGTGGCGGCGCAGCACCCCATCACAGAGCGTTGGATCACCGACGCGGAATTGGCCGCCAATCCCGGTCTGATCCGCACCATGGCGGTCAAGCCGCCAACCGGGAGCGGCAAAGTGCGGCTGGTCGCGATCGGGGACGACGGCAGTATCGACCTGCAGCCCTGCGGTGGTACGCACGTTCGCAATACCAATGAGATCGGCGCTGTCGCCGTCACCAAGATCGAGAAAAAAGGTAAACTCAATCGTCGGGTGCGGCTGGCGTTTGTTTGAACACATATAATTAGTGAAAACGCGTTCATTTCATTTCCCAGCCGCCGTGCCTTTTTGAATTGACAAATCAGGGGCACCGGCGCATCTTTTATAAATCGATTGAACGCACGAAACTCCTGCAAAAACGCGAAAATTCGCACCTGTGCTGCGCGTCGACAAGAAACCGGCACTTTAATGTTTGCGCAGAATTCCGAGTTCAATTGCGATGCTTAGCCAAGCACCGTTCAGGTGCGCAGGAGGGAGAATGACTCCACCGGGTAGTATCTTCGGATCTCACCACAAGCTGGGATCCAGCTTCGTCGACTGAAACTTTCTGGCAGCTATTTAGTGCATCCATTTTCGTCGATTGGAGTGACCAATCGAGTGTCTTATGGATCGCGAAAGACAAAAGACGAATTGGTTGCTGTATTGTTTGGCCCAATTCACAAGTTCCTTTTTTGTCTGCTGTTGGATCAAGACAGGGTTTGCGTCGTCGAGGTTTCACCACACACTTTGGAAACTGCAGCGAGCGTAAGCTTGCAAATCAGCCCGACTTCGAGTTGGGCATCCCGTGCTCCGCACAGTTGAGCCTCGCTGGCCATTAGCCGCGAGGCTCGATGCGTTTCGGACGGGAACGCTGTCAAGGCTCCGGATATTTTGATCAGCCCCTCGTTGCTGCGACCGTCAGAGCCGGAACCTTCATCGGTGTGACATTTTCAGCCACTATGTCCGGATGGACTGCGCTATAGCTGCACCGTCGGTTGCGCGGCCAGCGCATACGCGGAGGACATGGTGCGCTTATCCAAGTTTATCGGTGTGCTTTCGAGCATGGCGGCGGCCTGCTTCGCCCAGCCTTCGCTTGCCCAGCCTTCGCTTTCCGAGACTGCACCGCCCCCGGTCGCACGCGCCTCCGAAAGTGCCGACGTCATCAGCTGGGTGCAATACGTGGCGCAGGGGCTCGAAGCACGCGCCGTGACCGATCGAGCGTCATGTCCGGCAGCCTCTATCGACGGCACGCCAGCAGCGATGCAGGTACGCGCTGCACCAGCATCCGATTTCCCCAATACGGTGTGCACGCTCTCGCTGCCGTTCGGCGCGACGTCCGTAGTTGTCGGAAGCACCGCATTGCCGCTACCGGCTTCGATGCCGAAGCGAATCGCCGTCATCGGCGATACAGGGTGCCGGTTGAAGGGGATCTATCTCCAGGCTTGCAACGATCCGGTGCGATGGCCGTTTCGGCAGATTGTCACGGCGATCGCCGCCAAAAAGCCCGACCTCGTCATTCACGTCGGCGACTACCACTATCGTGAAACACCCTGTCCGAAAGGTGATGCTGGCTGTGCGGGAAGTCCGTTCGGCGACAATTGGAACGTCTGGCGCGAAGATTTTTTTGCGCCCGCTGCGACGTTGTTGGGCGCGGCACCGTGGGTGATGGTGCGAGGCAATCACGAAGTCTGCGGTCGAGGTGGGCAGGGCTGGAGCCGTGCGCTCGAAGCCGCTGCATTCGACGTGGCACGCGGCTGCAACGGTACGTCACCGCCGTTTGCCGTGCCATTGCCGCAGATGACGCTGGCGGTCGTCGATACGTCCAACGCGGCCGAACCCGTCGCGGATGCAACCCAGGCGGCAGCGTTCCGCGCCGAGTACAGCGCGCTGGCGAGGTATAGGTCACCCGTCTGGCTGTTGCAGCATCGGCCTATCTGGAGCACCGGCGGAATGGTGGCCGGCCTGCCGTTCGGCGACAACAAGACATTGGCCTTGGCCGCGCGCGACGCGATGCCGGAACAGGTGCAGTTGAGCCTGTCCGGGCACCATCATATTTTTCAGGTGCTGAGTTATGTCGAAAATCTGCCGGCTCAGATCGTCGTGGGACACGGCGGCGATTATCTCAACATCGGACGCTCCGGCGACCCGGCCGGTTGGGTCATCAACGGCGTGACGGTGCGCTCCGGCCTGCATCACACGGGTAAGTTCGGATTCGCCATGTTGGAACCTGCTGCTTCGGAAACTGCACCCGACGGCTGGCAAATCACGAACTACGATCAGACCGGGCAGCCGCTGCAGCGCTGCCACGTCGCCGGTCGTACGGCGACGTGCGCCAGCGAATGATCACGTCGTGCCGGCTGCGCTCATGCCGCCGTCGACTGCCAGTTCGGTGCCAGAGATGTAGTGGGCCTCGTCGGATACGAGAAACAAAATGGCATGGGCCACGTCCCAGGCCGTTCCCATTTTTCCTGTCGGCACCGCCGCATCGCGTTTGGCAACCAGCGCGGCAAGATCCCCGCCGGCAATGGATTTCGCCAGCCGGTGTTCGACCAGCGGCGTATTCATCAATCCGGGAATGACCGTATTGCAGCGGATACCCTTCCTGGCGAATGCGATCGCCGTCGATTTTGAAAATGCGATGATGCCGAGCTTGGCCGTCGAGTAGGCGACGTGCGGACGTTCGGCGCTCATGCGCAGGGCCGCGATCGAGGCGAGGTTGACGATCGCGCCACCGCCCTGCGCCTCCATGTGTGGCAGCACATGCTTGCAGGCTAGGAACATCGTCTTGAGATTGTGCGAGATCTGCGTATCCCAGATTTCTTCGCTCATGGTTACCGCGCTGCCGGGCGCTGAACCGCCGACGTTATTGACAAGGATGTCGATCCGCCCGAACTTGGCGATGCAGTCCGCAACGGTCGCTGCAACGCTCGTCGAATTGGTCATGTCGCAGGCGCGAACTTCGCATGTTCCGCCGTCCTGGCGCACGATTCCACGCGTTTCTTCAGCCGCATCCTGCCTGATATCGGTGCCGAAAATGCGTGCCCCCTGTCGCGCCAGCAGGGCTGCCGTGGCTTTACCGTTACCCCAGCCGTCGCCGACCGAGCCGATCCCGCTTATGAATGCGACCTTTCCGTCCAGTCTCAGCATCGGCGTTTCCCATCATGGTCACGAGTTGGTGCAACAGGCGCAACGAAGTTATAGCCTATACGTTATTAGACTTAGCCAAAGCTCCAGGCGAGGGTAGCGTATGAAAGATGATCTGGAAAACGGCAATGCCCGGACGGTCGGTGTTCGCGCGACGAGCCGTAAGCCTGCTGTGATCACATTCGCTGTCGTTGCGCTGTTGTTGGCGGCGCTCGCCACATTTCAGCTGGTGATCAAGCCGGCGATGATCAAAGGTTTCCTCTCCAAGATGGTTCCGCCGCCGGCGACCATCTCGACCGAGATTTCCCGCGCCGACAATTGGGTGCCGAAACTACCCTCGGTCGGCTCGTTGACCGCTATTCAAGGCATCGACGTCACCGCCCAGATCGCCGGCGTCGTCTCGGCGATCTCGTTCGAAAGCGGGCAAGATGTTGTAGCCGGCGCGAAGCTGCTTACGCTCGACAGCGCCGTGGAGCAGGCCGATCTTGCCAGCAATCGTGCCACGCTGCAGCAGACCGAACTCGACCTGAAACGGCAGAACGATCTTTCGAAAAAGGCGTATGCGTCGGAAGCCACACAGCAAGCCGCGCAGGCGAAACGCGACAGTGCCGCAGCGTCGGTGCAGCGAAGTGGCGCGCTGGTGACGCAAAAGACCATCGTCGCGCCCTTCGCTGGTCGCCTCGGAATCCGTAAAGTCGAACTTGGCCAGTATGTTTCGCCGGGTTCCGCGATGGTGACCTTGCAGGCGCTCGATCCCATCAGGGTCGACTTTCCAGTCCCGGAGCAGGAACTCTCCAAGCTGAAGGTCGGCCAGATTGTCGAGGTGGCGGTCGACACTTTCCCCGGCGAGACATTTACCGGTGCCATTCAGTTTCTCGACGCGCGTGTCAACCTCGATACGCGAACGCTACTGGTCCGCGCGAACCTCAAAAATCCTGAAAAGAAATTGTTGCCGGGCATGTTCGCCAACATCAGTGTCCTGCAGGATGCCGCGACGCCGCGCGTCACCGTTCCACGCACCGCGATCACGTACAGTCTGTTCGGCGACAGCGTCTACGTTGTCAAAACAGCGCCGTCGGCTGCCCCTGCTGCCGCCGCCGCATCACCAGATGCTGCGGCCGCTGCCGCGCCTCCTGCGAACAGCGATCTGATTGCCGAGCGGCGCTTCGTGCGCGTCGGCGATCAGCGCGAAGATCGCGTCGCTATCGTCGAGGGTGTCGCGGTCGGCGAACAGGTCGTCACGTCGGGTCAGTTAAAGCTGCAGAACGGTGCCCGCGTGAAGGTTGACAACACCGCCCCATTGACGCCCGCCGCCGTCAGGCCGAAGCAGTGAGACGCATCCTATGACCTCGTTCACCGACATCTATGTCCGGCGACCCGTGCTGGCCTCGGTCGTAAGTCTGCTGATCCTGCTGATCGGACTGCAATCGTTGTTCAAGCTGCCGATCCGCCAGTACCCGAAGCTCTCCAATACGACGATAACGATCACCACCGTTTATCCGGGCGCGAATGCGGATCTTATCAAGGGCTTCATTACGACGCCACTCGAGCAGGCGGTCGCCAGCACCGAAGGTATCGACACCCTCGTGTCGACGTCGACGCAGAACACAAGCACCATCACCATCAACCTGCGCATTGACGCCGATCCTGATCGCGCGTTGACCGACGTGCTGAGCAAAATCCAGCAGGTCAAAAACGTCTTGCCGAAAGAGGCAGTGGATCCCGTGGTCGTCAAACAGACTGGCGATTCCACCGCTCTCATGTACATCTCGTTTAACAGTAAAGTTCTCAACGGGTCACAGATCGCCGACTACATCACGCGCGTCATTCAACCTCGCCTGCAAAGCGTCAACGGCGTCGCCAATGCACAGATCCTCGGCGGGCAGACGTTCGCCATGCGCATCTGGCTCGACCCTGAACGTATGACTGCTCTCGGCGTGACACCGCTCGACGTTCGCACGGCGCTGGCCGCGAATAATTTTACCAGCGCCGCCGGTCAGGTTAAAAGCGATTTCACCCAGACCAGTATTAACGCCCAGACCTCCCTCGACAGCCCCGAAGCCTTCGGCAAGCTCGTTGTCGTCGCTCGCGGCGACGCGCTCATCCGGCTGAGCGATATCGCCAAGATCGAGCTCGGGCCGGAGAGTTCGGATTCCTCATCCGTGTTCGACGGCCTGAAAGCTGTCTTCGTCGGCATTTTCGCAACCCCCGCTGCCAATCCGCTGACGGTCATCGACGGCGTCCGCAAGATGGTGCCGGACCTGCAGAAGCAGCTGCCGCCCGGCATCGATATGGCGATCGCCTACGACTCCACGAACTTCATCCGCGCCTCGATTTCGGAAGTGATAAAAACGCTCGCCGAGGCTGCGTTGATCGTCGTGGTAGTGATCTTTCTGTTCCTCGGCAGTCTGCGCTCGACGATCATTCCCATCGTCACCATTCCGTTGTCGCTCATCGGCGTGATGATCATGCTGTTGGGGCTCGGCTACTCGATCAATCTACTGACGCTGCTCGCGCTGGTGCTGGCGATCGGTCTTGTCGTCGACGACGCGATCGTGGTCGTGGAAAATATTTCGCGGCACATCGAGGAAGGTGAGACGCCGTACGAGGCGTCGATCCACGGCGCGCGTGAGATTGCGCTGCCCGTCATTTCCATGACGATCACACTGGCAGCCGTGTACGCGCCGATCGGGTTCGTATCCGGGTTGACCGGCGCGCTGTTTCGCGAATTTGCGTTCACGCTCGCCGGCGCCGTCGTCATCTCAGGCATCATTGCGCTGACGTTGACGCCGATGATGTGTTCGAAGCTTCTAAAACGCAGCGATAACGATGGTCGCTTCGTGCTCTGGCTGAACCGCAGCTTTGAAAATCTGCGTGCGCGTTTCGAGCGCCGATTGCATCGCACGCTCGATCATCGCGGCGCGTCGTTGATCGTGGTCGCTGGGGCGATCGCCGCTACCGGGCTTATGTATGTCACGACGCAAAAGGAACTCGCGCCGGAGGAAGATCAGGGTATCCTTTTCAACATCGTCAAGACCCCGCAAGCGGCCAATCTCGACTATCTCGAACACGCGACGGGGCAACTCTACAAAACGTTCGCCGCGTTGCCGGAAAAAGATCACGTCTTCGCCATCAACGGATTCCCCAACGTACATCAGGGTTTTGCTGGTGTGCTGTTGAAGACCTGGGACGACCGCACCCGGACACAGAAGCAGGTGTTGACGGCCTTGCAGCCGAGGTTGGCGGAGCTGCCGGGCGCGCAGGTTTTGTCGTTTGCGCGACCTTCGCTGCCGACCAACAGTAATGGCCCGCCGCTTCAGTTCGTCATCACGACAACGGGTGATTTCAAGCAGTTGGCGCAGGTGTTGGAGGAGCTGCAGAAAGCCGCGAAAGCGAGCGGTCTGTTTCTGTTCACTGACACCGATTTGAAATTCGACACGCCGCAGCTCGAGTTCAAGATCGATCACGACAAGGCCAATCGTCTCGGTATTTCGATGCAGGATATCGGCAGCTCGCTGGCGACGCTGCTGGGCGGAAACTACGTCAATCGCTTCAATCTCTATGGCCGCAGTTATCAGGTCATACCGCAGGTGCCGCGCGATTTCCGTCTCTCGCGCGATTGGCTGACACGCTATCAGGTCCGCAGTTCGTCGGGCACGCTGGTACCGTTGTCGACGGTCGCCACCGTCGCCGAGAGTGTGCAGCCGACCGGATTGACCAGTTTTCAGCAGCTCAATTCTGCGACGTTGCAGGGCGTGCCGTTTCCGGGCCGTTCGCTGGGCGACGTGATCACATTCCTACAGGATACCGCGCGCAGTACGTTTCCCGAGGGCTACACGTTCGATTATCAGGGTGAGAGCAGGCAATTCGTGCAGGAAGGCAGCACGCTCGCCGTCACGTTCGTGTTCGCGCTGTTGATCATCTTCCTCGTGCTCGCGGCGCAATTTGAAAGTTTCCGCGATCCGCTGATCATTCTGATTGCTTTGCCGACGTCGCTGTTCGGAGCGCTGTTGCCGCTCAATCTGGGGCTCGGCACCATCAACATCTACAGCCAGGTGGGGCTGGTGACGCTGATCGGATTGATCTCGAAGCACGGCATCTTGATGGTCGAGTTCGCCAATGCCTTGCAGGCGAACGAGGGCCTCGGTGCCCGCGCGGCCATCGAGAAAGCGGCCTCGGTCCGCTTGCGACCGATCTTGATGACAACAGCTGCGATGGTCGTCGGTATGGTGCCGCTCTTGTTCGCGTCGGGCGCGGGGGCGGCAAGCCGCTTCAGCATCGGCTTGGTCATCGCCTCGGGCATGACGGTCGGTACGCTCTTCACGTTGTTCGTGACGCCAGCGGTCTACACCTATCTGGCAGCCGACCACCGCCATACCGCAGTGGATGACGTAGATACCGCACCCTCGCTGCAAGCTTCTTGACGAGCTGCGCTATTCGGCCATCGCGCGCCCGACGGCTTCAGCAACTCGAATGCCATCGACACCAGCCGATAAAATCCCGCCGGCGTAGCCTGCCCCTTCGCCGGCCGGATAAAGACCCCGCGTGTTCTGGCTCTGAAGGCTCTCATCGCGTTTGATGCGCAGTGGCGACGACGTCCGCGTCTCGACGCCGGTCATGACCGCGTCCGCCATGGAAAAACCCCGCAACTGCCGCTCGAAGGCGGGCAGTGCTTCGCGGATCGCCGATGTCACGTAGTCGGGCAGGCACAGGCTGAGATCTGTCGGCGTCACGCCGGGCTTGTAGGACGGCACCACGGAACCGAGCGATGTCGATGCGCGGCCCGCGAGGAAATCTCCGACGCGCTGGCCGGGGGCGTGATAGTTGCTGCCGCCAGCCACGAAGGCGCGTTCTTCCCAATGACGTTGAAACGCGATGCCGGCCATGGCGTCGCCGGGGTAGTCGTCGGGCGTGATGCCGACGACGATGCCGGCGTTGGCGTTGCGCTCGCGGCGGGAATATTGGCTCATCCCGTTGGTAACGACCCGCCCCGGTTCGCTCGTCGCCGCGACCACCGTACCACCTGGGCACATGCAGAAACTATAGACGGAGCGGCCATTTTTGCCGTGATGCACGATCTTGTAGTCGGCCGCGCCGAGGATCTCGTTGCCGGCGAACGTGCCGAAGCGGCACGCGTCGATGATCGATTGCGGATGCTCGATGCGGACACCGATCGAGAATGGTTTCGGTTCGAGATAGACGCCGCGCTGATGCAACATGGCGAACGTGTCGCGCGCACTGTGACCGACCGCGAGCACGAGATGGTCGGTGGCGATTGTGCTGCCGTCGGCCAGCCTCACGCCGCGCACCCGACGCACGCCGTCGCCCGCGCTCTCGACGTCGATGTCGGTCACTCGCGATCCGAAGCGGTAGTCCCCGCCGAGCCTTTCGATTTTGCGCCGCATGCTTTCGACCATCGTCACTAGACGGAAGGTGCCGATATGCGGCTTGGCGTTGACCAGAATGTCCTCCGGCGCGCCAGCTGCTACGAACTCCGTCAGCACCTTGCGGCCGAGGTGATGGGGATCCTTGATGCCGCTCCACAGCTTGCCATCGGAGAATGTGCCGGCGCCCCCCTCGCCGAATTGCACGTTGCTTTCTGGATCGAGCACCCCGCGCCGCCACAGGCCCCAGGTGTCTTTGGTGCGCTCGCGCACGACTTTGCCGCGCTCCAGAATGATCGGACGAAAGCCCATCTCGGCGAGCACGAGTGCGGCGAACAATCCGCACGGCCCCGCACCGATCACTACCGGCCGCCTCGGTTGCTGCGGCAGTGCGTGCGCAACCGGCCGGTATGTCATATCGGGGGTTGGCCGCAGCCGTTGATCATCCTTGCGCCGTTCAAGAAGCGCTGGCTCGTCGGCCACCTCGATGTCGACCGCATACACGAGCAGTATCGCGCTTCTTTTGCGCGCATCCCAGCCGCGTTTGTAAACAGTGCAGGATTTCAGGTCGTCGGCCG
Source organism: Hyphomicrobiaceae bacterium (assembly GCA_025359165.1). Classification (GTDB taxonomy): domain Bacteria; phylum Pseudomonadota; class Alphaproteobacteria; order Rhizobiales; family Hyphomicrobiaceae; genus JABFRJ01. Next base: position 11,889 of record JANYHG010000011.1, read on the forward strand.
CAATGCCGAGATAAGCCACCACCGCCTGCGGCACCGCGTCCGGCGCATGATCGAGCGGCAGCTTCAATTCCGTCAGGCGTAGCATCTCATCTCTCCATCCGGCACCTGGTTTTGGCGCAAAGACCTCCGCTGCCTAACGCATCCGCACCTGCCCGCGCAATGGTTACGGCGCTGGGGTTTACGCCCTTAACCGGGGCTTAACGTAAGTTTGCCACTGTCGACGTGATGTTTTCATCGGGACAAACCATGCTGGCGGATGCAGCACGCGCAGATGCAAGCGACCTCGCCGGCGAATGGCCGCCGCTGGCAGATGCGTTGTTGCGTCTTGTCGCCGCCTGGCACGAGCACCTCCGCCACGATCGCGGCTTGGCCGACGCCTCGATCGAGGCTTATGGGCGCGACCTCAGGCAATTGCTCGACTGGCTCAACGGTCGGCATGAACGCCCAACCGACGTGACCGACCTCGTGGCGCTCGATGCCAAGACCGTGCGTGCCTTTCTCGTCAGCCGCCGCCGCGCCGGCCTTGAAAGCCGCTCCATCGCGCGGGCGATGTCGTCGCTGCGGATGTTCTTTCGTTGGCTCGAGGAAACTGGCGCGCTCAAAAATCGCACGTTTCGTCTCGTTCAATCGCCGAAAGTGCCGCACTCGGTGCCCAAGCCCCTGACCATCGACCGCGCCGCCGCCGTCGTCGATGGCGGCATGGCGGCCGATCTCGACTGGATCGCTGCGCGCGACACGGCAGTGCTGCTGCTGCTCTACGGTTCCGGTTTGCGTCTGTCGGAAGCGCTGGGACTGACGCTGCGCGAAGCGCCGACGCCGGGCAAAGACGTGCTGATCGTAACCGGCAAGGGCGACAAACAGCGCATGGTACCGATCCTGCCGGTGACGCAGGCGGCTGTCGCGCGTTACCTTTCGCTCTGCCCTTACGCGCTCGACGACGACGAACCGATGTTTCGCGGTGCCAAGGGTGGACCGCTCGATCCGCGTCGCATTCAGCTGGCCATGGAGCGCATGCGCGCAGGTCTCGGTCTGCCCGAGACGGCGACGCCGCATGCGCTGCGCCATTCATTCGCGACCCATCTGCTTTCATCGGGTGCCGATCTTCGCCAGATCCAGGAACTACTCGGCCACGCCAGTCTGTCCACCACCCAGCTCTATACCGAAGTCGATCGCGAGCGCCTGTTGCGGGCGCACGAGATGTTCCATCCCCGCGCCTGAAGCCGGAAAGTTCGTTGTTCCCGGCAGTGTATCGAAAGCGTTGTGCCATGATGTTTCGTTCTGTGATGGTTTCAGCTTTTACCGCCGCGCTCACGCTCGCGGCGCCGCCCACACCCGCACACGCCCAGGCGACCGGGTGCAGCGGCAAAAATCTGCTCGACGAGATCAAGCGCGACGACGCGCCTGCATACGCGCGCATTCGTGCCGCCGCCGACGCCAACAAAAACGGGCGGTCACTGCTCTGGAAAATCGAGAGCGAGCAATTTCCCGATCGTCCGGCGTCGTATCTTTTCGGCACTCTCGGCTACACCGACCAACGCTTGAAGACTTTGAGTCCGGCCGTTGAAAATGTTTTGAACTATACCTCCCGCATCGCGCTTGAAGTCGACGAAACCTCCCCGGAACGTACGCAGGAAGCTCTCGCCGTCATGCGCAATGCGTTGGTGCCCGGCACCGACGCCAAGCTCGAAACGCTGTTGGCCAAATCCGACGTCACGCGTACCAGCGTCATGCTAGCCAAGTCGGGGCTTCCGAAAGAGTGGCTGCCGCGCGTCAAGCCGTGGGTCGCCATGTTGCTGACCACCACATCGGAGTGCGAACGCTCGCGCCTGAAGGCCGGTAAGCTGACGCTCGATGGAGAACTGGCACAACAGGCCGAAACCCGCGGCGTCGGTTCGTTCGGTCTCGAGAGTACGGAAATGAAGCTCGGCGCGCTCGCAGCGCTGGACGACGAGGCACAGTTGTCGCTGCTGAAGGCAAGTCTCGCTGGATACGACCGTCTCGACGACAAGACCGAAGCCATGATCCAGCTCTATCTCGCGCGCGACGCAGGTGCCCTCTGGCCGTTGCATGAAGAACTTGCTCGGCGGCACGGCGCCGATCAGAAGGCATTGTCCGCATATCGCGAAAGCTTTCTCGACGATCGCAACGCGCGCATGCGCGACCGCACGATGATGCATTTGGAAAAGGGCGGCGTTTTCATCGCCGTCGGAGCCATGCATCTGCCCGGTGACCGCGGGCTGGTCGAACTCTTTAAAGAGGCCGGCTTCAAACTCTCGGCTGTCGAGTGACGCACGCTAGAAAAGCGGTTCGTCGTAGACGCGCTTGCCGTCAGTGCTGAGGCCCTTGATGGCGGCGTTGCCGCTGGTGTCGACAGCGACCACCGCCGCCAGCTTCTTTTCACGCGCCAGCTTTTCGAGTGCCGGACCTTTGCCCTCGGGCACGTAATAGCGTTCGATGCCGTAGTGCATGTTGCCCGTATTGAACGACGCCGGACGGGCACGCAGGACGATCTGATTGCCTGCCACGGCGGCTGGATAACGCAGGCTGGTACCCCGTACAGTCCAACTGGTGTCGGCCTGCTGTTCGAGTGTGACGAAGGCATTTTTTGTGCCTGCGGGCAGGTCTTTCGTCAACTCGCGGGGCACGTTGGAAATCGGAAAGCCAAGCCGCACATAGTCGCCCTTGAACAGGTCGCGCGGATCGACGGGGATGATCGGCAGCACGATCTCGCGACCGGTGGTCACGAGCCGGACGCGATCGGCCACCATGAAGCCGAGCGCACCGAGCTGCAGTGCGGCAACTGCCGCGAGCGCTCCCCCACGCGTCGTCAGGAAGGCCGGAATATGTGTGGTGAGTTGAGACCAGATCATGAGGCGGCTCCCATTGAAGTGGTCGTCTCTGCACGCATGCGATAGGCAACCGTGGCCAATGCGATCACCAGCAGGCCCATCACGAAGAAGAATGCCGACGTGCCGAGCAGGCTGCCGATCTTGGCGATGTACAACGCGAAGATTTCTATCGAGAAGAACAGGTAGGCCATCCACAGCGCGCGCTGGTGGCCGATGCGCCATGCAGCCGCCATGGCACCGATCAGCAGCGCCAGCGTCAAGCTGCCCCAGATCCAGAGGTTCGACGCGTCCGTCTGTGAGCCGAACCACGACCGCGTTACGAATTGGATCGCGAACAACGCGACATACGCCAGCGTCATGCCATGCGCCAGAATGGTGCCGGAGATCTGCCGCCAGCGGTCGATCCGGTCGCCGGCCACGATCGCCGTGCCGCTCAGCACCAAACCGACGGCGAGCAGGACGTAGCGGCCTGCCGCACGGTCGAACTGCAGGCACGACAGCACGATCCAGCCGCTAAGGACCAGCGCCAACAGATGCATGCCTTGCCGCCAGCGCGTCATGGCTACGCCGGCCGCCGCCAGCGCCCACATCGGCAGAAAGCCCCAGTGTATGCGCAGGTGCTGCTCCTGCACGGTCATGAAACTCCAGATGCAGATCAGCACCACGCTGGCCCCGAGCGCGGGGTTGGAGCGGAGCAACAGGCCTGCGGCGAGCGCGCCGAGCGCCCACAGCCACACCGCGTCGGGTGGGTTGCCGTCCATGTGATACATCTGCGCAACGAGCATGATCGCACCGCCGAACAGCGCCACGCCCGCCAGCACCGCCGCGTGTGCAAAGCCGTCGAGGTTGCGACGGAACAACTCGTAGGCCGCCGCATAGCAGCCGACGATACCGCTGCCGATCAGCGTCAACTTCGCCAGCTTCGATAGCGCGTCCCAATGCGCCGCAACGAAGCTCATGGCTGCGAACCCGAGCAGCAACGCACCGAGCACCGCGAGCGCACCGTAAAGTCCAAAACCGTTCGACGATCGACTGGCCAGATCACGCCGGATGGCGGCTACGCCCTGCTCCGACACCCAGCCTTGCGACTGCCAGCGCGCCAAGTCGGACTGCAACCGTGCCTGCGATATGAGCATGATCCCGCCTCTTGATCGCCTCGACCGGACTGTGATTGATCGTCGTTCAATTGTCAACGGGTGCAGTGCCGAGATCAGCCCAAATAGATCGACATCAGCAGCAGCGCAGCGACGCAGACCGATCCGCAACTGGCCACGAGCACGGCTGCCGCAGCGGCATCTTTCGAATGTTTGATTGCGGGATGGATGTCTGGATGCATGTGGTCGATCAGATATTCGAGCGCGGAATTGAGCAACTCCAGCGCCATCACGATCATCGTACAGATCACGATCAATGCGGCCCATTGCCAGCCCGGTCGCAGGATCAGCAACACGATGGCCGCGGCAATGGCGAAGGCGCATTCGGTGCGAAAGCTGCGTTCGCTCTGGAACACGACGCGCAAGCCGGCCAGCGCAAAGCCGCAGCGTTCGTATAAAGGCCGGTTTTTCATCGTGATCTCTCGAACTGCCCGCGTCGACGTAAGGTTGTTCCCGCTACCACGCGCGCAAGTGCTGAAAAAGTATAATTGCGGCCCGACATGGTTTTTGCGTGTGTTTGTGGACGCGGCGGTGCGCTCTTGATTTGAGAGGTAGGGATCGTTATCAGTCGCCCGCTGTTGTCGGCTTCATTGCGGCGATTGCGCATCGACGATCAGGGAGTGGCTGCTACGGCGGCCGGACGACATGGCGAAAATCACTTTCATACAGCCCGACGGTACCCAGCAGACCGTATCTGCCGACGCCGGCATGACCGTGATGGAGGCCGCCAAGCGCGACATCATCGCCGGCATCGAAGCCGAGTGCGGCGGTGCCTGCGCCTGCGCCACCTGCCATGTCTATGTCGACGCCGCCTGGACCGCCAAGACCGGCAAGCCAGCCGCCATGGAGGAGGATATGCTCGACTTCGCCTTCGATGTGCGCCCCGAAAGCCGCTTGGCGTGCCAGATCAAAATCAGCGATGCGCTCGATGGGCTTGTTGTGCGCGTGCCCGCCAAGCAGTTCTGACAGTCCCGAATTCGGCCAGCCGTTAGCCGACCGTTTACCTTGCCGTGATGTAGTGCGCTCCAGTTCTGTTGCGTCCGTTGGAGCGTTCCATGTCCCCGTTGCGTCACGGCTGTTCGCCGTCGAGTTTCATCGTCAAGTCTGCACGCATGATCTGCGTCGCGGGCCCCGTTGTCGTGTTGGCCGGCTGCGCGTCGGACAAGCCTAATTACGTGCAGGGTCCATCTGCCCAGCAGATGGCTGCGGCACAGGGCCGTAAGGTCGAAATCGAAGACGACGGCCAGCCCGTACAATCGCCACCTGCACGCGCGGTTCGCGCCGAAGAAGACGATCCCTCGCAGCCGTGGAGCCCGAATTATGGCGGTGCTGGCACTGCGAGCGGCAAGCCGGGCACGCAGCCGGCGTCACCCGCCTTCAACGCCCGGCATCCGTACGTTCCCACCCAGGTGGACGCCGATGCGCTGCACCCATTGCTGCAGCGTACGTCACAGGCCACCACTACCACCGGAAGCTTGACGCGGTTGTCCGAAGCCGATGCCGACTACCTGATGGCGCAGGCCATCAACGCTCACGAGCAGCGTCGACGGTAGTCACTTCGAAGCGCCGTTCGAAGGCCTTGCGCAGCGCGATATCGGCGTCGTGCAGGCCGACGGGCAAGCCGAGATCGACGAGGCTGGTGACGCCGTGTTGCGTGATCCCGCACGGCACGATGCCGTCGAAATGGCCGAGATCCGGCTCGACGTTCAGGCTAATGCCGTGCAGGCTGATCCAGCGCTTCAAGCGGATGCCGATGGCGGCGATCTTGTCTTCGCGGCCAACACCTTTGTCCGGTCGTTTCACCCACACGCCGACCCGGTCGGCACGCGTTTCTCCGCGCACGCCGAATTCTGCGAGAGTGTCGATCAGCCAGCGCTCGAGCAGCGTCACGAATGCCCGCACATCGCCGGTCGTCTCACCCTCCGCCGTAACGCGGCCGGCGTGCCGCTTGACGTCGAGCATGACGTACGCCACGCGCTGCCCCGGACCATGGTAGGTGTATTGCCCGCCGCGCCCGGTGGCATGCACCGGAAAGCGGTCGGGCTGGAGCAGATCCTGCGTCTTGGCGCTGGTCCCGGCGGTGTAGAGCGAGGGGTGCTCCAGCAGCCACACCAGTTCACGCGCCTCGCCCCGTGCGATCGCCTCGGCGCGCGCCTCCATGAACGCCACCGCGTCGGCATAAGGCACCACCGCATCCGAGATCAGCCATTCTATCGAACGATCCGACATGGTGGCTTCCGAACTCCAACAATTACGCCAACGTCGTGTCCTGACGGCCGCGCGCGCGATAGACCATGAACACTCCAGCCGCGATCATCGGCAGCGAGTACAGGATGCCCGCCGTCATCAAGCCTTTCGTCGCCCAATGCGCGGCGTCAGGTTCGCGGAACAACTCACAGAACGCTCGGGCACAGCCGTATCCAGCCGTGAATACGCCGGCGACAAGCCCCGGATTTTTCAACGCGTCGCGCTTGTGGATCAGCCACCAACACAGCACGAACAGCACAGCACCCTCCAGCGTCGCTTCATAGAGCTGACTCGGATGACGCGGCACCGGTCCCGCATCGCGATCGGGGAACACCATCGCCCAAGCGACCGTCGAGGGCCGGCCCCACAACTCGGCATTGGCAAAATTGGCCAGGCGGCCAAAAAACAATCCGATCGGCGTCGCCGCAGCGACGACATCGAACACCGAGAGCAAGGGCGCACTGTTCTGTCGCGCGAAATAGGCGATCGCCGCCGCCGAGCCGAGAAAGCCGCCGTGAAATGACATACCGCCCTTCCAGACGCTGAAAATCTCGACAGGATGGGCAAAATAAAACGCGGGATTGTAGAACAGCACATAGCCGAGCCGTCCGCCCAGCACGACGCCGAGCGTCATGTACAACAACAGATCGTCCGTCTTATCGACTGCGAACGGCGCATGACCTGACGGCCACAGACGCAGGTTCGCCAGCATGCGCTTGATGTAGGTCCAGCCGAGCAACAGTCCGCACGCATAGGCGAGGCCGTACCATTTTATCGAGACCGGCCCGATCGAGAATGCGATGGGGTCGATGTTTGGAAATGGCAGGGTCAACAACAGCATTGGCACCGGTCCTCGTGATGATCAGGTGGCGGCGAGGGCAGAGCCGGCAGAGCTGTCGGCTTCAAGGGTGGTCAGCTAGCAGGGATGTTGCAAGCTGGCCAGCGGAGCCGCATATATCAGCTACGTTTTGCTCAGGAGTGGCTCATGCCGCAAACCACGTCTCGCATATTCGACGATCTCGCCAAACTCATGACCGATGCCGCTGGTGCCGCCGATGGCGTCCGCCGCGAGGTCGAAGGGGTCATGCGTGCGCAAGGCGAGCGCGTGATGGGGGCCATGGACATCGTGCAGCGCGAGGATTTCGAGGCCGTCAAAGCGATGGCCGTCCGAGCCCGCGAAGACAACGAAAAGCTCGCCGCCCGCGTGGCGCTGCTCGAACAGCAACTGGCGCAACTGAAGCAAGGGCAAGCCTAACCGCTTCAATTCTTCAGGGGATACCGCCATGACGTCGCAAACTTCCAAAGCCGAACGCTTCAGGGCGTTGCATGCGGGACCCGCGACGTTCGTCATTCCCAACCCGTGGGATGCAGGCACCGCCAAGATCCTCGCCAGTCTCGGCTTTGAGGCGCTCGCCACCACCAGCGCCGGCCTCGCCTATTCGCTGGGCCGAAATGATGGCCAGGTCAGTCGCGACGAAGCCCTCGCCAATGCCGCCGCCATCTGCGCCGCCACCGATCTGCCCGTCAGCGCCGATCTCGAAAATCTTTACGCGCATGCGCCCGACGCCGCCGCTGCAACGATCCCGTTGGCTGCCGCCGCAGGCCTGGTTGGCTGCTCCATCGAAGATGCGACCGGCGATCCGGCGCAGCCGATCTATCCGCTCGATGTCGCCGTTGCGCGCGTGAAGGCAGCGGTGGCCGCAGCGCGCGCCCTGCCATTCCCGTTAACTCTGACGGCGCGGGCCGAGAATTTCCTGCACGGCCGCCCCGATCTCGCCGATACCATCGCGCGCTTGCAGGCCTATGCTGCCGCCGGGGCCGACGTACTCTATGCGCCCGGCTTGAGTGACATCGGCCAATTCGAGCAAGTCGTCCGCGCGACAAACAAGCCGATCAATGCTCTGGTGCCGCCGAGCATGCCGCATCTGACCGTCGCCGATCTCTCCCGCGTCGGCGTCCGCCGCATCAGTGTTGGTGCGGGTCTTGCACGCGCGGCCCTGGGTGGTTTCCTCGCGGCCGCAGAAGAGATTAAGACACAGGGCACCTTCACCTACGGCAAGGCGGCGTTTCCGCCGACGCGTCTTCACTCCATTCTCGGTAAGGATAAATCATGACTGGCCGCCTCGCAGGTAAGATCGCGTTCTGTACGGCTTCCGGTGCCGGCATTGGTCGCGCCACCGCCGTCGCGTTCGCGCGTGAGGGCGCCAAGGTCATCGCATCCGATATCGACCTCAAGACGCTGGCTGGGCTGCGCGACGAAGGCATCGCCGAGACGCACATTATCGACGTGCGCAACACCAAGTCGGTCGAGGACGCGGCGAAACGGATCGGCGGCATCGATATTCTGTTCAACGCGGCAGGCTTTGTCCATGCCGGCAGCGTGCTGGAATGCTCGGAAGCCGACTGGGACTTCTCCTTCGACCTCAACGTGAAATCCATGCATCGCACTATCCGTGCCTTCGTGCCCGGCATGTTGGAGCGTGCCGCCGCGAACAAGACCTCGAGTTCCATCGTCAATATCGCATCCGGTGCAGGCTCGGTGCGCGGCATCCCGAACCGGTACGTCTACGGCGCCACCAAGGCTGCCGTCATCGGCCTCAGCAAGGCGGTCGCTGCCGACTTCATCCGCAAGGGCGTGCGCTGCAATGCGATCTGCCCGGGCACCGTACAGTCGCCCTCGCTCGATGCGCGCATCGCCGCGCAAGCAAAAGCACTGGCCAAGACCGACGACGAAGTGCGGCGCATGTTCGT
>JANYHG010000045.1 GCA_025359165.1 Hyphomicrobiaceae bacterium
GCGCCGACCCGGCCGAGCAGCGCATTCGGCGTCACGATCTGCCGTACGCTGGTCTGCAACACCAGCCATGTCATGGGACCGAACCCCAGACCGAATAAGCCGACTGCCACCGGCCACCAGGTGTCCCGCCGCGCACCCGCCAGCATGATCACGACCGACACACACGAGGCCGCAGGACCGAACATGAACATCAGCCGCGTCGGCAGATGCCGGATCATCGGGGCGGCGGCCAGCGAGCCGAGCAAGAGGCCGATGCCGTACACCGACCACGCGTTGCCGATGTCGGCGATCGACATGCCGAGTTCGCTCGTGGCATAGGGCGCAAAAATCGCGGTCAGGGCAAAAAATGCCGAATTCCACGCGATCGCGCAGAACGCAATGGCGCGCAGAATCGGTTCGCCCAGCACAAAGGCCGCTCCCTCGCGGATCGACTGGAGGACAGAAACGCCATTGCCGGCGGGAGCGATTTCGCGGGGCAGCAGTCGCGTGGCAACGAGGGCTAAGAGGCCACCGGTGAATGCCAACACGAAACCCAGATTACCAAGCTGCCGCGTCACCAGCGCCGCCGCGATGATCGGGGCCGCGATGCACGCCACCGCGCGGCCAAATTCGAGCAGGCCGTTTGAAGACGCGAGCCTCGCGGTCTCGACTGATCGCGGCACGAGCGCGAACACCGACAAGATCAGCATCACGACGCCTGCGGCAATTGTGAAGGCGCATAGCGCCAGCAGCCAGGGCGGACCGATCCGTAAGCTGAGCGCTGCAGTACCAGCCGCAGAACCAGCCAGGATCGCACAGGCTCCCAACGTCATGATCGTGCGCCGCGACGTGGCGTCGGCATAAGCACCTGTCGGCATCGACACGAGCAGCCACGCCGCCGCATGGGCCGCAACGACTGTACTGATCGTTTGCGCGCTGGCCCCGGCCCCCACCAGCACCAGCGGCAACAACGCCAGCATCATCTGATCGGCGAAGTTGGCCGCGATCGAAGCGACGGCGAGTTTTGGAAACGTTTTGGGCTTGGATGGCAGCATCGTGGCGGTCTCGATTGCGTGTTCGAGGCCATCAAGCACACGAGCCTCGCGCGGCGCGACCCGAATCTTGCTTCGTTCGCATTTGGGTGTCGTTGCATTTCGCGCGGGCGCGCGAGTTGGGGCTAGCCCCAAACCCCACTGGAGGGCCGCGTCCCTCCAGACCGCCCGCCCTTTTAAAACCGTCTTTACGCGGCCTTGCGCGGCGACTTGGCGATCTCGGCGAGTTTGGTGACGAAGTCGCGCACGGCCTTCAGGCGCACACCGGCGTCCGTCCATTCACCGCGTACGAGCAGCCGCTGATCGGGCTGCAACTTCACCGTGGCGCGGTGCACGGTGATGTAACGCACCAGGCCCTCGGGATTGGCGAACTCGCCTTTGCGGAAGCCGATCGTCGCGCCTTTGGGGCCGGCGTCGATCTTTTCTATTCCCGCCGTTCGGCACAGCGCCTTGATCTCCATAACGTCGAGCAGGGCCGCCACTTCGTCCGGCAACGGTCCGAAGCGATCCACCATTTCGGCCGCGAACGTGTCGATGTCGGCACGCCGGTCGAGTGTCGATAGCCGCCGGTAAAGTCCGAGCCGCAACTGCAGATCCGCCACGTACGCCTCTGGAATGAGGACCGCCGTACCGAGCGCAATCTGCGGACTCCACTGCTCCTCGTTCTGCGGTGCGAGATCGCCACCCTTCAGCGCCGCCACCGCGTCTTCCAGCATCGATTGATACAACTCGAAGCCGACTTCGCGGATGTGCCCCGACTGTTCGTCGCCGAGCAGGTTGCCGGCCCCGCGAATATCGAGATCGTGGCTGGCCAGCGAGAAGCCTGCGCCCAGTTGATCGAGCGACTGCAGCACCTTCAAGCGGCGGTCGGCACCCTGCGTCAGATGCTTGCCCGATGGCGTTGTGAAATAGGCGTAAGCGCGCGTCTTGGAGCGGCCGACGCGTCCGCGCAACTGGTAGAGTTGCGCCAGTCCGAACATGTCGGCGCGATGGACGATCATCGTGTTGGCGTTGGGAATGTCGAGGCCGGACTCCACGATGGCAGTCGAAACGAGCACGTCGTATTTGCCCTCGTAGAACGCGACCATCACGTCCTCGAGTTCGGTCGACGACAGTTGTCCGTGCGCTTTGGCGAGCCGCAGTTCGGGCACGTGCTCGTTGAGGAATTCGATGACGTCGTCGAGGTCGGTCAACCGCGGGCAAACATAGAACGATTGTCCGCCACGATAGCGCTCGCGTCGCAGCGCCTCGCGAATGATGATCGGATCGAACGGCGAGATGTACGTGCGCACAGCGAGGCGATCGACTGGCGGCGTCGTGATGAGCGAGAGTTCGCGCACCCCAGACAGGGCAAGTTGCAGCGTGCGCGGGATCGGCGTTGCTGACAGCGTCAGCACGTGCACGTCGTCGCGCAGCTGTTTGAGGCGTTCCTTGTGCGACACGCCGAAATGCTGCTCCTCGTCGATGATCAGCAAACCCAAACGCGCAAAGTCGATCGATTTGCTCAGCAGCGCATGCGTCCCGACGACAATGTCGAGTTGGCCACTCTTCAATTCGGCCTTGGTGTCGGCCAGTTCTTTCGGCGTCACCATGCGGGAGGCCTGCGCAATACGAACCGGCAGTCCCTGAAAGCGTGCAGCAAACGTGCGATAATGCTGCCGTGCCAGCAAAGTCGTGGGCACTACGACGGCCACCTGAAAACCGCCGAGCGCCGCCACCATCGCGGCTCGCAGAGCCACCTCCGTCTTGCCGAAGCCGACGTCGCCGCACACCAGGCGGTCCATCGGCCGGCCGGAGTTGAGATCCGCCAGCACCGCTTCGATGCTCGATGCCTGGTCTTCAGTTTCCTCGTAAGGGAAGCGCGCGACGAATTCCTCGTAGCTGCCGATCGGCGGCGCAATGGCCGGTGCTTCGCGCAGCTGCCTGAGGGCTGCGACCTTGATCAACTCCGACGCAATTTCCAACAGGCGCTGTTTCAGTCGCGCCTTGCGGCCTTGCCAGGAGGCACCACCAAGCTTGTCGAGCTGGCTCTCGCTTTGCTCGGAGCCGAAGCGCGACAGCAGTTCGATGTTTTCGACCGGCAGGTAGAGTTTGTCGCCGCCGGCATATTCCAGTTCCAGACAGTCGTGCGGCGCGCCGAGCGCGCTGATGGTCTTCAGCCCGACGAAACGACCGATGCCGTGGTCGGTGTGGACCACCAGATCGCCCTCCGACAGACTGGTGGCTTCCGAGATGACGTCGGCGGCTTTGCGCGCCTTGCGCCGTGGCCGCACCAGCCGGTCGCCGAGTACATCCTGTTCCGCGATGACGGCCAGATCGGGCGTCTCGAAGCCATGCTCGAGACCAAGAACCGCAAGCGCCACAGATGTTTTCGGCAACGCGTCGGCTTCCGGCAACGTTTCGATACGCACGATATCTTGCACGCCAATGCCGTGATCCTTCAGCAGGCCGTACAGGCGTTCGCGCGCGCCGGTGCTCCACGCCGCCACCACGACGCGGTGTTTGTCGCTCTGTAGTTTACGGATATGGCTGCGCACCGCATCGAACACCGAATGGCCTTCGACGCCACGATCGGCAGCGAAGTTTCGCCCAACCCGGCCGCCGAACGAGGTGACGGTGCGCGCGCCCTCCACATCGGCTGTCTCAAACGGCGAGAATTGGCTGACTGTCTTGCCCTTCAACGCCGCGGCCCACAGCTTTTCGGTGAGAAACATGCGATCCGGCGGCACGGGCTTGTAGGGGTCGGCTCCGAACGTCGAAATTTCCCGTGCATCGACGCGGGCCTGATAATGATCGGCGATCTGGGTGTGTCGCTCGGCGATGGCTTGATCGGTCAGATGATCGAAGCTGACGGGCGCATCCGGCGCATAGTCGAACAGCGTCTCCAGCGTCTCGTGGAACAGCGGCAGCCAATGCTCCTGGCCGGGGTAGCGTTGCCCTGAGCTCACCGCTTCGTAGAGCGGATCGTCGCCGGCGCCCGATCCGAACAACTCGATGTAGCTCTGGCGAAAGCGGCTTTCCGTTTCTGTCCCGAACGCGATCTCGCTCATCGGCATCAGCACGATTTTCGGCACCGGCTTCTGCGAGCGCTGCGTGTCGGTATCAAAGCTCTTGATGGTTTCCAGCGTATCGCCGAAGAAATCCAGCCGGATCGGCGTTTGCCGGCCCGGCGGAAACAGATCGACGATGCCGCCGCGCACCGCAAATTCGCCGGCTTCCATAACGGTGCCGGTGCGTTGATAGCCGGCCAGCGACAACCGCTGCACGAGCCGGTTCATGTCGATGCGTTGGCCGGGCGCGAGCGGGCGCAGGGCCTGCTTGACGAACGCGCGCGGCGGCACGCGTTGCAATATGGCGTTGGCCGTCGTCAGCAGCACCGTCGGATCTTTGCGCGTGGTGGTGATCGCCAGCCGCGACAGCGTCGTAATGCGCCGCGCGATGATGTCGGCATGTGGCCCGATGCGATCGTAAGGCACCGTGTCCCAGGCCGGAAAGGCCATCGTCTTGACCGCGGGCGTGAAAAACGCGATCGCACTGGCGATGGCTTCCAGCCGCCGGTCGTCGCGGGCGACATGAATGAGCAGCGGTGCACTCTCCGTGCGCGCCGCCGCCGCCAGCGCCATGCGGCCGAGCACGAGTGCATCGTGTCCTTCGGGCACGCCGGCCAACTGTTCCAGTTTCGCGCCTTGTTTTAAGATGTTGCCAGCGCCGCCGATACTCATCGCTCAGTTCCTGTGGTCGCAGCCGTCATGGGTTTGTCGAGCGTGCCGTCGAGACCATGAAACGCCCGGATATCGTCCACCAGTTCCGCAAATTCCAGTCCGGTGATGCGCTTGGGATCGAGCAGCCAGGCATTCAGTTCCGGGTCGGGCAGCACCAGGAAACGCTCGAAATGCGTCAAGGCCTCGGTGTCCATGCCGGCAAGTTTACTTTCGGCGTACTTTCCCAGCAGCCAATCCATCTCTTTGGTACCGCGATAGTTGGCGCGGTAGGCAGCCCGCCTGCGACGGCTGTCGAGATCTGCCGTCGGTGCGGCGGCGGCAGTCTCCAGGGTGGCTTGGGCGGCACGTTCGGTCGGCTCTGGCTTGATCGTCATCGAACACCTCTGGAACAGACCCGGCGCGAGTAAAACTCGACGCGAGCAACGCGCGCGCCCGCGACATGTTTGCCGCGGGTTTCAACGCTCGGAATGGCTGCAAGCGCGTCTGTGGATCAGTTGATCGAGATTGGATGCGCTCGCTGCGGCTGTGGTATAGCCTACCCGCACTAAACGGCAAGGTGGCGGTTCAGTTGTCCTTGTTCCAATGCCGGAGCCTGCAGAGGCTCAGACAACAGGTTCAGTCAGCGTCCTCATGCGTCCCTCCCAGCTCACTCCATTATTCGCGTCCGCCCAAAGTTTGACCGGGATCGGGCCGCGCGTGGATCTGCTGCTGAAGAAGGCGCTGCGCCTGCCGCCGGGAATCACCGAGCCGCGCGTCGTCGATCTTGTCTGGCACACGCCGACCGGTGTCATCGATCGTCGCGCGACGCCGACGGTTTCGACCGCTGTCCCGGGCACGATCGTCACGCTCGAAGTGCGCGTGCTCAAACACAAGCCCAGCCCACGCGGCAACAAGAAGGCCCCCTACAAGGTCACGACCGAAGATGAGACGGGACGTCTCGAACTGATCTTCTTTCATGCTGAGCACAGCTTCGTCGCGCGTCAGTTGCCGGAGGGCGAAGTGCGGTTCGTGTCCGGCCGCATCGAACGCTACAACGACCAGATGCAGATGACGCATCCCGATTATATCGTCGCCCCCGATCGCCGCGACGATCTGCCGATGCTGGAGCCGATCTATCCGCTGACGGCGGGGCTGTCGGGTAAAATCCTGCAGAAGGCGTGCCGGCAGGCAGCCGACAAGATGCCCGTAGTGGTCGAATGGCTGGATGCGGCGTGGCTTGCGCAGCGCGGCTGGCCCGATCTCAAAACCGCGACGACGCGCATGCATCGCCCCGCCGATGCGGGCGACGTTTCGCCGGGGTCGGTCATGCGGCAACGGCTGGCCTACGACGAGTTGCTCGCCGGGCAGTTGGCGCTCGGCCTCGTGCGGCAGGGGCAGAAAACGCAACGCGGTCGCGCCGTGTCGGGCAACGGCAAATTGCGTGCGGCGCTGGCCAAAGCATTGCCATGGGCGCTGACCGGGGCACAGACCCGCGCTTTGGCGGAAATCTCGGCGGATATGGCCGCGCCGCACAAAATGTTGCGACTGCTGCAGGGGGACGTCGGCTCGGGAAAAACCGTGGTGGCCTTGATGGCGATGGCGATTGCGGTCGAAGCCGGCGCGCAGGCAGCCCTCATGGCTCCCACGGAAGTGCTTGCCAGACAGCATCTCGAGACCATCGCGCCGCTCGCCGAGAAGGCCGGGCTGCGTCTCGCCGTGCTGACGGGCCGCGAGAAAGGCAAAGCCCGCGATCTCGTGCTCGCGCATCTGGCGTCCGGCGACATCGATATTCTGATCGGCACGCACGCGCTGTTTTCGCCCGACGTCGCCTTCAAGGATCTGGCCTTCGCCGTCATCGACGAGCAGCACCGCTTCGGCGTGCATCAGCGCATGGCCCTGCAGAACAAGGGCCGCGACGGCGGTGCCAACGTGCTGGTCATGACCGCGACACCGATCCCGCGCACGCTACTGATGACGCATTACGGCGATCTCGATGTCTCGCGCCTCGACGAAAAACCCGCCGGCCGCAAGCCCGTCAAAACCACCGCGCCGGCTTTGGAACGGTTGCACGACGTGATCGAAGCGCTGAAGCGCGCCATATCAGGTGGTGCGCAAATCTACTGGGTATGCCCGCTCATCGAAAGCTCCGACGTGTCGGAGTTGGCTGCCGCCGAGGAGCGTTGGTCGCACCTCAGGCAATTTTTTGGTGACGCGGTAGGCCTCATGCATGGTGCGATGGCACCGGCGGAAAAAGATCGCGTGATGGCTGAGTTTTCGGCCAATAAGCTGCAGATCCTGGTGTCGACGACGGTGATCGAAGTCGGGGTCAACGTTCCCAATGCCTCGGTCATGGTGATCGAACATGCCGAGCGGTTCGGCCTTGCACAGTTGCACCAGTTGCGCGGCCGCGTCGGTCGTGGCGAACGGCAGAGTTACTGCATGCTGCTGCACAA
>JANYHG010000067.1 GCA_025359165.1 Hyphomicrobiaceae bacterium
CACCGAAGGTCCAAGCGAACGCACGATGATCTTCCCAATGAGATCTCGGGCGACCAGCGCTGCAGGTCGATTGAAAAATTCAATCGGGACAATCGTCCTCTTTTCCGCTGACGGTTTCTTTCCAACCACAATCACCCTCGGATTTTTATCCATACGGGCGCGTGATCGCTGGCCCCCTCGTATCCGCGCACGTCGCGATCGACACCGCTCAATGTCAGACGCGCAGCAACATCAGTGCTGATGAGAAAATGATCGAGGCGAAGGCCGGCGTTGCGGAGCCAGCGGTTTCGCAGATAGCTCCAATAGGTGAAGAAGCGCTCATCCGGTCGAAGGTGCCGCAGTGCGTCGGTCCAGCCCTGCTTTACCAGTCGCGCATATGCCATCCGGCTCTCTGGCTGCAACAGCGCGTCATTGGCATAGGAGTGCCGTTCGTAAATATCAAACTCCGTCGGCACGACATTGAAGTCACCCGCGAGTACCACTGGTACGCCTGCCTTTTTGAGCGCACGCGCGTGCTTGATCAGACGTTCGAACCACGCAAGCTTGTAGTCGAATTTTGGCCCTGGTTGTGGATTGCCGTTCGGCAAGTAGATACAGCCGATCAGAACTCCATTCACCGCCGCCTCAAGATAGCGGCTCTGCTTATCGTCGGGGTCGCCCGGCAAGGCGGTTCGCGTCACTTCCGGCGGCCTTCCTTTCGCAAGGATTGCCACACCGTTCCACGTTTTCTGTCCAACCCAGACCGCATGATAGCCCGCCCCGCTTATCGCAGCGACGGGAAAGCTGTTCTGATCACACTTCAGCTCTTGCAGACACACGACGTCCGGCTGGGCCTCGCGAAGCCAGCGAAGCAGGACGGGCAAACGTTTGTAGACGTTGTTGATGTTGAACGATGCGATCTTCACGCGTCGACCTGACCTCCGAGGAGTTGCCGCAATGGCTTTTACTCACTGGCGAATTCCGGCGTCGCCAGCGGCAAGTTCCTCGCCCTCGGCGTTATAGGCCGGCGGCATGTAAATGTTGACTGTCTTGAGCAGCGCTCGGCCGGTGTTGCGGATCTCGTGTGTGTCGCCCTGTTCAATGAGGACGAGTGCGCCCGGCTGCAACGGCAGCTCACGTCCGTTGATGATGGCCATGCCGGTGCCGTCCATGACAAGGAGCCACTGATCCGCGCCACCGTGCCGATTGGTGGGCCCACCTTCGGCTGCCCCGACTGCCAGCACCATCACTGCTCCTTGAGAGCGCTGATTGCCAATCGATACTCTGAATCCGGCGGTGAACGTCAGGTCTTCATGATGCATCGGCTGTCCTTTCCCGTTTTTTCTTGAGGCTGAAACGCAAACCGCCCCTCGACGGCTCCACGGGTGGCCTATCGGGATGCAGTCGCTCGCGTGTCCCGCATGTTCACGCCACGGATGCAGTGACGTTGACCGTCGCTTCCAAGCAGCGTTGACTCCAGGCTCCCTATTTGCAGGACGCGGCGCATAGAAGGTGCGGCGGCAGCATGGGATGCCTCGCTCCACACCCAAGGTGCTCAAATCCGAACTCATGAATTTTGAGACCGGTTTCGTGCTCCAAGTAGCGCGCGAATAGTCCGCGATGGCACCAACCGTCATCCGTTTGGCAACGCTCAAAGCACAATAGGGCGACGGGCGAACCGCCACTGATCCTCGCTAAATCAGTGAGCAGCGCTTTCGGGCTCAGTAGGGCGAGAATTTCCGCAGTATAGCGCCGGACGTATTCCTCATCCTGCACTGAGTTGAACCATCGTCCGGGAGCTAGTGGCCGATAGCGTCTGTAACCGGCAGGATGGCCGCGCGGTGCTCCTCTCGAAATCCCTACGCGAACGTAATGGCAGGGCAATGCAGTGAACCAGGATGCGGTCACAGTCCCCAGCAGAAACGCAAAGGCGATCGGCATCCCGATCATCATGGCGCCAGCGGTCGCGGCGGACGGAGATCCGGAACGCTTCACAGAACTCGACGACGAGTTCCACCGCGGGTTCGCGCGGCTGGTTGATCTCGACAGCGTGTGGGCGATCATCGAGCGCGAGAAGGTGCAATTCGACCGCGTGCGGTTCTTGAGCCTGCCTGCGGTCACGCCGGTGGCGCTCCTGATCGCGCAGCACGAAGCCATTTTGGGCGCCGTCATCGACAATAAACCGGCATCCGCCGAACGCGCCATCCGACAGCACATGTCGGAAGTTTTGCGGATTGCGGTCGATCTCACCAGGCGCCATCCCGAACTGATTGACACCGACTGATGCGTCGCCAAGGCCTAATTGATCGAATGGCCGGAGGATAAAGACGAGCCGCTCAAATACTGGCTCTCGACGATGCCCGCCGAGACGACTATCGCGCAACTTGTCGACACGGCGAAATTGCGCTGGCGCATCGAGCGCGACTTCCAGGACCTCAAGCAGGAGATCGGCCTCGACCACTACGAGGGTCGAGATGGAACAGCTGGAATACAATCTGCTGTTTGAACCACCCGACGGATTCACACGCGTGATCGAAGGTTACCCGATTGTTAACGGCGGGGTCATTCTAGGCCGGTGTGGCGGAGCAAAAGTAGGCCAGTAACGGCGCGGGCATTGAAGCATGAAGCCCCCTCAAGCGGGGGCTTCGTGCTTTCAGGTTTTTCCGGTGATGCTGGGACGGTGGCGCTATTCAGCATGATTGATCTCGCCGTTGTCCGGGTCGATCGTTCGGTCGTGGGCGCGCGCGACATTCTCGAATGTTGGCCGGCACCAACCAGGATCACAACCTCAAATTCGATCGCTGCTGCCCAACTTGAGCGACGCCTTGGCACGTTCGATCTGCGGCATTGGATCTGGAGGCTGTCGGGTGTGCGTGCGCTTGAGCGCACCGTTTTTGGCCGCCGCCAACAACGTGTCTCGACTTGAAACCTCAAGAAAGGCTGATCAGCCTGCGCATTCCGACGATGACGACCATGCGTTCCGACGCATGGCGACCACTTGATCCGGTCATGGCGACCAGTGTGGTGCGGCGCATGCTGGCGCCATTGGATGCAGTTTCGTTCTCAGTGTTCGC
>JANYHG010000078.1 GCA_025359165.1 Hyphomicrobiaceae bacterium
GGCAGCCGGTCCTTGGCCACGCGCTGGAAATAGGCTGTCGCATCATTCGAGGTAAACGCATTGTCGTTGCCACCGAGCCGCGCCACGATCTTCGAGAATTCGCCGATGGCGATCTTCTCGGTCGATTTGAACATCAGATGCTCGAGGAAATGGGCGATACCGGAGGTGCCGTGCGGTTCGTCGGCCGCGCCGACCTTATACCAGACCATGTGCGTGACGACGGGTGCGCGCGTGTCCGGCACCACCACCACCTGCATGCCATTGGCGAGTTTGAATTCCGAGATACGCGCCTGCGCATTGGCCATGGAGGCGAAGCTTTGCATGAACATCAGGGCGCTCACGAGAGAAAGAACTGAGGGGGCGGCAGATCGGAGATAGGCACCAATAGCGCGACGCGGCGGAAGATGCATCAAATCACTCCATAGTGTCGTTTGCGACAGGCAGTCTCATGCGACTGCGGCACGGTATGCAAGCTGGAAGGGCGGTAAGATGCGGGCAGCACAGGCACCATCACGGGCGTATGGGTCACCAAGTGTGCAGCAAAGGCGCTCAAGTCGCGTCATCTAATTGAAGTTAAACACTGCAATTGTGGTCGTGGCATGGTGATATACGCTGAAATGCACAGGCTTGCGGCACCGCAGCACGCCCAGCCGAGCTAGATCGTTCGGGGTGCGCACACTCCATATGAGTTGCCGACCGAAAACAGCAGCTACTGATTGACAACCGCCCCCAAGGAACCACAGGGACCGTAAGGGCTTTTCGGCACATAATCGCGATCCTGGGCCTTTTCTTTCCACGCCAGTTCGCCCGAACAATGCGCCTTGTGCAGGCGCTCGCGCTCGGCGGCGGCCATGACGCGTCGCCGGTCCGGATCGTCGACCGTAGCGAGTGCGGCGGTGGCTTGATCGGAGCCACTGCCGGGTTCCGGCAGGCGCGACACATCCGGCGGCACGACGAGACCCGAGCGGGCGGCCAATTTTGGTTCGGATTTGGCGGCGGCCTGAGCCGCGGAACTGACGCCCATCAGATCGAACACTTTGCCGTTGAGTTCGGTGTCGGTGCCGCAGGCACCGAGGCTTGCCATGGCAACCACGAGAGCGGCAGACGCCGCGAGGCGGCACCAGCGGTGAGAACTAATCGACTTGGTGATGATCGTCATCTCTCGTGGTCCCCGTCTGGATAGCCTCAGCTGCCATCAGCTGAAACCATGCGTAACCGTGCCCCCGCACTTTCACTCTGCCACTCTGCCACTCTGCCACTCTGCCCTCGGGTCACTCAACTGTGAGTTTGCGTCGACTTCGAGGCGTCACCCCGGCTCTGGCCGACACGTGGCCCGGACGACGGCTGAAACAGCGACTCATATAGCAACCCTACCACACCGGCAACGATCGCCACGTCGGCAATATTGAACACATACCAATAATATCCGAAAGCGTGCAGCGAGAAGAAGTCGGCGACACCGCCCAGGGTGATGCGGTCCAGCCCGTTCCCCAGCGCGCCGCCGATGATCAGGCCGACGCTCACCGCCGCTAGCCGGTTTTCGACGCCGCGCGCCAGCCAGACCACGAGCGCACCTGAAGCCACGACCGCGAAGCCTGCGAGAAGGTATTGCCAGCGTTGGCTGGACCCCGTCAAAAGACTGTAGCTGACGCCCTGATTGAGCACGTAGACGAAATCGAGAAATGGCGTTGCCACGATCCGCCCTTTGGCACGGATTCCGACGCCGAGCAGCATCCACCACTTGTGCCCCTGATCGAGCACGAAGATCACCACGGCGATGCCGAGGCCGAGGCGGGACAGCGGTCCCCACACATAGTGCTGCAAATCGGATCGGGTCATGCAGCCTTCCTACTGGGCAAATGCAGCCCAGACAAGCGATCCGCAAACGCGGGCGACGACCGACACACTCAACTGGCGGTCACGCGTCGCGCCCGTTCCGTCATGACCGGTGCGGTTTCGGCGAAAGCGGTGGCACTGTCGAGCAGGTCGGGCTGCTCGGCCAATCGGCGACGCACCATCATGGCGGCGGCCACGATGACGAGGCCATTCAGCGCGAACGTGGCGGCGACGCCGATGTGAGCCGCCAGCGCACCCGCCAGCAAGGTGCCGACCGGTGCCACACCTTGAAACGACATGGCATAGAGCCCGATCGCGCGGCCACGCCATGCGTCACCCACGGATTGCTGCAGCAGCACGTTGACCGAATTGGCGCAACACATGATCGACGCGCCCATGATCGCCAGCAGCAGCATCGTCAGCGGCAGCCAGCGCGAGGTAGCGAACAGCGTCATCGCAACGCCGAGGATGAGCGGCGCCCAGGCGATCATCAAGCGTTGACGATCGGTCCCGCGCTGCATCGACAAATAGAATGCCGCAACCAGCGCCCCAAAACCGGCCGCACTCATCAGCAGGCCGAAGGTGCTTGCGCTGCCGGCGAAAAAAGCGCTCGCAATCGACGGCATCAAATGAATGTACGGCACCCCGAACATACCCAGCACCGCCATCATCGGCACCAGCAGGCGCACGACCGGCAGTTCCAGCAGCGTCGCAATCGACGCCCAGGCACCCTCTTGTACGCGAACTTCCAGCGTGCTCACCGGCTCTGGCGGGATGTGCATCGCCAACAGCGCCAGAATGATACCGATATTGCTGAGCGCGTTGAACAGAAAGCACCAGCCCTCCGACAGATAGTGCAACGCCAGCGCGGCGATGGCCGGACCGATCATGCGACCGCCGTTGAACAGCGTCGCGCTGACCCCGAGCGCGCTCGGCATCAGCGCGCGATCCTCGACGATGCGCGCGAGGAGCGCCTGCCGGGTCGGCATTTCCAATGCGTTGAGCGAACCGTGCAGCACGGCGGCGGCCAGAAACAGCCAGACATTGCGCACGTCCAGCCACGCCATCAGTGCCGAAGCCAATGCTGAAACACTGATGGCGATATCGATGGCGATCAGCAGTGGCAACTTCGGCACGCGATCGACGATGCGGCCGGTGAAGGGGCCGAGCAGCAGAAACGGGATTTGCAGCAGAAAGCCCATGACGCCGAGCATGAACACGGAGCCGGTCAGCCGGAACACCAGCCACGATAGCGCCGTCGCATGCACCCAGCTGCCGAGCACCGAGAAGCCATGCCCCAACGCATAGAGCCGCACACGCGGTATTTCCAGAGCGGGCGGAAGCCAGAGATGGCGGCTAGGCACGGTGTCGCAGTCCCCTCGTGTCGTGCGGCGTTAGGCCGTTAGAGCGCAGCCGATTAGACGGCCACACTAAGTCCCACGGTCGGCACTCGCAACCCACCGCTGCGCAGGGTTCATGTGCAGGCTTGAACAGGGTCAGTATGTCAACGTGGCTTTGATGGCGGTCAATTCCGCGCGCGGATCAGCGTAGCTTTCAAAGAACTGGCCAGCCTGCCGATACCAGTAGCGGGCGTTGGCGGCGTCACCCTCGATCTTGTGCAGGACAGCATGGATCCAGCATGAGACGGGGTCGTCCTCGTCGGCCTGCACGATGGCGTGCGCGTCAGCCCAGGCCTCGGCGAGCGCCAGATCACAGGCCCGCGCCAATTCGCTTCGTTCGATCGTCATGCCGGCTCCGTGTCAGTCGTGAGTGGTCAGTCGTGAGTGGTGGATGGTGGGTGGTGGGTTGCGTGTGCAGGAGTTGAATACTCCTACTCTGCACGACTGACGACGGACCACTCACGCCTCACCCACTAGCCGAAAACCCGGGGACACACTAAATGTGACCAAGGACTGAGCGTAGCATTGCGCGCGCCGGCAATCGCAGAATTTCAGAGGTTCTCTATGACCGACACCACCAAATCGGCACCAGCCCACGTGCACGGCCCCGATTGCGACCACGATCATGACCACGATCATGGTGCCGTCGGCCATGTCCATGGCCCCGACTGCAACCATGGCCACCACCATCATGGCCACCAGCATCACGCACCCGTCGAGCAGTATTTCCGCGCGAGCCCAAAAGTCGGCCGCAACGATCCCTGCCCCTGCGGCTCCGGCAAAAAACACAAGAAGTGCTGTTTGGCGGCTTAATTTGGTGCGTCGACCAAGATCGCACCGCCGCAGCTTGGTCGTGGTGCAGCGCTACGATCGAGACCTTCGGGTGGCTTCTGCATTACGGGCTACGCAAGGTGATCCTGTAGAGGTAAGCAAAATTTCCCAAGGACAGCTCGCCCGAAACCGGCTCGCCGGTTTTAGAGCGCCCGGTGAATGGGAAAAGCATGGGCCCGCGACCGCAATACGGGGCCGGAGCCCCGACACTGACGTCGGTATAGCCTCGCTTGAGCAGATACGCGGTCGCCACTTCAGCTGTTTGTTGGCTGGCTGTGGCGAGCATGATCCCAAACAGCAATGCGCTTATCGCGAGCTTTTTGTTGACTGGCTCCTGCCATACGGTTTTCATCACGGACGTCATAAAGGACGGGGGTCTCATAAAGGACGTGAGCCTTAAAGGACGTAGGTATTCGGCCTCACGCACAATCCTTCCAGTGAGTAGGCGCGGCAATTTTTACGCGATAGTCGTTAAGACGACCTCAAGTCGGCAAAGCAAAAGCGCGCTAAACAGAGCATTTGCGTTGCGGACGCCACCGAATGTCCGGCTCGAAGCGCCAGGGCGCATTCGGAAGTGCATCGGTTCGCGCAACGATCGTTAGCCATTTCAGCAACTTGCGCGTGCAGGTTGCAACTGACTGTGCTATCGCTTTTGGCATCCAGATCGTCTGGGGGTGGACCGTGCGCGTACTCGGACCCCGATCTGGGAGCTGGTCAGACGGAGCTGCGATTTAGGCATCGTAGCAGGCAGCGTATAACGGCTATTGCGGCAAAGCGCTGTGTCGATGGTTTGAAGTGCGAACGGAAAACCTGAAGCAACCGTCTGAATAAAATGCCGGATAGGATGGTGTTGGTCACGCTTCGCACCACGCTCGAACGAGGACACATGGCCTCGAACCCCCGATGCGTTTGATCAACGCGGAAGGCTTTTTTCGAGCTGATCCCCGGCGGCAAAACGGGACGTGATGCCACGCATCACACCCCGATCACCCGGCATCACGTCCCGCCCCTATTATGGGGCAGAAAGTGAGCTGGAACTGGTTAAAACCACACGGTGCGAGCCGGTGTGGACAAAGGTGTTTTGCGACGAAAACCAAACGTCTCACCCGCCTCAGAACATGCCTTCGAACTTCTTTTTGAAGCGCGACAGACGACCGCCGCGATCCATCAACTGCTGATTGCCGCCGGTCCAGGCCGGATGCGTCAACGGATCGATGTCGAGGTTGAGCGT
>JANYHG010000093.1 GCA_025359165.1 Hyphomicrobiaceae bacterium
TCGGGTGATCGGTAAGTGGCTTGACGCCACGTCCCGTTTTGCCGCCGGGGAGCAGCTCGAAAAAAGCCGTCCGCGTTGATCAAACGCTTCAGGGGTTCGAGGCCATGTGTCCTCGTTCGAGCGTGGTGCGAAGCGTGACCAGCACCATCCTGTCCGGCATTTTATTCAGACGACTGTTTCAGGTTTTTCGCTTTCGCCTCGACCCTCGACACAGCGCTTTGCCGCAATAGCCGTTATACGCTGCCTGCTACGATGCCTAAATCGCAGCTCCGTCTGACCAGCTCCCAGATCGGGGTCCGAGTACGCACACGGTCCACCCCCAGATGATCTGGATGCCAAAAGGGATAGCACAGGCAGTTGCAATTTACACTCTCTAGTTGCTGAAATGGTAAAGCAGATCTATCGCGAACGCTCAGTGTTCTAAGCCGCCGCCAATATCTTGGCGCATGCCTCCACAAATACTTTCGCGCCCATAGCGATGTCGGCGTCGGAGGTGTTTTCGCTCCAGTGGTGGCTGATGCCGCCGATGGACGGGATGAACATCATCGCCGATGGCATTGCGCCGGCGAGGATCTGGGCGTCGTGACCGGCGCCGCTCGGCAGATGCGTCAGGCTAGCGCCGGCGTGGGCGACGGCTGCTGCTTCCAGCGCGGACTGGAACCCAGTGTTCATTCTGGCGGGGGAGCTGGAGCGCAACTTTTCGATCGTGATCGTGCACGGGCCCTTGGTGTTGTGGGCCAAAACCGTGGCCTGCAGCACGGCTTCGAGGGTGTCAAGAATTTCGGGGTTGTCGTCGCGGAACTGGAACAGCACTTCGGCGTGGCCAGGGATGATGCTGGGCGCACCGGGGTCGAGTGTGATGCGGCCGGTCGTCCAGACCGAGCGTGGACCGGCGGCCGCGCGAAAACCGTCGTCGAGGGCGACAACGAGTTTGGCTGCCGCGACACCGGCATCCTTGCGGATCGCCATGCGTGTGGTGCCGGCGTGGTTCTGCACACCCGTGATATCGATTTTGAACTGGCGCGCGCCGACGATGGCCGTGACGATGCCGATCTTCAGATCGTGGGCTTCAAGCCAGTCGCCCTGCTCGATGTGCGCCTCGATGTAGCCGACGTGGCGGCCCTTCTCTACGTACAGGCGCGGCCGGCCCTGGTAGCCGGCGGCCGCGAGAGCGTCGCGCATGCGGCGGCCGTCGGTACGGTTGGTGGCGGCGTCGATGTCGGCATCCGAGAGGCTACCGACGTAGCTCAGGCTGCCGAGAAAGTTGCCGAAGTGGCCCTCCTCGTCGCACCAGGCGGCGACTTCCACCGCGCCGTCGAAACCGGGTTGGCCGTTGATGACGCGCGCGGCTTCCAGCGCGTAGATCACGCCGAGCGGGCCGTCGAGCCAGCCAGCTTGGTTCTGGCTTTCGAGATGGGAGCCGGACAGCAGTTTCTTGCCGGGTTTCTCAGACGTGCCAAGCACGTTGCCGATGCCGTCGATGGTCGGCGTCAGGCCGGCAGCGGGCAGCGCTTTGGCCAGCCAGTCCAGCGAGGCGATATGGTCGGGCGACAACGCGGGGCGATGCACGCCGGTTTTGTATTCACCGATTTTGCGCAGCGCATAGAGATCGCGGAGCACGCGGGCGGCGTCGAAACTGGCGATCGAGATGTCGGGCATGCGTGTGGCTCCGATTGAAAATGCAGCGCTTGCTTTATCCTGTCGCGCTGTGTGCGGGCAATGATCTCTATCGCCGGTTTGAGCGGATTGCGCCGCGAAGACGACATGATTCGCTCGCGATAGCGCCGAATTGATCCGTCATACCCATACTTGCGAGCTTGACCCGGACTGCCCGCTCTCGATCCGGTTCCCCAGCCCTGATCCCCCAAGGGACTCTCTCCACGGTCCGTGGTCAAGCCGCTCTCCGAAATCAAAGAAGTGCATATTTCATGCGGGTTTCTCGCATGTTGCTCAGTCCTTCTGCGGCGGTGCGGCCGACACCGCGATCGGTCGAATTTTGCAGCGCCAAGTAATGGCGGCAACGGCGTGCGCGACGCGCAAGTAGAACCAGTTAACTTAAAGTTAACCAAGTGACGGCAAGAGTTAACCTGTCAGTCATTCTGATTCGAGATGGACTGGCCTAACTGGGCAACTTGAAAGGAAGACTCCAATGACGAAAATCGCAAAGACCGTGAAGACGAAAGCCAAGAAGGCTCCGGCCAAGACCAAGGTCAAGGTTGTTGCAAGCGTGAAGCGCGCGGGCGCTGCCCGCCGTTCGACTGCAAAAGCCAAGGTCGCTGCTAAGCCCGTCGCTCGCAAGACGACCGCTCGCAAGACCGTTACCAAGACCGTCGCCAAGAAGGCCGTCAAGGTCTGAACTGCTCGCCGCAAGGCATGAGACATGGCGGGCTTTGGGCAGATTGCCCGCCAAGGATCACACGGCCGGGACCACGTCATCGTGGTCGCCGGCCGTGAGCATTTTTAGCGCGCGTCGACAGCGGACGCCGCGCGACACCGAGATGCCGATTCGCCGGAAACAGTACTGAAATGATTCGAATATTCCCCCGGACCCACATTTTCCTGCGTGGTTTTACGCATAACCTGCAATATCGTACTCGGCTAAGCCGATTCATGCATTGAGCAAGATGCTGTAAGGTGCCGTCTTTCCAAGTAAAAATGTTGATTAACGGCAACAGTCGGAAGCGTTGAAATGAAATTCCGATACCGAAAGCGATTTTGCTGTCAACAGCAGAATTAGATTTGTGCATAGTTGACTTGTTCGAAATGATTCGAACGATTTGAGAGAGGGAAATCCCATGGCAAAAGCTGCCGCGAAGAAAAAAGTTGCCGCCAAGAAGCCTGCTGCGAAGAAGCCAGCTGCCAAGAAGGCTGCTGCGAAGCGTCGTTGACTTGTCGGGTCGCGCGCTTCCGCCCTTTGTTCCCGGCTGGGCACTGGGGCCAACGGGCTGAAGCGAGGCACCCTGACGACGTCAAACTTGAAACCGGAGCATCGCACCCGCGATCTCCGGTTTTTGCGTTCTACGCGTGATTACTTGCGAATACTGTCAGCGGCGCTTGGCTTACGTACTACTCGGCAAGGTGGCAGACCGCTTCGATGTTCTGGCCGTCGGGATCGAGGACAAAAGCGCCGTAATAGTTCTCGTGATAGTGCGGCCGCAATCCAGGCGCGCCGTTGTCGCTGCCGCCAGCTTTCATCGCTGCATCATAGAAAGCGCGGACTGCGTCGCGCGACTTCGCCACGAACGCGAAATGCACTCGGCCTTTGATCGGTTTGCCAACACCGATCCAAAATTGCGGTTGGTTGTTCGCGCCAAATCCGGCCTGCGGATTGCCGGCGTTTTCTTTCGAGGACACCTCGAATACCAACTCGTAACCGAGCGGCTTCAGCACTTTCGAATAAAAGACCTTCGATGTCTCGTAGTTCGAAACGGGAATGCCGACGTGATCGAGCATGGTTAGACTTCCTTACGCAAATTGCTGTGACGCGCCTCAGTCTAGGTCGGGCAGGTAATACCGATCAACGTCGATATACACCACTTCCGCGTCCGTTCGAATAACGACGTTAAGGGCACATTGAACCGGTTCGCCGTTGTCGATGATTTCGTCGATGACGGCATCCAGCATGGCGCACTGGTTGGCGGCCTTGAGCAACTTTGTGCTTTCGCTGTCGAACAAAATCAGCCCGGGATGAACCGTGTATCCAAGGTATATAGCCCGGAAATCAGCGCTATTGCGTGTGACGAGAATGCTGTTGGTTTCGATCGCATATCGGCTGATGACATGGTCGCCACGTCCAGTGAGGGACGTGTCGTTCTTCACGGAACGCGCAAGAAAGCCCCGCTTCATGGCCAATTTGACCAAAGCGGGGCTCACATCTTCGTCCATCAGAAACGTAATAAACGAAAATGCGCTCATCTCAAGATTGTAGTGCGCGTCGATCTTTTCTTGCCAGCGTTTTCATCGAAGACGGCAGCCGCACTGCGTGCCGGCCTGCCGCGCCGCGGGTGTGCCTTCGCGTAGCGGACTGCCACGTCGATCTCAGCGTCGGTGATCCAGTCGTAGGTGTTTTTAACCTCCGCCGCGCCGTAGGCGCTGGCAAGACCGGCAATGGAGTGCACGAGCGTGCGCGTCCCGGCCAGGCATGGCTCGCCCGACATGACCGCTGGATCGACGGTGACGCCGGCCTCAACAACGCTCAACGAGGCCAGGCCAGCTTGCAGCCGTTTGTGGGATGGATTCAAATCGATCACGACACTACCATCTTCCACGCTCAAACTTCTGGTACTCGCGTTCGTCAAGGCGCGCAGAACAATCTGGCGGCGATGCTCGAGAGTGAACGGGCGCGCGACGGTCGAGAGCACCACCATCGCCAAAAGCCCATCCTTGGTCACATAACGCTGGCCGGCGCCTATCAGTACAAGCCGCATGTCCACTAATTCCGCGATCTGAAGGTCGCGATCGATGAACTGATTGATTTCTTCGTGCGAAATGCCGACAACGGCGGCAGCGCGAGCCGGAGTGAACAATGTACACGGGTCGACCGGCATGCCCGTTGCGTGGAACTGCTTCTTGATCACGCTCATGGTCGGCTCCAAATGCATATCACTCTGAGATGATATAAGCATTCGATCGTCTTAACAAGGCGTGAACACGACCTTCATTCCAAACGGTTAGCGATGCAGCATCGCCGGCAGGATCAAACCCGACGCTCGACCATCAGCTTTTTTAGCTCTGCGATCGCCTTGGCGGGGTTGAGGCCTTTGGGGCAGGTTTTGGCGCAATTCATGATGGTGTGGCAGCGATAGAGGCGGAACGGATCTTCAAGGTTGTCGAGACGGTCGCCGGTGCCTTCGTCGCGACTGTCGATGACCCAGCGGTAGGCTTGCAGTAGGGCGGCTGGGCCGAGGTAGCGATCGGAATTCCACCAATAGCTGGGGCACGACGTCGAGCAGCACGCGCACAGAATGCACTCGTAGAGACCATCAAGTTTTTCGCGATCGGGGCGGGCCTGCTTCCATTCGGTCGGTGGGGTCGGCGTGGTGGTCTTCAACCAAGGTTCGATGGAGGCGTGCTGGGCATAGAAGTTCGTGAGATCGGGGACGAGATCCTTGACGACCTTCAGATGCGGCAGCGGGTAGATTTTGACCGTGCCTTTCACGTCGTCCATGGATTTGAGGCAGGCCAGCGTGTTCATGCCGTCGATGTTCATCGAGCACGAGCCGCAGATGCCTTCGCGGCAGGAGCGGCGGAAAGTCAGCGTGCTATCGATTTCGCCTTTGATCTTGATCAGGGCGTCCAGCACCATGGGGCCGCACGAGCTGCGATCGACCCAGTAGGTATCGGTACGAGGATTGTCGGCGTCGTCGGGATTCCAGCGGTAAATCTTGAACTGCTTCCAGTCGCCTTTGCCTTTTTCGGGCTTGTTCCAGGTCTTGCCGGAAGAAACGGTGGAGTTGCGCGGGAGCGTCAGCTGGACCATGGCAGGCAATTTTCCAGTGAATGTCTTGATGTGTCGATGTTGCGGCGCACTCTCGACATTTGGGTGTGCACTGTCAACGCGCCAATCGGCGCGGACACGGCCTGTGCGGCAAGCTGTCCTTTCGGTTGGCTCAGGGCGCATCAGCGCTTGCGTGCGGCCATGAAGTCGACGGCTTCGATCAGGGCACCGGCCCGCGCGCCGTAGGATGCAACTGCCGCGCGGGCCCGTGCCTGGGACTCGGCCAATTGCCGCCGTGCGCCATCGAGGCCGTATAGCGAAACCAGCGTCGCTTTGCCGGCAGCGGCGTCCTTGGCCACGGCCTTGCCGACTTCGTCTTCGGTTCCGGTCGCATCGAGCAGATCGTCGGAAATCTGGAAGGCGAGGCCGAGCGCTTCGCCATATACCGTCATGGCTTCCAGATCAGATGCCGGTCGACCCGCTAAAATTGGTCCGGCGCGGCAGGCAAAGCTGATCAGTGCGCCGGTTTTCATCGCCTGGAGGCGTCTGATGTGGTCCAAAGTCGGATGCTGCGGCGTGCCGAGCTTGTCGGCTTCGAGGTCGAGGGTCTGGCCGCCGACCATGCCGGAGGGTCCGGCTGCGCGCGCCAGTTCCGCCACGAGTGTCGGCAGTGCGGATGGTGCGACTGCCGACCCTGTCGCTGCAAGCCACTCGAAGGCGATGGTCAGCAGCGCGTCGCCAGCCAGGATCGCCGTCCATTCGTCGTAGGCTTTCCAGACGGTCGGGCGGCCGCGGCGCAGCGCATCGTTGTCCATCGCAGGCAGATCGTCGTGCACGAGACTGTAGCAATGAACAGCTTCGAGGGCGGACGCGACCGTCAGGGCTGCTTTTGGATCGGCACCGAACAGCGTCGAGCTTTGCATGACGAGAAAAGGCCGGAAGCGTTTTCCGCCACCGAGGACGGCGTCGAGCATTGCTGTGCGAAGGCGGTCGGGAACATTTGCAGCGTCGCGCACGCGGCGGCGCAAATCGTGCTCGATTTCCGCTTGAATGCGCGTCAGCTGGGCCTCGAAGTCCATCGCAACCTCTTGTGAGACGATTTGCAGTCCGGTGATTAGCGCCGCGCGACCTTGGATCGCGAGGTTCGTCAGATCAGGGATTTGGAATTTGCCGCATGATGGCCGTGTTTCCAAGCGATCGAGTAACGCCTACAGTGCGAAAGCATCCTTTGTTCAGTCCGGCGTATCAGTTGCTCATGGCCGATTTTCGCGATTCCGGACCTGAGGATCAGCCGACCGCGCCGCAACGGGGCGTGTGGACGACGCGTCCCGTCGATACCACGACGACTTCGGTTGCGCCGATGCCAGTAGCACATTCACCATCGTCGATGGTACCGACGCCTCCGCTTACGGTGCGGGCGCCATCGATCCCTGGGCGGGCAAAGACATTTCGGCTGATGTTGCGCGTGCTGGTGTTCGGCATACTCGCTGCGGGTTGCGTCGTTGCCGGACTGATTTTCGGCTACCGCTGGATTGCGCCGCCGACGACCACACTGATTCTCGGCCAGCAGCTCACTGGAACTTCGATCAGTCGGGCTTGGCGACCCCTGGAGCGGATGTCGCCGCATCTAGCGCGGGCGGTCATCATGTCGGAGGACGCCGGTTTTTGTGGCCACCGCGGCGTCGATTTCGCCGAACTCGAGCGCGTCTACGAACGTGGATTCGAAGGTGGCTCACGTGGGGGCGGGAGCACAATCGCCATGCAAGTGACCAAGAATCTGTTCCTGTGGCCATCCAAAAGCTATGTGCGCAAAGCCATTGAAATTCCGCTGACGCTGGTCGCAGATCGCTGGTGGGGCAAGCGACGGACGATGGAAATCTATCTCAACATCGCTGAGTGGGGGCCGGGACTGTTCGGCGCGGAAGCGGCTGCGCGCGCGTATTTCGACAAGCCCGCAAGTGAATTGTCGGAAAACGAAGCGGCGCTTCTGGCGGTCGCTCTGCCCAATCCACGCGCTCGCAACGCGGGCGAGCCATCCGCGCAACAGCGCAGAATGGCCTCCGTCATTCAATCGAGAATGCGGTCTGGCGCGAGAAACGTGCGTTGCCTGCAGATCAAACCATCAAGCTAAGAGTGTCGGCAGCGCTGCCGCTCAATGCGCGAGCATCGTGTGGATCTGTTCAATCAGCCGCGACGACATGTAGGGTTTCGACATAAACACGCCGCCGCTCGGCAGTTGCAGGTCGTTACCAGCAGTCTTGCCTGACGTGATGATGATCTTGACCGGAGGCCACCGGTTGCGGACGGCGCTCGACAGTTTCAGGCCGTCCATCGATCCGGGCATGTCGATATCGGTAAACAATATGCCAATGTCGTCGTGCTGCTCGAGCAACTTGATCGCCTTGTCGGCATTCGTCGCTTCGTAAACCTTGAAGCCGGACTGCCGCAACTCGTCGGATATCGTTATCAGCAGCAAGGCCTCGTCTTCGACTACGAGTATGCTTGGATTGGTGTTCGTCATGCCGTGTGACCTCCGATGGTCGGCGTTGCCGACTGGAGGACGCAAACAACTCCGTCAGGGTGATAGTCGATATTGACCTTGCCGTTAAAGTCGGTTGCAAAAACGCGCTGCAGCAAAAGGCTTCCGAAACCGCGCCTAGTAGGTGCCGTCACCTTGGGACCGCCGGTTTCTTGCCATGTCCAGCGGAAGGGCGCACCGGCATCGGCGGAATTATGCTCGATGGACCATTTGATGTCGACACGACCAGTCGTCGCCGAAAGTGCCCCGTATTTGAGGGCATTGGTCGCCAGTTCGTTGACCGCAAGAGCCATCGACAATGCTGCCTTCGGATTGATCGGTAGCGCGGGACCGTCGACGGTGATGCGATCGCCCGGCACGGCGGTGATGGAGCTGGCGATAACTTCGTGCAGAGAAGCCTTCGTCCATCGCGTTTTGTTGAGAATATCGTGGGCCCTGGCAAGCGCGTTCAACCGTTCGCGGAAGGTTTCGCGGACCACTTCGAGGTCGCCATTGCGCAACGTCTGCGCCGCGATCGCAGATACCATCGCGAGAATGTTCTTGATGCGGTGTTCCAATTCGTAAACCAGCAATTCCTGGCGCGACTGCGCCTCTTTGCGTTCGGTGATGTCCTGCATAACGCCGAACATCTTGGTTGGTTTGCCGGTTTGGTC
Organism: Hyphomicrobiaceae bacterium; assembly: GCA_025359165.1. GTDB lineage: Bacteria > Pseudomonadota > Alphaproteobacteria > Rhizobiales > Hyphomicrobiaceae > JABFRJ01. Next base: position 8,630 of record JANYHG010000093.1, read on the forward strand.
GCGAATGAACTCTATCGTTCGTGACAGCCAACGCAGTTCGCCGGTATCGGGTCGTCTGACGCGATATTCGACAGACGTGACAGCGGTACCCGCGACGCGCGTTTCCTCATTCGAGCGGACGTGGCGGTCTTGCGGCACAACAATTTTTTCGAGTTCGCTGATGTGAATGCTGTCGCGCTGGCTCAGCCCCCAAATCGACCAGAAACGGTCGGAGCCGACCACGGTGCCGGATGCGATATCAAGTTCGAGCGATGCGATGCCTCCAGCGTTCTGGGAGATGCGCAAGCGCCGCTCGCTGTAGGTGAGCGCCTCGGTGATACGTTTGTGGTCCTCGATGTCGGTGTTGGTGCCGATCCAGTGCGTAATTTGCTCGTCAGTGCCGCGCGCAGCAACGGCCCGCGCAAGATGCCATCGATAATCGCCGTCGTTACGGCGCAAGCGAAACTCCGCCTCGTATGGTGAGCCGGTTTCCAAAGCATGTCTCCACACCGTGGCCGCTCTTCCGATATCTTCGGCATGGACGATCGACGCCCAGCCGTCGTCCAAGAGCGCGGCTTCGGGCACGCCTGCATAGTCGCACACGCGGGAATTCAGCCATGTCAATTTGCCATCCGGGGAAGCGACCCAGACATGGTTGGGCAGGGCCTCGGCTAGAGAACGAAATTGTGCTTCGCTGCCACGGAGCGAACGCTCGGCGACGACGCGATCGGTGACATCATGACCCTGCGCTATGACGCCGATAACATCTCCGGCGGGACCACGCAGCGGCCCCAAGCTCAAATCGAGGAAGCGTTCGTCTTCGCCGTCTTGGTTTGGGTGAGTGAACGCGGCGCGTAACGAGAGGCCGCTGTACGGAATGCCGGTTTGGTAAACTTCATCCAACAGTTCGACAAACCCCTGCGCTTCGATTTCCGGAAGCGCTTGTCGTACGGGCTTACCAACCAATGCCCGACCGCCGGTCAGCTTGTCATGTGCCGCGTTGGTGTGGTCGACGACGTGATCGGGGCCCAACATGATCGACATGAACCCGGGGGACTGGTCGATAAATTGACGCAGACGCTCGCGTTCGCCGGCCTGCCAGCGACGGGATTGGACCCGGTCGGTCGTTTCGACAACGATGGCGATCACGCCTGCCGGGACGCCGTTGTCGTCGGGAATCGGGGAGTAGTCGAGATCCATCCAAACCTGTTCAGGACGCCCCGCGCGGTGTAGCGTCAATTCCTGGTCGTGGTAATTCAACGTCCCACCGGCGAGGCCGACATTCATGACATTGTCATTGAATGCCGCGACTTCCGGCCAACCTTCTCGAACGTTCGACCCGAGTAACTGCGGATGCCGGGGGCCAGCAAATATCGCGTAGGCATCATTATAGATCATGACGCCATCAGGCCCCCACAGCAGCACCATCGCAACGTTGGAGCGCAACATGAACGCGACGGTTGTCTTGAGGCAATTTGGCCAATGGTGGAGTGCACCTGTCGACGTCAAAGCCCAATCGCGCGCTTCGATCAACCGGCCAAGTCCGCCCCCGCCGATCAGAAAAGTGTGCTTTTCCAATAGTAAGCGAGATGCGCGCGGAATTTCCGCTTGTCCGCTATCCTGCAACTTCACGTTTGAAGACATTCGACACCCCACTCGTCGCCGAGTAACGCCGTTGTCTCAGCAAAGTTCCCCAACTCTATCCAACAGTCGTCCGGCCCGTTCAGTTGCAGCGGACGGAAATCATTTTCGGGGCTCCGCTTCCCAGCATCGCGGCACTACTCATCTGTTGGGCGAAGGCTCCACCAAGCTTCTTCTCTTCCGGAGTTTCGTCTTTCTGCTCAGCCACTTCGATTTTGCAATTCGGAGGAGCGCCGGCATTCAATTTCGCGCCGTCTTTGGCCGCAAGCTCGAACGCTATGAAGTAACTTGGGTCGGTGAGGACAACTCCGAAGCCTTTCGCATCGGCCAAAACGGGTTTTTCGAGGGGTACAGTGAAGTGCAGTGACAGCACACCGTTCAAGTGCTCCAGCCAATATTCGTTTGGATTGGGGTCGCCAACTTTTAATTCGGTTTTATCGAGCGTGGCGAATGTGAAATAGCCGAATTCTTTCAAGCCGTCGATGTTGACCTTCGCCAATTCGGCGAGTTCGGGCCTGCCGTAGAGGCCGTCTTTGTTCTTTGGCAGGTCGTCCAACGCTTGTGCGGTGTAGAACTCGTCGAACGTCCAGACATGGCTGATGCTGGTAATCGCGCCTTTATCGATGTTGACGGTTACTGCGGCCGTGACCGAGACGTGCGGATGCGCCGACGCGGCCGTCGCACCCGATACTATCAAAGCCATTGCACTCAAGCCCGAGCGCAGTCTCGTCCATACCGGGTTCGTCATTATCGGGCTCTCCAACTGCGGGCAGGCACGGCGAGGAATAAGCCGCACTCTATGGCGATGCAATGACCTGTTGCGATGCGACC
>JANYHG010000110.1 GCA_025359165.1 Hyphomicrobiaceae bacterium
AACACCTGGTCGATGCACCGCGCCAACGGCAGCCGCACGTCGTTTTCGATCAGAATTCGGATGATCCCGAGAGCGGCGCGCCGCAGCTGATACGGATCCCCTGAACCGGTCGGTTTCTCGCCGATCGCCCAGAAGCCGACCAGCGTATCCAATTTGTCCGCCAGTGCAACCGCGATGGCGACGGCATCGCCGGCTTCCGCCTTCGGCACCGTATCGCTCGCGCCCTTCGGCTTGTAGTGCAATTCGATGGCACGTGCGATCTCCGGGTTGGCGCGCGCCTTCTCCGCGTAGTACCGGCCCATCAGCCCCTGCAGCTCCGGGAACTCGCCGACCATTCCCGACACCAGGTCCGCCTTGCACAGTTGCGCCGCGCGGCGTGCAGCGTCGGCGTCGGCATCGACCGCACCGGCGATCGCATGTGCGATCTCGGCGATGCGTTCGACGCGATCACGCTGGCTGCCCAACTTCTCGTGGAATGTGATGCCGCTCAACTGCGAGGCCATCTCGTCGAGCGGACGCTTAAGGTCCTGATCCCAGAAGAACTTGGCATCCGACAACCGCGCACGGATCACCTTTTCGTTGCCGCCGACAATCTGCTTGCCCTCGTCCGGCGCAACGAGATTGGACACCAGCAGAAAGCGATTGGTAAGCGCCTTCGTCTTCGGATCGCGCAGCGAGAAACACTTCTGATGCGCCTTCATCGAAGTCGTGAGACACTCGCCCGGCACATCGAGAAAAGCCGTGTCGAACGCGCCCATCAGCACCGTCGGCCATTCGGTCAGCCCGGCATTCTCCGTCGTCAGCGCATCGTCGTCGACCAGTTCGAGCTTGGCTGCCTTGGCCAACGCGCGCGCCTGCTCGGCGATCCACCCTGCCCGCTCGGACGCCGGCAGCAGCACTTTATGTTCCCGCAATTTGGTACCGTAGTCCTCGAAGCCGCTCACTTCGAACGGCGCGTTGCCGTGGAAGCGATGCCCCCGCGTCAGGTTGCCCGACGCAATTCCCGCGATCTCGAACGGCACGACTTCGCCGCCAAGTAGGCAAACGATCGATTGCAGCGGTCGCACCCAGTGAAAATCGCCTGCCCCCCAGCGCTGCGATTTCGGCCACGGGAATCTGCGCATCACCTCAGGCACCACGTCGGCGATGATGGCCGTGGCGGCCCGCCCCGCCTTCTCGATCTTGACGACATAGAAGTCGCCCTTCTTCGGATCGGTTACGATTTCCGCTTCGCCGATCGAGGCGATGCCGGCGCTTTTCAGAAATCCGGCGATGGCCTGCTCCGGCGCGCCGACGCGCGGCCCCTTCCGCTCCTCCGAAACTGCAGGCGATTGCAGCGCCACGTCGGAGATATGCAGCGTCAGCCGTCGCGGCGTCGCATAGGCGAGCGCTGCGCCGACCGGCAGCCCTTGCTCCTTTAGTCCCTCGAGCACGAGCTTCTGCAGATCCTCGGCTGCGCGGGCTTGCATGCGCGCCGGAATCTCTTCGGAGAACAGTTCGAGCAACAGTTCGCTTGCGGCAGCAGATTTGGATGGCATGGGACGGCTCACGCAAAGGTTCGGAGCGGTCTTGTAGCCGCTTCGGCGTCCCGCGCGAAGAACAACTTCGCGACAAGATCGACTTTGGCACCTCAATTCCTACGGCACCCGACCACGTGCGTGACGACAACGGTGATGGTGTCGGAATGCGGACCCGCCGCGGCAGACCGTCATTTGTCAAAAAAAAGAACAAATGCAGCCCCATCTGAACATCTTAAAACACATGGTGCGGACGGCGGGAGTCGAACCCGCACGGCCTTGCGGCCTCAGGATTTTAAGTCCTGTGTGTCTACCGGTTCCACCACGTCCGCGATGCTCGGTGCGGGCTCTTGGTGTTGCGGTACACCGCAATTGTCAAACGGAATTTGAACGACTACGCACTGCAATGTCAGTGACATGTCCGATTGCCGCGTCGATACTGACGGCGATCAATCCAGAGACGACCTGCGCACGTTTACGCCTCGGCGAAACACCACGAGCTAACCGGATGAGCGACTCTTTAAAAACCGACCTTCTGCGCGCCAAGTATGCTGGTGGCAGTGGCAGCGAGATCCACGATCCCACGTTCGCCCGAGTTGCTGCGGGACAGTTCACCGGCGACAAACGCGTGTGGCCGTTCGCGGGTGTCGCGACTTTCATGTCGGCGCCATACCGGCCACAACCCCTAGGGGGTACGGATCTTGCGGACCTCGATTTTGCGCTGGTGGGCGTGCCGATGGATCTCGGTGTCACCAACCGTGCAGGCGCACGTCTGGGTCCCCGTGCTGTGCGCGCCATCGAGCGCATCGGACCCTGGGAACACGTTCTGCGGCAGGCCCCTCTGCAACAGGCGCGCGTGGCCGACATTGGCGACGTGCCCTTCCGCAGCAGGTTCGATCTCGCCTCTTGCCATGCCGACATCGAAGCCCATCTGACGGCGATCGCGGCTGCTGGAGTCGTCCCGCTCTGCGTCGGCGGTGACCACTCGATCAGCTATCCGATCCTGCGCGCGCTCGGCCGCGACCGCCCCGTCGGCATGATCCACATCGACGCCCACTGCGATACCAGCGGCATCTACGAGGGCTCGAAGTTCCATCACGGCGGTCCTTTCCGCCAGGCGGTCCTGGACGGCGTGCTCGATCCCGAGCGCACGATCCAGATCGGCATTCGCGGTGGCGCCGACTATCTCTGGGAGTTCTCAACCGACAGCGGCATGACGGTGCTGCATGCAGAACGCGTCGCAGCGATGGGTATCGCAGCGGTGGCCGCGCAAGCCCGGCAGGTTGCCGGCGCAGGCCCTGTCTACCTTTCGTTCGATATCGACAGCGTCGATCCCGGCTTCGCGCCCGGCACCGGCACACCCGAGGTCGGCGGCTTGATGCCACGTGAAGTATTGGCCCTGCTGCGGGCGCTGTCGGGGCTGGACGTAATCGGTGCCGACGTGGTGGAGGTCGCGCCCCAATACGATGCGACAACCAACACGGCGCAGATTGCGGCCCAGGTCCTGTTCACGCAGCTGTGCCTGGCTGTCACCGCGCGCGAGAAGCGGTCGACCTAGCGCCGTTTCTCATCGCTCCATGCGCGTCGCCGCTAAACTCGCTTTGGCGAAATTGTGCGGGCAGCGTAGGGTCAGGCCCGATCAGAAAGCAATCGACGAGGGGACCATGTCCGAACAACTATTCAAAACGAGCGCCGCCACGACCTCGTTACCGCGTCTCGCCGCCGACTTGGAACGCCTCCTCAAGTTGCGTTCGCAGCCGTTCGGCATGAAGCTGTTCGAACGCGCCGAGGACATGGAAGCGATCCCGAAGATCCGACGACCGACGAGTGTGCACACGTTGGATCAGATCGTCGGCCAGGCAGCCAGGCTCGGTTGGACCGTAGGCATAACGGCGGAAAATCTGGTTGGCGATCAATGCCGCGCTGTCGTCGGCCTCGGCAACGCCAAGACCGACGGGTGGCGTTCGGGAAAGCATACAGTCGGTGTCTGGCACGGCACGCTCGAAGATGCCGGTGCACGACAAGAAGCGCTCACATGTGTGCCCGACGGTCGCTACGAAGCACTCGCCGTCGGACCGCTGAGTACAGGGCGGCTCGAAAATCCTGACATTGCATTGTTCTACGCAACGCCGGGTGCCATGATCTACTTCATAAATGGACTGCAATACGTGGGCTACAAGCGCTTCGACTGGAGCGTTGTGGGTGAGACGGCCTGCGCCGACAGTTGGGGCCGAGCGCTGGTTACGCGGCTGCCGTCTCTCTCAATCCCGTGCTTTGCCGAGCGGCGCTACGGCGGCGTTTTGGACGATGAAATGCTGATGGCGCTGCCGCCCGAATTTATCGCCAAGGCAATATCGGGCATGGAGGCGCTGGCGAAGAACGGGTTGCGATATCCTTTTCCCCAATATGGCATCCAGAACGATGTCCGCGACGGCATGGCGCGCAGCTATCCGGATCGTAAAAAACCCGGCTGAAACCGAGTTGATTACCCTGCATCCGACTACGATTGCCTGTCCTGGAAAAGCGAGTGTCGGTGCGTGAAATTATTGCCGCAAACATGTGCGAGCTTCACATTCGGGTACCTTTAGCCGTCGCCGCTTTGGAGCCGAAGCCGATGAAGACCAAACCCTGTCGATCGTTTGTGCACGCCTTCGCGATCGTCGCCTGTATTGCGGCTTTCGCCAAGACGACGGCCAGCGCACAAAGCACCCCCCTGGAGAATTCACGCATGAACGAACGCACTGTCAGCGTGACAGCGTCCGGCCACGTTAGCGCTACCCCCGATCTGGCGTCGATCAGCACGGGCGTACAAACCGAAGCGGCGACGGCACGCGAGGCGATGTCATCGAACACCTCGGCAATGACGAAGCTTGTCGATGGCCTGAAAGCCGCAGGAATCGTCGCCAAAGATATTCAAACCACGGCTGTCAATGTCAGCCCGCGCTACACGGCACCGCGCGACGGCAAGCCCCCTGTCGTCAATGGTTACACCGCCAACAACCAAGTCAGGATCACCGTCCGCGACCTGAAGCGGATCGGAGACATTCTCGATGCGGCTTTGACGCTGGGTGCGACCCAAATGGGTGGCATCGCCTTCGAAGTGAGCACGGCCGAGACGTTGAAAGACGAGGCGCGCAAGCAGGCAATGGTCAACGCCCGCAGACGGGCCGAGTTATTCGCTGCCGCCGCCGGTGCCAGCGTCGGACAGGTTCTGTCGATCTCTGAGGACGTACAACAGCACAGTGTCAATTTTGGAATGACTCGCGCAGTCAAATCAGCAGCAGCACCAGTTCCGGTCGAAGCGGGAACGATGGAACTCGATGCAACCGTCAACGTCACGTGGAGTTTAAGATAGGGCTGATCGTTCCATCAGGGAGGTTAAAATGAGCCGAACCAATATTGCTGTCGTCGTCGGGAGCTTGAGGCACGATTCGTTAAATCGCAAATTTGTCCGCGCAATCGAAAAACTGGCACCTGTAGATTGGACATTTACTCATCTCGAAATTGGCAACCTGCCGCTTTACAATCAAGACGACGATGGAAAACCGGCCGACTCCGTAACAAAGCTCAAGACGGCCATTCAATCGGCCAACGGCTTGATGTTTGCCACCCCCGAATACAATCGCTCCATTTCGGGCGTCATGAAGAACGCTCTGGATCACGCCTCACGACCCTACGGACAAAATGCCTGGGCCGGAAAACCTGCCGGAATCGTGGGTGTATCCGTCGGGGCGACCGGAACTGGCCTCGCCCAACAGCACCTTCGCAACATCCTGGCTTATCTCGATGTACCGACCTTGGGCCAGCCGGAAGTTTTCATCCAGGCAAAAGACAGCCTGTTCGACGCCGAGGGTAACATCGGTGAGGCGAGCAAGAAGTTTGCTCAAGGTTGGATGGACAAATACGTCGCGTGGGTCACGCGCCACGTCAATTGAGTTTCAGCCCGATCTCGGTAAAAAAGTCAGATCCCCAAACGCAAAAAGGCCGCCCGAAGGCGGCCTTTTCTTTGAGAATTCGTCATGCGGCTCTTGTGGCCGGCACTTTCTTATCCTCCTCGTGTTCGAGCCCCGATCTCAGTGCAATCCCGATGTACCGAACGCGTCCTGCTATCTTGGCTTTCTGAACTCCGAGGTCTCCAAATTCACGTCCAAAGGTCGGTAGGGCTAGAGGTTCCTTCTGCTGTTCTTCACACCACGCACAGTAGTCTTCGTAGAGTGTAGTTGCAGTCAGGCTAGTTCCTTCCGCGTCTTCTATCCTTTCATTCCTAAAGCGAATGACATCCGTTTCGGGTGCCACCAGTTTCGGCGTCGACTTGTTGTCGTTCGCCACTCCAAGCCGCGGCTTCGAGGCGGTCATGGGCTGCGGCGTCACATCGATCGTACGGGTTGTGGCTGAAGCAGGCACAACAGGTGCGGCACGATCGTAAAGACGCCAGGTGGAGAAGGCTACGTACATACCAAACCCGGACCCGATCTCCAGCAACACGGCGACAAAAACTGCCAGCGCCGTCTGCACATCCTCGGTCTTGATACCTGGCAGCACCATGCTGGCAAGTTTCGCGAGGACGGCCGCTTGAGGATCGGCATCCGCCATGGCATTCGCGCCCTTGGCTCCAGCCAACTTGAGGTTGATCACAGAGATCGCTGCCTCATACTTCGCTGCTTGCTCGCCTGAGGCTTTCTCAGACAACAAACCTTGGTATTTGCTGCAGAAGTCGCGACCAACCGGTCCCGTCACTTCCGAGCAATCCTTCGTCTGAACGAACTGACGCTGGATCTTGTAGGACTCGATCTCTGCCGACACCGTATGAACCGGGCGATGCTGCGGAATCCAGCTCATCTGGTCCTGGGCACGCTTGCGATCACTCGCCAGAGATTTGTAGGCATCAGCTTCGACGGTCCGCTGGCCATTCGTGTCCATCCGGTTCAGCGCGGCATGGCCGAGTGCTGAAGTCAACGAATAAACTGTCACGACAAACCAAAGCACTGACGATGCGATCACCTGAGACCACATTCTATTTTTAAGCGCAGCGAACAAGAAAAATGGAACAAGGGCTTTGAAACAATCTGCAGCAGCCGAAGCCGCTCCATATATCTGTTTATCGACCTCTGTTACGCCAAGGCTATAACCAAAGCGCCAATTCATTGCTGCCGAAACCGCAAGAAGGACACCTGCAGCGGCTACGCCTAAAACACCAAGAGCATGTTTCATTGCTCTCCTCCAAAAGCATGGCCTGACTTGATACGCGTCAAACAACACCGGCCGTTTCTAAAACGAGGTCGCTCAGCAGATCGTCCAACAGCTATTGCTGCTTCGTCAGCCACGATGACACTCATGCCCCGTCATCCCAAATGAGAGGCACACCTAACGCGTCACATCGTTGAACTGAGGATCTACTCGCATACCCCGATGTGAACACCTGCTGATTTCCGCCGCTCGGATTTCATCTGGCCGCCACAATCGAGATAAGAACCAGCACACCTACAAGCGCGTGCAACTTCGTTCCTCTGAGAAGTTATCTACATGATTCGTTAGGTTTTGCGCAGTTTTTTGGCCCCGCGTCACGCCTGGGAGCGCAGATGCACCTGAGCGTGGCTAAGCGGACGCAGGTCGGTTGGCGCTTTGTTGCCACAATTCGTGGTGAGCCGATGGTAACAATACCGAAGAATAAGGTGGCCCCGGACCTTGACCATAGCGACCTGGGCTACCGTCGGGTCGGAGACCCACCACACCATCGATCGAAGGAACTCTTATCACGCATCGATACTTATGAGCCCAGACTACAATGCACTGACATCTTTGTGATATTCTTCAAATTTGCAAAGCAAGGGATTTACCGGCCAATCGAGTTGCGATACTACAATATGTGCTCGCGGTGAGCGAAATCTGCAGGTGCAGATTTTTAGTACGTGTTCGGAGTTCCAATGGGTAAGGTGACCGGAGTGTTCCTCATCCTGGCAGGCGTAGGAACCGCAGCGTTGGTTCTCCCTGCGGTCGACAATGAGTCGGAACGGCAGCTTGGCGATGTGATTCGCATCGCGACCGGCAACCCAGCGGTTTCGCCCACGACTGCACAATCCCCGCAGGTGCCGCTGATCGTGGCTCAACCAAAGGTAGACGGCAGAGCGCTTTTGCCTGATGCGAAGAACAGCAGAGAGGCTGTTACACCGACTGGGCGATCGACACTGTCTCTGCAGGCGATGCCTACGCCGCCGGGCGCGACGACGAACACGGTGCCGGCGAACACGGTACCAATGGCAGTCGCTGCGGCAGCTTCGCAGAAAGCCGATCCGCCTCCGGTATTGATCGCTCCACCTCAACTGACCACGAGAAATGCCAACGCCGCTCCCGTCCGGCCGGAGGATGACCAAGCCCGGCAAAGCTTGGCGCGCGACATTCAGCGCGAGTTGAAGCGCGTCGGATGCTATGATGGCGATCTGTCCGGCGATTGGAACACTGCGACACGACGCGCGATGAAGCTGTTCATCGATAAGGTCAATGCTGCGCTGCCAAGCGATGCACCGGATCACATTCTTCGCACCATGGTTCAAGGACATCCGGGCAACGCATGCGGCAAGTCCGGCACGGTGATCGCCGCTTCGCCGAGAGCGCCGGTGAAAGTCGCCGAGAAATCGGCTGAACCGATTATTCGCGACCTGCCTCAAATAGCTACTGCGCGCCCTGTAGTGCCCAAGCCAAGTTGGGAAACCTCAGTTGCCGCCACATCCGTGAAGCCGCTCGACACACAGGGCCGCATGGCCATCGGCGGTCCCGATCTTAGGTCAGCCGCCCCGATCGTGACGGCACCCGAGCCGAAGCTGGTGGCTCGTGCACCAACTGCACTCGCTCCGGTCGCGCCCCCTCTTCCCTCTGCTGGCACGGAAAAGGCTTCCGCGCGGATCGTGACACCTGGCGCTATCGCTGCACTGAGCCGTACTCGGGATAACAGCGGTGCGATCGGAACAGGGTCGGTAGCACTACCGGGCGCAATCGAGTCGGCACCGGCGATGCTCATCGACCCTCCGAAACGCGTTGAAGCAGCCGCAATTGAACCGAAGTCTGGCCGCGACATGCGCGGCGTCCGCGATGCACGTGCAGACGATCAGGATACTGCGCGGCGCGAGCGTCAACGGCAGGCCGTTCGTCGCTCTCCTCCACCAGAAACATTTAAATATCCTTCGTACGTCGGCGTGACTTCGCCTAAATATTTTGTGACGCAATCGTCATCGGGCAAGAGCAACTTCTCGGCCCAGTTTTTCTACAATCAGCGCCGCGACGGCAGCCAGCGCTGACGCGGCATGATCGTTTTATTGAAGGCGATCACGCTCGCGTTCCTGCTCGCAGGCCTTGCGGTCCATGTGGCACATGCCGCCGAGCCAGTATCGAACTTTGACGCGGCAGCCGTAACCGATGCGGCACTCGAGTCGTCGTTATCAGCAGATCGTGCCCGTTCGATCCGTGACGCCGGCCGGAGGCTGGTTGCAGCCTACCCTGACAAACTCAAGGCCATCGATGGACAGACCCTGATCTGGCGCGACGGCACGCGCATGCCGCTCGACGATGGCCTTCCTTTAAAAGATGCGGCCGCCTGGGTGCGATCGCCCGATCTCAAAGACATGTTCCGCTACCCCTACGTTGGAGGCGAACCGGCGAGACCGACAGCCGGCAGCGATCCTGGACGCGCGCGCAATGCAGCATTTTTTTCCAAAATGTATGGCGACTGCCGAGGCGGCGGCGTTAGTGGCAAACTGGTCGAAGTCGATTGGCTGCCCTCACGATCCCGCGTCAAACTCAAGATGACAGGTGAAAACGGCGTCGCACAGCAACTGGCCAAAATCAGCACCGAGCTGGACACGCTGCCCCGTTCGTTCACGCGATACCTTCTGCCGCCTGCTGGCACCTACAATTGTCGCGTCGTCGCCGGCACGGATCAACAGAGTGCACACGGGTACGGGATCGCCATCGATATCGCCGTCAAGCCCGCACATTACTGGCGCTGGCAACAACCGGATGCATCAGGCAACCCGATCTGGCGCAACGCCATACCGATCGACATCGTCAGAATTTTCGAGCACCACGGCTTCATCTGGGGCGGACGCTGGGCCCACTACGACACCATGCATTTCGAGTACCGGCCCGAGTTGCTGCTGCCGTGACGTAGGCGATGCGACCAAACCGGGGTCGCATCGCCTCCAAATATCACTCCCGCGCCAGATCCGGCGGCATCGCTTCTGATTTCAGCATCGTCAACGCTTCTTCCAGCGTCATCACGGTCTGCTCTTGCGAACCGAGCCGGCGCACCGACACCTTGCCTTCTTCGGCTTCCCGCTTACCGACCACCAGCATAACAGGCACTTTCGCCAGCGAGTGCTCCCGCACCTTGTAATTGATTTTTTCATTGCGCAGATCGATCTCTGTCCGAAGACCCAGCTTTTTCAGTTTGGCGTGAACCTGCTTGGCGTATGCGTCGGCATCGGAAACGATCGTGGTGACGACTGCTTGCACAGGTGCAATCCACAGCGGCAGATGCCCCGCGCAATCTTCGAGCAGAATGCCGAGGAAGCGTTCCAGCGATCCGCAGATGGCGCGATGGACCATGACCGGCTGTTTCTTTTCGCCGTCAGCGGCGATGTAGAATGCACCGAACCTTTCGGGCAGATTGAAGTCGACCTGCGTCGTCCCACACTGCCATTCGCGCCCGATCGCATCGCGGAGCGTGTACTCGAACTTCGGCCCGTAGAAGGTGCCCTCACCTTCGTTGATGCCCGTTTTGATGCGGCTGTCTTCGGCCGCCATCTTGCCCAGCACCTTGCGCAGGATGCCTTCGGCGTGATCCCACATCGCGTCCGTGCCGACGCGTTTGGCAGGCCGCGTCGCCAGCTTGACGACCACCTCCTTGAAGCCGAAGTCCTTATAGACCGACATCATGAGATCGTTGATCTTCAGGCACTCTGCTTCGAGTTGCTCTTCAGTGCAGAAAATGTGTGCGTCGTCCTGGGTGAAACCACGCACGCGCATCAAGCCGTGCAACGCGCCCGAGGGTTCGTAGCGGTGCACGCAACCGAACTCGGCGAGCCGCAGCGGCAAGTCGCGATAGCTCTTCAAACCATGCTTGAAGATCTGCACGTGCCCTGGACAATTCATCGGCTTCAGAGCGAACACGCGCTGCTCAGCGGTATCGTCGTTGGGGTTCATGAACGCCGTCGCGGACTTCACCGCGAACATGTTGTCCGAATACCAACCCCAGTGACCCGACGTTTCCCACAACGACTTGTCGAGCAGCTGCGGCCCCTGCACCTCCTGATAATCTTCTGCCAAACGGCGACGCATGTAGGCGATGAGCTGCTGAAACGTCGCCCAACCCTTCGCGTGCCAGAAAACGACGCCGGGACCTTCCTCCTGGAAATGAAACAGGTCCATCTCGCGACCGATCTTGCGGTGGTCGCGCTTTTCGGCTTCCTCGATCTGCTTGAGGTAAGCCGCAAGATCTTTCTCGTCGGCGAACGCGGTTCCGTAGATGCGCTGCAGCGGTTTGCCTTGTGCATCACCGCGCCAGTAGCTGCCGGAATGCCGCGTCAGTTTGAACGCCTTGCCGATCGCACCCGTCGAGGCCATGTGCGGGCCGCGGCACAGGTCGAGCCACGCGCCCTGATTATAGATCTTGACGTCCTCGCCGGGAGGGATGGCGTCCACCAGCTCGACCTTGAACAGCTCGCCCTTCTCCTTGAAGTACGCTTTCGCCTTGTCGCGGCTCCAGACCTGGCGCGTGAACGGCGCATTCTTGGCGATGATCTCGCTCATGCGCTTCTCGATGCGCGGCAGATCTTCGGGCGTGAACGGCTCGGCCTTGGCGAAATCGTAGAAGAATCCGTTTTCGATGACGGGTCCGATCGTCACCTGCGTGCCCGGCCAGAGATCCTGCACAGCTTCGGCCAGCACGTGTGCGGTATCGTGCCGGATGAGTTCGAGCGCTTCCGGATCGGTGCGGGTGACGAACTTGATCGTGGCGTCGGCGTTGATCGGCTCGGCGAGATCGGACAACGTACCATTGAGTACCATCGCGACGGTACGCTTCAACAACGACGGTGAAATGGCCTTGGCGACATCGGCACCCGACGTGCCGGGCTTGATCGGCCGCTTCGCGCCGTCAGGCATCGTCAGAGTGACATCGGAGGCTTGATCAGACATTGGTGCATCGGACATTGGTGCGTTTCCTCTCAATCGCTGCCAACCACGCAGGTAAGACCAGCGCGCCACCCGACGCGCCGGACGCCCCTCATGCCCGATCCGGCGGAGAGCGCCAAGGGAAAACGTAACGCTTCGC
>JANYHG010000146.1 GCA_025359165.1 Hyphomicrobiaceae bacterium
GAGGCGACTCTAATCAGGCGTGGCTTCACACGGCCAACCTCGCCAGCACCTTCGGCAGCATCTCCGGCAGATCCTCGGCGATTAATCCGCGTCCGAACAACGTTGCGCATTCGCCGTGGAGCCAGACCGCCGCGCATGCAGCCTCGAACGGCGGCATGCCTTGCGCGAGTAACCCCGTGACGAAGCCAGCGAGCACATCGCCAGACCCGGCAGTCGCCAACCACGGCGGCGCATTCTCGTTGATTGCGGCGCGACTGTCGGGTGCGGCGATCACCGTATCCGCCCCCTTCAGCACCACTACCGCGCCGGACCGCACAGCCGCCACCCGCGCTCGCTCCACCTTCGAGCCGGCCAGATCCGGAAACAGACGTTTGAACTCGCCCTCGTGCGGGGTCATGACGACATTGCGGTTCGCGTTCTCCTTGATGAGCGCGAACAGATGCTCGACCACAGGCTCCGGATCATCCTGCTGATCGATCGTGAACGACGTCAGCGCATCCGCATCAAGCACGCACGCCGCCTCGAACTCGAGTGCCACCTGCACCAACAGCCGCGTGGCGATGCCGACACCACACCCCGGCCCGATCAGCACCGCAGTGATCCGCGAGTCGGCCAGAATTTCCGCGAGCCCGCGCGGCCCCTCGAATGGTTTCAGCATGATTGCCGTCAACTGCGCCGCATTCACCGCCAACGCACCAAGTGGCGACACCACCGTCACCAAGCCGGCACCGACCCGCAACGCGCCGCGCGCGCCGAGCCGCGCCGCGCCTGTCTGCTCCGCCGGTCCCGATACGACCACAGCATGGCCGCGCGTGTACTTGTGCGATTGAACGCTGAGCGTCGGGAAATCCCGCATCCAGAGCGCCGGCGCGTTAGCAAAGGTCTTGGGATTGATGACGTCGAGAACTGCGCCGGAAATACCGATGTCCGCCACGACGATATCGCCGCAAAAGTCACGCCCCGGACGCGCCAGATGTCCCGGCTTGCGGCGAAAAAAAGTAATAGTGCGGGTCGCTGTGACGGTGGCAGCGTCGGCAAGACCGCTGTTGCCGACGACGCCACTCGGCACATCCACCGCCAGCACGCGCCGGTCAGCGGGGATGGACGCCAGCAGTGCCAAGGCCGCGCCGCCGATCGGCCGCGATAGTCCGGCTCCGAATACGGCATCGATGATCAGATCGCTGCAGGCGAAATCGACGACGCCAGCACTCTCGACCGCTCCAACCCAGCGCTTGGCCATTTCCGCCGCATCGCCTTTCAGCGTCGCCACATCGACTGAACACGCCACGCGCACGTCGTACCCGTGCTCGCGCAGTATGCGTGCTGCTACGAACCCGTCGCCGCCGTTGTTACCCGGCCCGCACAACACCGCGATGCGCGCGCCCGCCGTTACCATTTCAACCGCCGCGTCTGACACGGCCCGCCCGGCATTCTCCATCAACGTCAGCGATGGCGCCCCCGCCGCCACCGCCAGCCGATCCGCCTCGGCCATTTCCGCCGTCGTGAGAAGCTCAGATCCGGTCACTGTCGACCATTTCGATTTGCTCATTTTTTGATCTTTCGTGCCCTATATTTAGTCGCAAGACCTGTCGCATGGCGGCGAAGTCCCGTGTATGTAACGACGGTAGCTGGACTTATCAGCCGGCAATTGTGCGGTTCCCGCTTGGCACACCGTGCACTGTCGGATAATGAGCAGGCACCAAACCAGATTTGCCTGCGACGAAGCCTTTGGCGCGTCGCGGCCGGTCGTCGTATTCCCGAGGCGTCGCATGAAGAAGATCGAAGCGATCATCAAGCCGTTCAAGCTCGACGAAGTCAAAGAGGCGTTGCAGGAAATCGGCTTGCAGGGCATCACAGTGATCGAGGCGAAGGGCTTCGGTCGTCAGAAGGGCCATACGGAACTTTATCGCGGTGCCGAATACGTCGTCGACTTCCTGCCGAAAGTGAAGATCGAGGTGGTCTGCACCGACGACATGCTGCCGAAGGCAGTCGAAGCCATTCAACGCGCCGCCAAGACCGGCCGCATCGGCGATGGCAAGATCTTCGTCTCGACGATCGAGAATGCGATACGCATCCGCACCGGCGAGACCGGCAACGACGCCGTCTGATACCCGCTACCCCGTCACGCACCGAGGCATGTCGCGTCGACATGCCGCCTGGATCCGGCGCGACGATGGCTCTGATCCGATCCAACGACGCCGTCGATAAGACACCGATACAGCTACCAGTACAGATCACGTAGGAGGGGGAGACCCATGACCATCAAGACCGCTGCCGACGTCCTCAAGATGATGAAAGACAAGGACGTCAAGTTCCTCGACCTGCGCTTCACCGACACCAAAGGTAAGATGCAGCACGTCACTGCGGACGCGACCTGCGTCGACGAAGCCATGTTCACCGACGGCTATGCCTTCGACGGTTCGTCGATCGCGGGCTGGAAGAGCATCGAAGCTTCTGACATGACCCTTATGCCGGAACCATCGACTGCCCACATCGACCCCTTCTTCGCCCAGACCACCCTGGCGATTTTCTGCGACGTTCTCGAACCGTCGACCGGCGAGATGTACTCGCGTGATCCGCGCGCGATCGCCAAGCGTGCCGAAGCCTACATGAAATCGACCGGCATGGGCGACCAGATCTACTTCGGCCCGGAAGCCGAATTCTTCATCTTCGACGACGTAAAATTCAGCGCCGATCCGTACCACGTGTCCTACAAGCTCGACAGTTCTGAGCTGCCGTCCAACATGGCCACCGACTACGAGATGGGTAACCTCGGCCATCGTCCGCGCGTCAAGGGCGGCTACTTCCCCGTGCCGCCGATCGACAGCTGCCAGGACATCCGCTCCGAAATGCTCTCGGTCATGGCCGAAATGGGCGTCGAAGTCGAAAAGCACCACCATGAAGTCGCCGCCGCTCAGCACGAGCTCGGCGTCAAGTTCGGCCCCATGATCAAGATGGCCGACCACATGCAGATCTACAAATACGTGATCCATCAGGTCGCCCAGGCCTATGGCAAGACCGCGACGTTCATGCCGAAGCCCATCTTCGGTGACAACGGTTCGGGCATGCACGTGCATCAGTCGATCTGGAAGAACGGCCAGCCGATGTTCGCCGGCAACAAGTACGCCGACCTCTCGGATATGTGCCTGCACTACATCGCCGGCATTCTGAAGCACGCGAAGGCCATCAACGCCTTCACCAACCCGACCACCAACAGCTACAAGCGTCTGGTGCCGGGCTATGAAGCGCCAGTGTTGCTCGCTTACTCCGCGCGTAACCGCTCCGCTTCGTGCCGCATCCCGCATGTGACGAACCCGAAGGCCAAGCGCATCGAGATCCGCTTCCCGGATCCCGCGGCCAACCCCTACCTCGGTTTCGCTGCCATGCTGATGGCTGGCATCGACGGCATTCAGAACAAGCTGAACCCCGGCGAAGCCATGGACAAGAACCTGTATGATCTGCCGCCAGCAGAGCTGGCCAAAATCCCGACGGTGTGCGGTTCGCTCCGCGAAGCCCTCGACAGCCTCGACAAAGACCGCAAGTTCCTGACCGCCGGTGGCGTGTTCACCGACGACATGATCGACGCCTACATCGAACTCAAGATGGCCGACGTCGAGCGCACCGACATGACGCCTCACCCGGTCGAGTTCGACATGTACTACTCGTGCTGACACCGCCAGATGCTGTTCGGCATCCGAAGGTAAATTGAAAATGCCGGATGCTGGTCGGCATCCGAAGGCAAATTAAAAACGTCGGATACTCGTCGGCATCCGAAGGCGCGAGGAGGCGGCCCCAGCAATGGGTGCCGCCTTTATTTTTTGCCGCCACCCACCAAGCGCACACGCTCTATACCCGATTGACGTTGTCGCCGCCCTACGCGACGCTGGCGTTTGTGATGGTTCAGACGTGACTGGCGGAGGTTCGGGGACAATGAGTCTAAAGGGCAAGGCCTATATCGTCGGGGCCTACGAGCACCCGACGCGGAAGGCACCAGACACGTCGCTCGCACAACTTCACGCCGAGGTCGCGAAAGGCGCGCTCGACGATGCCGGGCTTACCAAGAACGACGTCGACGGCTATTTCTGCGCTTCCGGCGACACACCGGGGCTCGGCGGTCTCTCGATGATCGAATACATGGGGCTGAACGTTCGCCATATCGACGCGACCGACACGGGCGGTTCGTCCTACCTCGTGCACGTCGGGCATGCGCTTGAAGCGATCGCCGCCGGGCGCTGCAACGTTGCGCTCATAACGCTGGCTGGCCGCCCGCGCTCGGAGGGTATGCAAACCGGAACGGCGCCGCGCATGGGCAATGTTCAGCAGCCAGACGTGCAATTCGAATTTCCCTACGGGCCGGCGATTGCGAACATGTACGCGATGGTGGCGCGCCGCCACATGCACGAGTTCGGCACCACGTCGGAACAACTGGCCTGGGTCAAGGTCGCTGCCTCCCATCACGCCCAATACAATCCCCATGCAATGTTGCAGAAGGTGGTGACCGTCGAAGACGTGGTCAACTCACCCATGGTTGCCGATCCGCTGCATCGGCTCGACTGTTGTGTCATCTCGGACGGCGGTGGTGCGCTGGTTCTCGCCAAGCCTGAAATCGCCCGGAGCCTTGCGCGCCCGAAAGTGAAGATCATCGGCGTCGGCGAAGCCAACAAAATTCAAGGCGGCGGACTGGCGCTCGACCTCACCTATTCCGCCGGCCGCCGCTCCGGGAAGGCC
The DNA here is from genome assembly GCA_025359165.1 of Hyphomicrobiaceae bacterium. Taxonomy (GTDB): domain Bacteria; phylum Pseudomonadota; class Alphaproteobacteria; order Rhizobiales; family Hyphomicrobiaceae; genus JABFRJ01. The sequence continues at coordinate 4,729 of JANYHG010000146.1, forward strand.
GCATTCGAAATGGCCGGCGTCACGCCTGCAGACATCAGGTACGCCTCGATCTACGATAGCTTCACGATCACTGTGATCGTGCAGCTCGAAGATCTGGGGTTCTGCGAAAAAGGTGCGGGCGGCAAGTTCGTGGCGGACGGAAACCTCATCTCGGGCATCGGCAGGCTGCCCTTCAACACCGACGGCGGCGGACTGTGCTCGAACCACCCGGGCAATCGAGGCGGCATGACCAAGATCATCGAAGCGGTTCGACAGGCGCGCGGCGAGGCTCACCCCAAAGTGCAGGTCAAGAACCACGACATCGTGCTCGCCCACGGCACCGGCGGCTCACTCGGAACACGCCACGTCGGCGCGACCGTCATCCTTGAGCGGGAGTGATCATCGTGAGTGAAAAAATCTATTCGACGGTCCCGCCGACCCCCGGTTCCGAACCCTATTGGGAAGGTGCCAAAGCCGGCAAATTGCTGATCAAGTGGTGCCGCGATTGCAGCAAACCGCACCATTATCCCCGAGGTGTTTGTCCCCACTGCCTGTCGACGCATCTCGACTGGAAACAGGCGAGCGGAACCGGCGAGATCTACTCGTTCTCGATCATGCGTGCCGCAAAGCCGGTGTATGTCATCGCCTATGTCACGCTCGACGAGGGCGTTACAATGATGACCAATATCGTGGATGCCGACTTTGCCGGGATCAAGATCGGCCAGAAGGTCAAAGTCGTGTTCAAACCAAGTGAAGACGACGGTAAACTCGCGTGCTTCACACCCGTCTAGGCCGAGACGCCGAAGGCAACTGCGGCAGTCATCCCGCGGCTGCTACGCTCTGTGCTGCGACGCGGGTTCAGGTCTCGAGAGGCCGGTTCAGTTCAGTGCGCCAGTTTGCCGGGTCTGGCGACGACTGCGGGCCAACGGAGTAAACTTCCCAGAGGTCCTCGGCCTGCACATGGCCGTTCACTTTAAGCCATGCGTTGAACTCAGCCCAGGCCGACGGCAGGCCTTCGTAGGGACCGCTATAAATCGTACGGGCCACCTTTGTCGCCGGCAACTCACTCGGTTTCACGCGTCCGGCAGCCTTTACCGGGGCCGCGACCTTCACGCCCAATTCGAAATCGAACGTGTCGGAACTCATCTTGAGGTGGTGTGCAAAGACAGCCCCCTCTGGTGCCACACCTTGTTTTGCAAGCTCCGCCATCAACTCGCCGACAGCCGGGCCGAATACCTTCATCATGGCGTTGCGAGGAACAACGAGATGAATGACGGCAGCCACCTCGGCCTTGGTCTGAATGATGGTGGGTGTGGAAATCATCGTTTAACTCCAATTTCTGTGTCGAGCGTGCAGTTGATCTAGCTCACCGCTTCAAGGCGCGCATAACTTGCTTCGAGCCCGTGCTCCATGCCCGTGGCGAGCATCTTGGCGCGCGCTTCGGCATCGGGAAGCGTCATACGCATGGTCATCAGCGTGGCGGCACCATCAGCCTCGAAGCGCGTCACGACGTGGTTGTCCGGTGTGCGCTCCGGCAAGAACATGCGCTCGACGTGCTCGATCCGACTGTAGGGTTGCAGCGCCCTGAACTCGCCCGTGATGTGGAAACTGCCGAATTTCGGATTGGTCCATTCGTAACGAAACGCGCCTCCGGGACGCGCGTCACACACGCAGGACGGCATCGTCCATCCCTCGGGTCCCAGCATCCATTGTCGGATCAGCTTCGGTTCGGTGTGTGCGCGGTAGACCAATTCTGGCGCGGCAGCGAAGCGCCTGGTGATGACGATGTGCAGATCGTCTTCAGTCGTGAGTTGCAACTTCACCATCACTTCTTCTTTCGTCTTTTCGGTGTTTGCATTCCCGCCAACACGTCGTCGAGCCGGTCATAGTTTCTGGACAGCGCTTGGCGCAACATGCCGAGCCATTGATCGATTTCGGTGATTGCTGTCGGCGCGAGCCGGCACGGACGTTTTGCGCCTTCTATCCTGCGCTCGATGAGCCCGGCACCCTCGAGCACTTTCAGGTGCCGCGAAATCGCGGGCTGGGTCATGTCGAACGGGTTTGCAATTTCCATCACCGTCGCCTCGCCGAGCGCGAGACGGGCGAGGATAGCTCTGCGGGTCGGGTCGGCAAGCGCCGCAAAGGTGGCATCGAGTGTCGGCACGTTCCGATGGACTTTCATTTTTTTTGTTATATAACTCATATATTATATAACAACTGATGCCCTGTCAATGCCTGGGCTTCAATCGCAACTGGATCGTAGCTCCAGCACTGAGCAAAAGCTAAATCGATGGGTTCCTTGACGTAGATCAAGGGACATTCCCGCGTCTCCTGCAATGTTCGTCACGATCGCCGAACAGGAGAGCCGCTCATGAAGACCCCTCTTGGAGCCGCAGCGCTGGCAGCCATTCGCGACCGGATCAGTTGCTGGTATGCCCGTGAAAAAATCGCGAGGGAGATGGAGGCGATCGGGCAGTCGGAAGCCGACCGCATCTTGCACGATCTGGATCTGTCGATGAGTGACATGCCGGCCATCACCAAGTCGCAGGCGGGTCCTTCGGTTCTGCTGGAGCAGCGGCTCGAAGGCGTCGGCCTCGATCCGCTCTATCTTCGTATCGACCAAAGCGCGGTGTACCGCGACCTCGAGCGGACCTGCGCACGATGCACGAGTTGGCGACGGTGTGCCCGCGATCTTGCACATGGCGATACGCAAACCGGCCTGGAGCACTATTGCTCGAATGCGCAGACAATCGACGCGCTGCTGTTGCAGCGGCCCTGTAAGACCGCGGGGCAGTGACGGTACTGGTAGCGCGAAGCATAGGACGCCAGTGCACCGCAGCGGCAATTCGGAGCGATAGAGGCTTCAGGAGCGTGCGTGATGATCAGTCTCGAAGACTGAATAGCCCTGTGCGGCTTAACCGAAGAGCAGGTCCTGGCCATTGCCGAGCACGAGCATGTGCCTGAAATCGTCGCGACATCGCTTGCGCACAAGCTGATGGCCCGGAAACACGGATCGTTGCAGGTCCGCAATATGATCCGTGACGACATCCGGAACGCGACCTCGCGCGAAGATTTCGCGCATGCGCGAGAACTCTTGGCTGTTATGCGCCATTTCCTCAGGGAACATCCGGAAGCGCGAGCGGTGCGGCGCAGCGGGTCGAAATAACTTAATCGACTACGAGACGCACGAGATGCCGTGCCGGGTAGAGATCGCACGCTGACCCCTGCATGCGATCTGACCGGCGCGCTCGCTGCATGGGTCTGCTGCGGCTCAATGCGCCATCAAAACAGGCCGGTCCATGCGAACGAGAATATCGCGGGTCGCGCCACCGAGAAAGAATTCGCGCATCCGGGTATGACCGTAGGCGCCCATGACGATGAGTTCGGCACCGCGGGCCGTAGCCTCCTGCAGGATCGCCTCGGCGGCATCGCCACGGGGCGCATGAACGTTCGCAGCTTCGCACTTGAAACCGTGCCGGGCGAGAGCGGTGCAGAGATCTACGCCTGGGATCTCGCCTGCGACGACGGGATTGGACGACGTATCGATCGACAGAACCGTCACATCTGACCCATGCGGCAGCAACTGGATTGCGTCGAATGCGGCACGCACAGCCTCACGCCGACTGTTCCAGGCGATCAGCGCGCGGTTTGCCACCATCGCATGCAGCCCCTTGTTGGGTACCAATAGCACCGGCCGTCCGGATTCCATCACCACGCGAGCGGCATCTTCGAGAAAGCCGGTGTAGCTCCAATCGGGATTGTCTTGCGAGATGACGGCGAGGTCTGCGCTGCGTGCGTGTGCAATGACCTGCGCCGCCGCCGTGCCGAATTGCGCATCGGCTGTCCGCCATTCGCAGCTCAGGTCGTTTTGGCGGCAGGTATCGGTGAACAGTTTTTCCAGTTTGGTGACGACGTGCGCGTAGGCGATACGATGGTCGTCGAAAGCTGGATAGGCCATGCCGGCTTCCGTCGCCACAGGACTGACGTACGGCGGAATGACGGCGAGGCCGACGAGGTGCGCGTTGTGGGTTTTGGCGTGCGCGGTGGCGACCCCGAGAAGGCGCTCTGCCCGGGCAGTATCGTTGAGGTAGACGAGAATGGTTTTGCAGGACATGGCAAGGTAACTCCGGATCGAGACGGGTCGAGGTCAGAATTCGTGTGTGTGGACACGGTGCGTGCTGTGTTGCAGCAAGTTCTGGGTGGATACTTTATGTTGCTCGACCGTCGCCGCGCGAATGCCGAACAGGATCGCACCGTCGATGATGTGGGCTGCGAGTTCGTCCCGGAGGCGGGGTGTCATCCAAGGCGCGGAAACAAGGTCGTCCTCCGGTCGGATCCCGAAGCATTGCAGCGTCGGCCAGAACGGTCCTCCCGAAGCCACCAGTTTTTCTTCGTTTGCCACGACCGAGAGCGGCACGAGTTCGCTGATCAGATGATCGGCACGCGCGGGCCTCGACATGTTCGCATGTAGAACCTTAGCGAAGGCGGATATCGCCGAGGCACGTCCGGCGACGCCCATCTGTTGCGCATTGAAACCAGCGGTTTCGAAGTCTCCAAGCACCCGGCAGAGGCGCTGGCTATTCTCGAACAGGGCGAAGGCCACCCGTTTTCGATCGGCACCGCCTCGCATCGGTGGAACTCCGTTGAATGGGCCGTCGAAAAATGCGCTGCGGAGCATCTTCACGACGCCAACTCGAGGCGCTCCCGGGCTGACACTCCGTTCCCAGCCGCGATCTCCAAGGCCGCAAGATCGCAGATGGTCACGAGAATGCATTGTTCGAGATCAATCAGCCCTTCAATGCGAAACTTCGTGAAGGTGCGGCTCACGGTCTCGATGGTCAGGCCGAGGAAGTCCGCGATGTCGGTGCGGGTCATGGGTAGAACGATCTCGCGTTCGTTTTCGCCGCAGCGGCTGTTGCGGCGTGAAAGTGCGAGGAGAAAGGCAGCAAGACGTTCGCCAGCCGAGCGATGCGTCACCGTCATCAGCAGATCGTGGGCTGCGGCAAGTTCTTCCGACACGGCCGCATAAAGCCTGAGGCCGAGTGCTGCGTCGTGACGAGCGATTTCCTGCAGACCAGCAAGCGGGTAGCTCCTCATGTGAGTTTTAGCGCCGGCGAGGGCGCTGGCCGAATGCCGGCGGATCGCGCCGAGAGCGATAAAATCTCCGGGGTACGAGAAACTGACGATCTGGCGGCGACCGTCGGGAAGGCCACGATAGATGCAGACGTGCCCAGCTTCGACGCGATAAACATGGGTCGCCGGGTCACCCTCGCGATAGATGTGTTCCTTGGCCGCGAACACACGGACCATGCCGCCGGGAAGACTTCGCGCCAGATCGTCGGCACGGAGCGGGGTAGCCCGAGACGGGCCGGCGGCCTCGTGTCCCGGTTGTTCCGACTGTTCCGTTTCGGTCCCATAGTCGGTGTTCGCCAGCATGATCGATCTCGGTGCGGTCGTCGGTTTCTGCTCTCGCATAGGCACAAAAAGACAGCCGCATGTGCCGACACTGCGATCGGTTGGTAATGGAGTGTGAGAGTGTGTAACAAGGGAGCAGCCGAGGACCCTCCAATGCTTCATGACAAGGCTCAGCACATTCTCGTCGTCGACGACGACGACGCTGTGCGACTGCTGCTCAGGGAGTGTTTCGAGTTCGAGGGCTTCAAGGTCTCGGAAGCGCGCGACGGCGACGAGTTGGCGGCTCATTTGGCCGCCGATGCGCCAGACTTGATCACGCTCGATCTGAAGCTCGGCGGCGAGAACGGGCTCGAACTCGCGCGTAAGATCCGTGAGACGCGCAACGTGCCGATCGTGATGATCACCGGCAAGAGCGACACGATCGATCGAGTGGTCGGGCTCGAGCTCGGCGCGGACGACTACATCGGTAAGCCGTTTCACGTGCGGGAAGTGCTGGCGCGCGTGCGGGCAGTGCTGCGGCGCTATCAATTCGCACCGTCCATGGCTGACGCGGTGCCTGCACCCGTCGCTGCTGGCGAGCGTTACGCCTTTGGCGATTGGTTTCTCGATCTACCGCGGCGCGAGCTCAAGTCGTCCGGCGGCACCGTGCAAGATCTGACGACCGCCGAGTTCAACATGCTTGAAATGTTCGTCAAGCGGTCGGCGCGCGTGCTGTCGCGCGACAACATCATGGATCTGCTCAAAGGGCACGAATGGTCGCCATATGACCGATCGATCGACGCGCTCGTCGTGCGCGTACGACGCAAGATCGAACCGGACCCGGATGTACCGCGCATGATCAAGACGGTCCGCGGCGTCGGTTATGTGTTCGCGGCTGAGGTGAGAAGGGTTTAGCCTGCGGTGCCGGGATGGAGAGTGCGCCGGAGGGCGCGTGCAAGCTCGGCGCGACTGAACGGTTTACGAAGGATCTCCGGTCGCGGCTCGCCTGGAGACTCCGACTGCAGGACGGCGTCCGGAAAACCGGAGGCGAGCAGAACGCGCATCCCTGGTGCATGGGTCTGCACCCAACGCGCCACGTCGAAGCCGGACATGCCGCCGGCCATAACGACATCGCTCAAAACCAGATCGAAACCGCCCGGTCGCGCGAGCACCTCGAGCGCCTCAGGTCCGCTGGCAACGGACGAGACAACATAGCCGAGCGTTTCGAGTTGGCTGCTGACGACCTCGCTCACGGCCTCGTTGTCTTCGACCAGGAGGATACGTTCGCCAGTCGAGCCGAAGGCCTGATCGCCGTGGTGGCCGTCGCCAGCGGCGGCGAGACCCGACAACGCCTGCGGCAGATAGAGAGTGACCGTCGTGCCGTGACCAACCTCGCTGGCGAGCGTCACCGCTCCTCGCGCCTGCTGCACGAAGCCATACACGCTGCTCAGTCCAAGGCCTGTTCCCTTGCCAGTATCCTTGGTGGTGAAGAATGGCTCGAAGACCTGCCGCATCACCTCTTCAGACATGCCGGAACCCGTATCGGAGACGGACAGTCGGACGTAGCGTCCAGCAGGCACCACGACGCCGGCATCCATCCGATCGACATCGATGGACGTATTTGCGGTCTCGATGAGCAATTTGCCGCCGCTCGGCATAGCGTCGCGCGCATTGATGGCGAGGTTCAGAATGGCATTCTCGACTTCGCTCGCGTCGGCAATGACGGTCCAAGGTGCGGGTTCGAGGCTGGTCGCCAGAGTGACATGTTCGCCGAGCGAACGCTCGAGTAATTCCGCCATGCCGATGACGATCTCGTTCAGGTTCAACGGCGCGGCGGCGATCGCTCGTTTACGCGCAAACGTGAGCAGACGGGCCGTCAGCCGCGATCCCATGCCTGCGGCATCCTGCGCCCGCTGCAGAAGGCTCCGCAACTTTTCGTCCTGGATCCGCATGTCGAGCAGTTCCAGATTTCCGATGATGACGGTGAGCAGGTTGTTGAAGTCGTGCGCGATGCCGCCGGTGAGCTGTCCGAACGCTTCCATGCGCTGCGTTCGAATCAGCTGGGCTTTCGCCTCCTCGCGGCGCGCCATCTCCAGCCGCAGGTCGCGCGTGGCGTCAGCGACGCGTTGTTCGAGCAACGCCTGAGACTGCGTGCGTTCTGTGATATCGCGGAGCACTGCCGTATAGATCTGTCGCCCGCCGACAAGCGCCTTGGAGATCGATGCTTCGGCCGGGAACGACAGGCCGTTCTTGCGCTTGCCGAGGATCTCGCCGCGTTCCCCCATCCGGCGCGCCGGCATCGCCGACGCGGCGAAGTTTTGCACATGTTTGCCGTGGCTCGCCCGAAACTGCGGCGGCATCAGGACCGTCAGCGGCAGTCCGATCACCTCGTCCCGAGCGTAACCGAAGATGACTTCGGCACCGCCGTTGAACATCGTGATAACCTGACTTTCGTCCATCGAGATGATCGCATCAGCTGCTATCGAAACGATCGCGTCGAGCCGTGAGGCTGCCTCTTCATGAGCCTGCGACACGGTACGCCGCTCCGTGACGTCGAAGAGGACGCCGACGATACGGGTGGCTTTTTCACCGCTAAATTCTGCGCTGCCGGAGGCGACAATCCAGCGAAGATGGCCATCCTCAGGTCGAATAAATCGAAATTCGTGATTGAAATCGCCGCTGGTGCCCGGCTCCAAAGCGTTGCCCCACGCCTCCTCCCATGCGGCGCGATCTTCCGGATGTACAGCCGCGATCCACGATTTCACCGTCGGTGCCGAAAGCCAAGTGCCGAACATGTCTGTTGTCGGCGCATCCCAGGTTAAGAGACCGGTATCCGCGTCCCACGCCCAACAGCCGATTTTCCCGGCATGAAGCGCGCGTTGCAAGAGTTCTGTCGCGTCTGAAAGTCCGGTAGCCACGGCAAATCCTGGCCATTTCCAAGGTGGCGACGATGGCGCCACGCGTTTTCCGGGACGTAGCAGGTCCTTCGGAAACAAGCCATCGCGCCCGCGTCACCAAGGTGGCTCTCCTTGACCGGGATCAATGGCCTTCGGCCTCATGTGAGCAATGCTTGACCGACGAAACAGGCCTCAGCGCCGCGCAAGTCATGGAGAGGACACATGTCAGTCAATATCGGAAACGTAGATCGCTACGCCCGGCTCATCGTCGGCATCGCCCTGGTGTTATGGGCACTCGGATTCATTCCGAACGTCGAGCCATCGGCGTGGGGTTGGATCGGGCTCGTGCCGCTGATGACGGCGCTATTCGGCTATTGCCCGGCCTACGGCCTGTTCGGCTTCGATACGTGCCGCCGCGCATAACTGGATGTCATCCCCGAACTCGCAAGGTCGATTGATCTGCGTCAATTCCCCCATCACTCGCCGCGTCCATAGTGCTGTCGTCGGACCAGGTGAGATGGGGTGACGTACTGATGTCTCGCCGTCGGCACCGCCTGCAGGGGGCTTCATGTCAATAGTGGAAGATCGCCATCGGTTGAGCGATGGGCTGGCGGTATTCGGCACCGTGCCGGTCATCGTGACAGGCATGACGTGGCTCACCGAGAGCGTCGAGCCGGCGATGAAGTTCCATGGTTCTCTGCTCGCTCTGGGCGGGCTGCTCTTCGCGTTCTTCGTGTTGACGAACGGCAAAAGCCTTGCAACGACCACGTCCGGATACGTCGACGGGCCGATCAAGGTCGCGACTGTCGCCGCGATCTTCTGGGGCATCGCCGGCTTTCTGATCGGCGATATTCTGGCGTGGCAGATGGCCTTGCCGCAACTCAATCTAGATCTTCCGTGGACCAACTTCGGCCGACTGCGTCCGCTACACACCTCCGCCGTCATCTTCGCGTTCGGCGGCAACGTGCTGCTGGCGACGTCGTTCTACGTGGTTCAGCGTACCTGCCACGCACGGCTTGCCGGTCGGTGGGCACCCTGGTTCGTCATCTGGGGTTATCAGCTTTTCATCCTGCTCGCCGGTACCGGCTATCTGCTCGGCATTACTCAAGGCAAGGAATACGCCGAACCCGAATGGTACGCCGATCTTTGGCTGACCATTGTCTGGGTGACGTATCTGCTCGTGTTTCTCGGCACGCTGGCGAAACGCCGCGAGCCACACATCTACGTGGCCAACTGGTTCTATCTCGCCTTCATCGTCACGGTGGCGATGCTGCATCTGGTCAATAACGCCGCCGTGCCCGTCAGCTGGACCGGTTCGAAGAGCTACATCGTCTATTCCGGCGTTCAGGACGCGATGACGCAGTGGTGGTACGGACATAACGCGGTGGGCTTCTTCCTCACCGCCGGCTTCCTCGGCATCATGTACTATTTCATTCCGAAGCGTGTCGAACGACCGGTCTACTCATACCGTCTGTCCATCGTCCACTTCTGGACGCTGATCTTCCTCTACATCTGGGCTGGCCCGCATCATCTCCACTACACGGCGTTGCCGGATTGGGCGCAGACGCTCGGCATGACCTTCTCGATCATGCTTTGGATGCCGAGCTGGGGCGGCATGATCAATGGTCTCATGACGCTCGCGGGGGCCTGGGACAAACTGCGCACCGATCCCGTCGTGCGCTTGCTCGTCGTGTCGGTCGCCTTCTACGGCATGGCGACGTTCGAGGGGCCGGTCATGTCGATCAAGGCAGTCAACTCGCTCTCGCACTACACCGATTGGGGCATCGGGCATGTGCACTCGGGTGCCCTCGGCTGGGTCGCCATGGTGTCGTTCGGGGCCATCTACTGTCTCGTACCGTGGCTCTGGAATCGGCCCGGGCTCTACTCGATGAAACTCGTCGAATGGCATTTCTGGACTGCGACCATCGGGATACTGCTCTATATCACCGCGATGTGGGTCTCGGGCATCACGCAAGGCTTGATGTGGCGCGCCTACGATAAGCTCGGCTTCCTCCAGTATTCGTTCATCGAAACAGTCGAAGCGATGAAACCCTACTACGTGATCCGTGCGATCGGCGGAATGCTCTTCATCTGGGGTTCGCTGATCATGGCCTACAACGTCTGGCGCACCGTTCGTGGTGACGAGGCCGTCGATCTGGCCGAGCAGCCACGTGTCGCGGCGGCACCCGCCCTCAGACTTCAGCCGGCCGAGTGAGGGCAAAATCATGAATCACGATATTTTCGAGAAGAACTCGCTGATCCTCCTGATCGGCATCCTGATCGTCGTCTCGATCGGCGGCCTCGTGCAGATCGCGCCGCTGTTCTGGGTCGACAGCACCATCGAGCAGGTGCGCGGCATGCGGCCGTACACGCCGCTCGAACAGGCCGGTCGCGATATCTATGTCCGGGAAGGGTGCTACAATTGTCATAGCCAGATGATCCGTACGCTCCGCGACGAAGTCGAGCGCTACGGGCACTACAGCCTTGCGGCCGAGAGCATGTACGATCATCCCTTCCAGTGGGGCTCGAAGCGCACTGGACCGGATCTGGCCCGCGTCGGTGGTAAGTATTCCGACCAGTGGCACGCCGATCACCTTACGGACCCGCGCTCGCTCGTGCGCGAAAGCATCATGCCGGGCTACCCATGGCTGGCCGCGGCGCCTCTGCGTACCGACGATATCAAGCCCAAGCTGCAGACGTTGCGCCTGGTCGGTGTCCCCTACACCGATGCGATGATCGAAAGCGCCGAGCGCGATCTCAAGGCGCAGATCAATCCGGAAAGCCGCGCCGCCCGTGAATTGCTGACGCGTTACCCCAAGGCGAAGATCGTGCTCTTCGAACAGCGGGCCACCAAAGAGCCAAGCGAGATGGACGCACTTGTCGCCTACCTGCAGATCCTCGGCCAGATGGTGGACTTCGCGACCTTCGACGCATCCGGCCCCAACCTGAGGTAAGCAGATGTTCAGCTACGAAACCGTCGCGACCTTCAGTCAAGTCACGTCCCTGTTGATGTTCATCGTCATGGCCATCGGTGTCGTCGTTTATGCCATGTGGCCGAAAAACGGTCCGGTGTTCGACGCCATCCAACATGAAGCGCTCGATCTCGATCGCGGCAGCCAGAAGCCTGTGAGGCCGGAATGAGTGATCGCCGCGATATCGATCAGGTGACGGGTGCCGAAACCACCGGCCACGTCTGGGACGACGACATCAAGGAGTTGAACAAGCCGCTGCCGCGCTGGTGGCTGCTGACGTTCTATGCCTGCATCTTGTGGGCTGTTGGGTATTGGATCGCCTATCCCGCCTGGCCGACCCTGACCGGATACACCAAGGGAACGCTCGGCTATAGCCAGCGGCAGGTGGTTGCTCGCGAAGTCGCTGCGGCGTCCGAGGCGCAGGGGGGGCTGCGTGCACAAATCGCCAGTCTGCCGCTCGCCGACATTCTCAAAAACCCCGACTTGTCGCGCTTCGCAGACGCTGCTGGTCGAGCGGCCTTTGCGGAGAACTGTGCGCCTTGCCACGGTCGCGGTGCGCAAGGCGCATCCGGATACCCGAACCTGCGGGACGACGACTGGCTCTGGGGTGGCAAGCCGGAGGACATATTGCAGACACTCCGTTACGGCATCCGATCCGAACACAAGCAGACCCGTGTCTCGCAGATGCCCCGCTTCGGCTTGGACAATCTTCTCGACGACAAACAGATCTTCGATGTGGCGGAGTACGTGCTCTCGATTTCCGGCGGCACCATAGCCAAGGACGCGGCGGCGCGCGGTGCTCTGATCTTCAAAGAGCAGTGCGCAGTTTGCCATGGCGACGACGGCAAGGGCAAACTCGAGCAAGGCGCGCCCAACCTGACCGACCAGATATGGCTCTACGGCAATACCATTGACGCGATCGTCACAAGTATTCGCACGGGTCGTGGTGGCGTGATGCCCGCGTGGGAAGGCCGGCTCGATCCTGTGACGTTGAAGGCACTCGCCGTTTACGTCCACAGCCTGGGCGGCGGGCAATGAACTCAGGCGCGCAAGGTTGGCCAGCATGTGCTGCGGCGGCCTGATTATCGTCAGCGCGCCTTCACCTGCCGCCGGGGAACGAAAAATCGTGGCAACAGTCCTCGACCGACGATTAGACCCGAAAGCCGAACCAGGCCTCGGGCTTCCGCGCCATGACGTCGAGGCGGTCAATCGCAAGGCCGACCGCGAGTTGTTCGCCAAGCGGCAGCCGATTTACCCGAAGCGCGCGCACGGTGCGTTCCGTACCGTGAAGTGGATCGTGATGGCTGCGACGCTGGCCATCTACTACGCGCTGCCGTGGGTGCGTTGGCATCGCGGCCCCGACCTGCCCGATCAGGCCGTCCTTCTCGACATGGCCAACAATCGGTTCTTTTTCTTCTTTCTCGAGATTTGGCCGCAGGAATTCTACTACGTCACTGGCTTGCTCGTTCTTGCAGCGCTGGCGCTGTTTCTCGCGACGGCCCTGGCCGGCCGCGTCTGGTGCGGCTACGCGTGCCCTCAGACTGTCTGGACCGATCTGATGATCGCCATCGAGCACTTCTGGCAGGGTGATCGGAACGCGCGCATGCGGCTCGACAAGGAGCCGTGGGGCGCTGCCAAGATCGCCAAGAAAGGCATCACGCATCTGAGTTGGATGGCGGTTGGGCTGCTGACCGGCGGCGCGCTGGTTTTCTACTTCCGAGATGCGCCGACGCTGGCCCGCGAACTGACGAGCGGCACTGCGCCCACGATCGCCTATCTGTTTCTGGCTATCTTTGCGGCCACCACCTACCTGCTCGGCGGGATCGCCCGCGAGCAGGTGTGCATCTATATGTGTCCATGGCCGCGTATCCAGGGCGCCATGACCGACAGCCACACACTGCTCGTCGCCTACAAAGGCGAACGCGGCGAGCCGCGCGGCCATGCGCACAAGGGCACCGACGGCCGCGTCGACTGGTCAAACCGCGGCGACTGCATCGATTGCAAGGCCTGTGTCGTCGTCTGCCCCACCGGCATCGATATCCGCGACGGATCTCAACTCGAGTGCATCCAGTGCGCGCTCTGCGTCGACGCCTGTAACGACATCATGGATAAAATCGCCCGTCCGCGCGGGCTCATCGGTTACGACACCATCGCGCGCTCGGAAGCGGATGCACGGGGCAAACACGAGACCATCAAACCGGTGCGTCCCAGAACGCTGCTTTACGCAGGACTGTTCTCGCTCGTGGGTGCCATCATGCTTGTCGCATGGTCCAACCGTGCACTGCTCGAAGTCAACGTGCTGCCAGACCGCGTTCCGCCTTTTGTGACGCTGTCCGATGGCAGCGTGCGCAACAGCTACACCGTCAAGATCCTCAACAAACGGCACGAGCGCCGAAGCTTCCAGATCTCGTTGCGCGATCTATCCGGAGCACGGCTGTCGATCCTCGGCGCAAGCGACGCTGCGATGTCCGAAGTTACGGTGGCAACCGACGAACTTCGCGAAGTGCGGTTGTTCATAACCCTGCCGCCGGGACAATTGCGGGCGCTCGGTTCGGCGGCGCATGCGGTCACGCTGGTTGCGACGGATCAAGGCGACGGCACACAGTCCGCGCGACACACGATTTTCCAGATGCCCACGCCGAAACCCTAGAGGTCGAGATGCAACGTTCGACAGTTAACGGAGGGTCATCGCAGCATGGCCTGCAAGGTCGGCATGTGCTGGCGATCATTCTCGGCTTTTTCGGCTCAATTTTCTCGGTCAACGGCTATTTCATCGTCAGAGCGCTCACGACGCACTCCGGTGTCGTGGCGGAGGAACCCTATCGCAAAGGCCTCGGCTACAATCAGCGGATCGCAGCGAATGACCGGCAAACCGCTTTGAACTGGCGTGCCGACCTCGACATCAAGGCGACCGGGACCATCACACTCACTCTGCATGACGCCGCAGACCAACCCATCGGCAACCAGCATGTTGCCGTTACTCTCGGACGGCCGACGACCCGCGCGTTCGATCGCACCTTGGCGCTGACCGAGACCGCCCCCGGTATCTACGCTGGCACCACGCGGGAACTTGCTGCAGGCACCTGGATCGCCGATGCGGATATCCAAGATCGGCGGCAGGACCTCGACTATCGCATTCGGAGGCGCCTGTGGCTCACACCTTAACCGCCGACGGCCAGATTGCTGTCGCCACTCTGGGACATAGCAAACCCCACCTCGTCACCACGACCCTTGCAGTGGAGGCCATGCACTGCGGCCATTGCCTGCGCACGGTTGAGACGGCTTTGGCTGAAGTGCCCGGTGTGCAGAGTGCACGCGTTAACCTGTCCGCACGCCGCGTCGCCATTCTCGCCGAAACCGCGACGACCTCGCCCGAGACGTTCGTCGCCGCCTTGGCGTCCCGGGGCTTCAAGGCGTCGATCCTGGCACCGCAGGTGCAGGCACCCGCTGCCGACAGGGGTGCGGACCTGCTACGGCGTCTCGGCGTCGCCGGCTTCGCGGCTGCCAATATCATGCTGCTGTCGGTCTCCGTCTGGTCGGGCCATGGCGGCGATATGGCAGCCTCGCAACAAAGCGCTTTTCACTGGCTTTCCGCGCTCATCGCGCTGCCCGCCGTCGCCTATGCCGGGAAACCGTTTTTCGCGTCTGCTCGCCAAGCCTTGAGCGCAGGTCGGCTCAACATGGATGTGCCGATATCGCTCGGGGTCACGCTGGCGACTGCCATGAGCCTGTTTCAGACTTTCCGCGAAAGCGAGCAGGTTTATTTCGACGCAGCTGTGACGTTGCTGTTCTTTCTTCTGCTGGGCCGCGTCCTCGATCAGAATGTCCGCGTTCGTGCCGCAAGTGCGGCAGAAAACCTTCTCGGCCGCCGCACCGTCACCGCCACCCGGATCAGCTCCGACGGCAGCAGGGGAGCGATCGCAATCATGGACATCACCCCGGGCATGAAGCTGCAGATCGCGGCCGGCGAGCAGATCCCGGTCGACGGACTGCTTCTTGCCGCCTCAGCTTCCCTGGACGACAGCATCGTCACCGGCGAAAGCGCGCCACGTTTTGCTGTTGCCGGCGACGCAGTTCACGCCGGCGCGATCGCACTTTCCGGACCGTTCTCGATCGAGGCTGCAGCGGCTGCCGATGACAGCTTGATAAGCCAGATCGCACGCCTGATGCAGACGGCGGAACAAGCGCGCGGCCGCTACGTCCGTCTTGCCGACCGCGCCGCGCAGATCTACGCCCCTGCCGTGCACATTCTCGGTGCGCTCACGTTCCTGGGTTGGATGATCGCGGGGGCCGGATGGGAAGCGGCACTCACCGCGGCGATCGCCGTGCTGATCATCACCTGCCCGTGCGCGCTGGCGCTCGCCGTACCCGTCGTGCAGGTGGTCGCCACGTCGCGCCTGTTCCGGGACGGGATCGTTCTCAAGGCAGCCGACGCGCTTGAGCGGCTGGCCGAAGTCGATACGGTCGTTCTGGACAAGACCGGCACATTGACACGGGGGCGTCCGGAACTGAGCGCTGCTGCCGAGCTATCGGATGCCATCGTCAGCCGTGCTGCTGGTCTGGCTCTGGGCAGCCGGCATCCCTATGCTCTCGCGGTCGTTCGTGAAGCGGAGCGCCGCCGCATCGAGCCGCTACCGCTGGCCGATGTCAGGGAATCCGCCGGTGCCGGATTGGAGGCAACCCATGATGGGCGCACACTTCGGCTCGGATCGTCCACATTTTGTCGTGTGCAACGCGAACAGGATGCTGGTGCCTCGCTCTGGTTCGCCGACGGAGATACTGCGCCTGTCGTTCTGCACGTGAGCGACGTGCTGCGATCCGATGCCGTCGCAACCGTGGCCACACTCGCCCGCGACGGCTACGCCGTCGAATTGCTGTCCGGCGACGCGGGGCCATCGGTCGAAAGTACGGCCGAGGCTGCCGGTATTCTGAGATGGTCAGCGCAACAGCGACCGGAACAGAAGATCGAGCGCATCCACGCCCTCGCTGGGGCTGGTCACAGAGTCCTGATGGTCGGCGACGGACTCAACGATGCGCCTGCACTGGCTGCAGGACACGCCGCCGTCTCGCCATCCAGCGCTGCCGACATCAGTCAGATGGCAGCGGACGCGGTTTTCCAGGGTGAGAGACTGAAGCCGGTCATAACCTGCCTGCGCGTCGCTAAGGCGGCCCAGCGCCGTGCACTCGAAAATTTTGCCATCGCCATAGGATACAACGCCCTGTTCGTACCGCTGGCCATGGCCGGGCGCGTCACACCTTTGATCGCGGCAATCGCGATGTCCGTCTCCTCCATTGCGGTAACACTGAACGCGCTGAGGCTCGCACGCATGACGACGGACGTTGCACCATGACCGCGCTCGCTTGGCTCGTGCCCGCCGCTTTGGCCTTAGGTGGTCTGGCCCTCGCCGCATTTTTGTGGTCGCTCGGCAACGCCCAATATGACGATCTCGACGGCGCAGGCTGGCGTGCCCTCGATGATGCGCCGCCACCGACCGATCAGCCGGAGACACCGTCATGACGATCGCCAACGATCTCAACGTGTCGGAAGCTCGTATGATCCCGACGCCAAGACTGATCCCGTTCGATGCCCCATGGGCTTGGCTTGCGTCTGGCTGGCGCGATATGTGCCATACGCCGGCATTGAGCCTCGGCTATGGAGCGGCGTTCGCACTCGCGGCAGCGGCACTCGCCGCAAGTCTTTTTGCGCGTGATTTGCAAGCCATCTTTCCAGTCTTGGCCGGCGGCTTTCTCATTGTCGGCCCGTTGGCGGCCGTGGGTCTTTACGAAGCCAGCCGCCGTCTCGCGGTCGGTGAGACTGTTCGCATAGTGGACATGCTCAGCGCCAGCAAAGGAGCGCGAGGCCAGCTTCTGTATTTCGGCGCAATGCTGCTGTTTGCCTACCTGCTATGGGTCCGCATCGCTCTTCTGCTGCTCGCGCTGTTTCTTGGTGCGACGACACTTCCCCCGCCGGCTGAATTCATGCAACTCCTGCTGTTCACACCGGCCGGACTGGGCCTGTTGATCGTCGGATCGATAGTCGGTGGGGCCATAGCCGCCGTCATTTTCGCCGTTTCTGCCGTATCGGTTCCGATGCTCCTGGTGCGCCGAACAGACGTCGTCACCGCCGCCCGCGCCAGTATCGCCGCCATCGTACAGAACCCGAAGCCGATGGCCCTGTGGGCCGCTCTCGTCGTCGCACTGATGGCCGCTGGCTTTGCGACCCTCCTCGCCGGGCTGGTCGTGGTCTTTCCGCTTATCGGCCACGCGACATGGCACGCCTATGCAGACATCTACGGCCCCCTGACGGCATCAACGCCAGCCCCTGCAAAAAGCATGTCTACCGCTACGGCCTAGGGCTCGGTTTCGATCAAAGTTTTCCGATAGAGATGCAATTGCGCTGCTGCCTATTTTTGCCTCAGCGTGTCGATTGACAGCCTTCAGCTGGCATCCCACACTTGTTGAGAGTGAGAGGGCGGGCGGTAACCACGGCGCGGTCATATGGCATCACTAAACGACGACAACGCTATCGAGGCGATCAGCGCCAACCGCAATGCCGGCCTCGCGTAAAACCTATGACTATGCAATCGCCAAAGGCGTGTCGGCGACGCTCAGGCTGACGGAGCCCGACGAGACCGGTGCCGAGCATTGCCAGCACGACAACCCGACCATCGGCCAGGAAATC
>JANYHG010000142.1 GCA_025359165.1 Hyphomicrobiaceae bacterium
GGTGGCGTTCCGGCCCAGCACCTACCGCAATGTCGACCACGGCTATGCCGCCACCATCCACAAGTCCCAGGGCGTCACCGTCGACCGCGTCTTTGTCTTCGGCACAAAGGGCTTCGACCAGCACTTGAGTTACGTAGCCATGTCGCGCCATCGCCAGCAGGTCACGCTCTATACCGCGGAAAGCGATTTTAAGACGTTCGGCCAGGTTGTCCGGACCATGGCCAAGTCCGGCGCCAAGACCACAACGCTCGACTACGAAAACCAGGAATCGTACCAAGCCGCCACCGCCGACTTCCTGGTCCGCCGCGGCATCGATACTGTCGCCGACATCATTCCCGCCTTGCAGGCAACGCTTGAGCGACAACGCGCGTGGATTGCAACCCAAGCCAGGACAGTCGCCGAGCTTTGGGACCGCGCCGGTACGGTGCTTGAGCGTTTGCAGGCCGTGGAACAGAGAGCGCCTACCATCGATCTGCCAACCGCCATTACAGCAACCCCAGGGGACACGATGGTTCAGGCTTCATCACTTGCAATCGTCCGTACCACCGACATTCGGCCTCCGTCGCCCATCATCGCGGCCTACCAGGGCCATCCTGCCGTGACAGAGTTCACGATATCCACAGAGCACGAGGCGCGCCTTTCAGTGACCAGCGATGCCACATGGATTCAATCAGAGACACAACTGCGCGTCGCGACAACCGCTGTCTTCTCGGACCCGGATGCCGCTATGGCCGCGATCCAGCGGGTGACCACAGCGCCTGGGGCGAAAGCGGCGGAGCTCGCGCGACAAGCGACCGAAACGCCCGAGCACTTTGGTGCCGTGCTGAGCAGGAGCACCGCACGCACCGCCGCAGCCGACCTTGCGCCCCACATCCGCGCGCAGGTCGCCACGTTTGCCCGGGAACTCCCGGCAGCGCTCCAGCAGGAAAGCGAGCGGCGCACAGCCATGGCGACCGCCATCCCCGCGCTGTCAGCCAATGCCGTCGACGCCCTGCAGACCATCGAGGCCGCGCGTTTGGTCGGCGGCGACAGCGCGGCGGCGAATGCCACCCGCCTCACTCTCGGCAACAAAAACCTCACCGCGGAGCTGGTTGCTGCCAATGAAGCTTTGACGGCACGTTTCGGTTGGAAAGCATTTGGACCCAAGGCGGAGGATGACGACACCGCCAAGGCGCTGCAGCGTGTGCCCGAGGCCGAGCGCGCTGCGCTGGTTGCCGCCGCACCGACGCTGGCCGCGCTGCGCGGGTTTGCGAATGCGGCACACTTTGCAGAGCGAAGGGAGACCGCGCACACGGTTGCGGAAGCTTCACCCTTGCGCTCCGCGCGCATTATTCCAGCACTGACAACGGCCGAACTCGACACGGCTTTGCGGGCCGATGACGCTGGCCGCAAATACCGCGCCGAGGCAGAACGGCTGGCAGTCATCGCCTTTGGTTCGTCAAAGCCTGTTGCCGCCATGCTCGACAAGATTGTCGCCGATCCTCGTGTCGCCGCCGACGTGGCGCTGTCCATCAACACCAAGGCCAACTACCCCGCGCCCTTGGTCGGAAAACTCGAAGGTCTGCTCCGTAAGACTCCGGATGCAGCGCGCCAAAACGCGCAGGCAAGCCTTGCGCCGCTGGTCGACGCCATCGGCACTTATGGCGATTACCTCGTTAATGTGAAGTCCAAGATCCTGTCGAACCAGAGCGGAGCGCAGGCTCAAGCAAAAATCGAGATCGCGGCGCCGTCACCCGGCTTGGCCTTAGCGCTTGGCGCAACGGTTGATCCCGCCGATGCGCGCGACGTGGCAGCCAAGGTCGCGGCAAACCCAGCAGCTGTTACCGAGCTGGTAAAACTGCGCACGTCACTTGAAAACGGCCTCGCGCGTGATGACCGAGCGCTGCTGACCAAGGGCGACGCTGCGGCCGTCGCCACCCGTCTGAACATGTCGCCCGATCAAGCGCAGCGTCTGATTGCCGTCAATCAACAGTCCGCGCAGCTCGCCAAGCACGTCCAAGAGCACCAGCGCCAAGCCATCAAGCTCAGCCGTGCCCCAACGATACAACGGTGATTGTTGGCAGCAGCAGAGTATCAACAGCGCGCACTCTCGCCGTCATCGCGCGCGTGGCCAAAAGTACAAGGATAGATCACCCTTCCGGTGAATTCTGCTTTGCAGAGTTAGCGGACTCCGGTCACCTCTCGGGATGGACGCGACTCGCTCCACGCAAGCAGTTCCGCTGTACCCCCTGCAGCCGCCGAACGGCGACTTCCTCCTTCGGGCCATAACCGGAAGCAAAAGAGACATGTGCGCCGGTTTTGTTCACGGCAGGTATTGATCGTGACAGCGGCGATCCCGAGGCGTGAGCTCTGATGCCTTTTGAGGTGAAAGATCACTTCTTGCTCGCGCCCCAATCTACCGTGTGCGCGACGTGCTCTCTCGCACAACGGGCACAGCTGCGATTTCGATAAATTGCTTTGCTTTTTGGTCGCCGTGCAGGAGGTCGATGATCAGCGTGCCGGCGCGAGCGCCGATCTCCGTTCCATGGACGGCAACAGTTGAAATCGTCGGGAGGCATGCACGGGATACCTCGAAATCGCCGAAGCCGGCGATTGCGATGTCGTCCGGAACATTGCGCCCCAACAGCTGCGCTGCGGTGATTGCGCCGAATGCCGCTGGGTCGGAGACGCACATGACGGCGTCGATGTCTTTAAACTGTTCAAGTAAGGTGACCATGGCGGCTCGTCCATCGATCATACCGATGGGCGGCGCGACTTGTGCGATTTGGCGATGCGGATCGAGGCCCGCTGCGGCCATCGCCTGCAAAAAACCCTTTCGGCGCGCGGCACCTCGAGTGCCGCTGTCACCACGTTCTCCAATGTAACCGATACGCCGCCTGCCGATATCGATCAGATGCTGCGTCATCGCTTTGCCTGCCGCATGATTTGAAAACCCGACGACATGAGCGATCGCATCGCGAGGCCGTTCCCAGATTTCGATCACCGGAATGCCCGAACTGACCAGCGCTTGCCGTGCCCGCTTGGTGTAGCCGTCGTATGTGATGATCATCGCCTCAGGACGGCGCTCCAGCATTGTTTCGATCATCAATTCAGTCTGCGTTGGACTGTAATTTGTGTGACCAAGCAAAAGCTGGAGGCCTTTGGCTGAGAGTGCGTCTTGCAGTCCGGCAGCCGTTTCAGCAAAGTGCGGATTGTTGAGCGAAGGCACGAGCACACTGACGAACCCGGAACGTTGCGAGGAGAAACTCCCTGCAAGTCGATCAGGCCGATAGCCGAGCTGTTCGACTACGGCGAGGATCTTGCGCCGCGTAACCGGCGCGATGCGGCCGTCGTGTTTCAAGGCTCGCGAAACCGTCATGGCCGACACGCCTGCGGCCTTCGCAACGTCGGTCATTTTGACTTTTGAACCGCTCATTGTCGCCTTGCTTGTCCGTCTATTTTGGATTTTGCGTGACAGTCTGGCACGTCTCGGTTAGGATTTATGTTATCGATAACATAGACCTGAACACGGTCGCGTTCAATCGGATCTGCAGAGGCTGACGGCGCCGACCATTCCGGTCGACGAACCAGGAGGACGGACACATGATCACACGTCGAACCGCCTTGAAGACGACGGGCGCTGCTGCTGCGTCGATGGCTATGCCGTACTACGCGCGTGCGCAAGGCACGGGCTGGTCAAAGCTCAAAGGGCAGTCGATCGTCGTCAACTGGCCCGCACATCCTCACTACGCCGTGGCGAAGAAACTGTTGCCAGAGTTTACCGCGGCGACTGGCATCAAAGTCGAACTCGACGAAATGCCCTATCTCCGCCTAAAGGATGCGCAGGTCCTTCAAATGGGCAAGCCCAAGGGCGATTACGATTGCTGCGTCTACGTCATCATGTGGAAGACGGAATACGTGCAGCGTAAGTTCCTGACCGAACTGGAACCGATGTTTCAGAACGCCGAACTGGCGATGCCCGACTATGACCGCAGCGACATCATCAAGGGCTACTATGAAGGCCTTGGTCTCGTCGGCGGACCGCGCGGCTACCTGCCGGGACCGGGCGCAAAACTGTACGGCATTCCCTATGGTGCAGAGTGCTCCGTGCTCGCTTACCGCAAAGACATCTTCACCAAGCACGATATCAAAGTGCCGACGACGTATGACGAGATGCTGACGGCGTGCCGCACGATCAAAGCTAAAGAACCGAGCATGGGCGGCCTCAGCTCACGCGCACAAGCGGGGCACCAAGTCACCGCAGGTTGGTTGCTGCATCTTACACCGCACGACGGTCTCGTCATCGACGACAAGTACATACCGATGGTCGACAAACCAGCCGCTATCAAGGCAACGGAGGTGTTCAAAGAAATCATCGACACAGGCCCCGTTGGCGGCGCGGCATTCGATTTCGGTCAGATGTTGAACGCGTTCCTGCAAGGTCAATCGGCCATGTATCTCGACACCATCTCGGTGTTCGGACCGGCCGCTGACGAGACTAAATCGAAGATCAAGGACACCGTCGGCTACGCCCTGCATCCGAAGGCCGCGAAATACTCGGGCGAACTCGGTGGCTTTGGCATGGCGATCCCGCAGAACTCGGAGAAAAAGGAAGCGGCGTTCGCGTTCATCCAGTGGATGACGGCCAAAGCGCAGGACGTGAAAGCGGCGTCCATGGGTGGTCAGCCGATGCGCATGTCGACGCTCGATCATGCCGACGTCAAAAAAATCTATCCCGTCGAGATCTACAAAGAAAACCTCAAGATCTCGAACCCGGATTGGCGTCCAATCATCAACGAGTGGACGGAGATTTCGGAGAAAGTGCTTGGCGTCACGCTATCGGAAATCATCACGGGCAAAACGCAGATCCAGCCCGCGATGACTGATGCTGCGGCCAAGATCAAAGCCATCTGCGAGCGCGCCGGATATTACAAAACCTGACGCCTGGCACCTTATCTGCCGGGAATTTCGGCATCAGCAACTCTTGCAAGTTGATCGCAAATGTACGCCGAACGTCCCGGTCAGAGTAGGTTCATCCCCTATCTCTTCGCCCTTCCAGCAGTCCTGATCATGCTGATCGGGCTCTTCTATCCGGTCGTCGAGACACTTCGCCTCTCAGCCTACGACGTACGGCTGGGCGAAGCCCCGACGGCTGGAGCGTTTCGCGGCGTCGGCCTTTTCGTGGAAGTGCTTGGTGACGCTGCGGTGCGCCAATCGATGATTACGACGCTGAAGTTTTCCGTCGCCGTCGTCGCCATCGAACTCGCGCTTGGCATCGGCCTGGCGTTGTTGCTTGAGGGCAAGATCCCCGGCATGAGCTTACTGCGGACCATCTTCGTCCTCCCCATGATGATCGCGCCGGTCTGCGTCGGGCTCATTTGGCGCTACATGTTCGATGCAGGCTCCGGGCCGATCAATGCGTGGCTCGAGGCGGCCGGGACCGGATTGAAACCAACCTGGCTGGCCGATGAGTCGCTTGCATTTCTTGCAGTTTGCATCACAGACATCTGGCAGTTCACGCCGTTCGTCTTCATCATGGCGCTAGCGGGATTGCAGGGGCTCGACAGCTCACTCATCGAAGCCGCGAAAATTGATGGCGCGCGCCTGTGGCAGCAAATCGTCTACATCAAGCTGCCGCTGCTCATGCCGATTTTGATGATTACACTGCTGATGCGGCTCATCGATGCCTTGCGTGGTCTTGAAG
>JANYHG010000149.1 GCA_025359165.1 Hyphomicrobiaceae bacterium
CCTGCTACGGCAGGCCCCCGGCAAGGACAGCCTACGCGTCAAACGCAAAGTGGCCGCCTGGGACGACGACTATCTCGCAACGATTGTCGCCAGGAAATGACGTTCACCCGATTCCCCTGGGTTGAATGCGTGGCACGGCGAAACAAGAAAAACTGACGAGGAAGATCGTCGCTCGCCGACGCTTGGCCAGAGCTACCTCTTTGTGTTCACCTGTGTCATCTCGGTTTGTTTGCATTTTGCGGAACAGCCGATTTCGGTTCTGAATTCCTTTGAATGCGACTGGATTTTTGTAAACATCAAGCGGAACAACTCGTCGGGGTTTGCGCCCGTACCCGCTTGCAGAACATCAATTTCGATCCGTGCATGCATGTCGCCGGAAGCCAGTTTGAACAGATACGCCCTGGCGTAGCGATGCGCCCGGTTCCAGTTGTTGATCTTGCTGAGCGGAAAAGCGTCTGGGACCAGAAATCCGATAAAGAACTGATAGCTCGCGCACAGCCGATCCTCTTTGGTTCCCGCTTCGCAGTCGTAGAAGAAAACGTCGTAGTCGTATCCGTCAGCTTTCACAAATATGCGCGGATCCCCGGCACTATCGACATCGATGCGCGCCGCTTTTTGTTGCGCCGTCAATACCGAAAGCACGGTAGCGGCACTGATTCCGTTCGCTTTTGGTTTAGCGTCCTGGGCCCGGACATCGGCGCCAGAAAGTACAAGGACTAATGTTAAAAAAAAGAGTTTTGAAAGCGAACGCATTCTCATAACCCCACTTATACCGGCGGTCGGAATTTTCTGGCTCCAACGCAAAAATCGAGGCGCCGGTATTTCTCTTTTGTTTGCGCGCGGCCGCCCCACCAACCCCGCGCGCGTATATCGACGGTCATAAGTCAGTATTTATGACGTCTGTATTAGCAGTGCGAGACGAAGTATTGACGTGCTTTGCGCAGGCATTCAGCCCCGCCAGCACCAGCGCGTCAAGGTGGTGTCGCGGACTTTTAGCTGGCCTCGAACGATCGCGGACTGCCATCACCTGCAAGCCGCGCCAGCGTCTCCACGCGCCACTCGGCGAAACGGCCTTCGGCGATGGCCGCGCGCATAGCCGCCATCAGCTCCTGATAAAACACGGTGTTGGCCCACGACATGATCATGGCTCCGAGATATTCTTTCGAGCGCACGAGGTGATGCAGATAGGCGCGGGAATAATCTCGGAACGGTGGCTGTGAACTCTCGGGGTCGAGTGGCCGGATATCTTCGGCGTGCTTGGCGTTCTTGATGTTGACCCGACCGTTCCAGGTGAAGGCCAGGCCGTGCCGGCCGGAACGTGTGGGCATGACGCAATCGAACATATCGACGCCACGTGCGACGCTTTCGATCAAATCCTGCGGCGTGCCCACGCCCATCAGATAGCGCGGCTTGGTCGCGGGCAGGTGCGGCAGCGTTTCCTCGAGCACGCGCAGCATGATCTCTTGACCCTCGCCGACGGCCAGTCCGCCGATGGAGTAGCCGGGGAAGTCGATGCCGACCAGTCCCTCGGCCGAGCGGCGGCGCAAGTCGGGATCGGTGCCGCCCTGCACGATGCCGAACAGAGCCTGCCCGGGCGCGGCGTATTTGGCGAAGGCGTCTTTAGAGCGCGCGGCCCAGCGGAGCGACAACTCCATCGCGCGTTCCATTTCGCGAAACTCGGCAGGGAGTTCGATGCACTCGTCGAGCTGCATCTGGATATCGGAGCCGAGGAGACACTGAATTTCGATGGAGCGCTCCGGCGTCAGCATGATGCGGGTGCCGTCCAGATGCGATTGGAATTGTGCGCCCTGCTCGCTCATCTTGCGGATCTTAGACAGGCTCATGACCTGAAAGCCGCCGCTGTCGGTCAGGATCGGCTTGGTCCAGCCCATGAATTCGTGCAGGCCGCCAAGGCGATGAATGCGCTCGGCACCTGGGCGCAGCATGAGGTGATAGGTATTGCCGAGCAGGATGTCCGCCCCGCTGTCCGCCACCTGATCGAGATAGACCGCCTTGACGGTCGCCGCCGTGCCTACGGGCATGAAGGCTGGCGTGCGAATGACGCCGCGCGGCGTGCGCACCTCACCGAGACGCGCTGCGCCGTCCTGGCGGAGGAGGGTGTAGGAGAAAGGCGTGGTCATTGGGGATGCTCGAACGTTCTTGCGTACTTCCCGGCGGCGTCGATGAGGGGAACGTGGGCGACAGGCTGGATGAAGGGCTGCTACCTCATCGCGCCACCAGACCGCCGTCGACGACGAGCTCAGACCCGGTCTGGAACGAGGACGCGGGCGACAGCAACCAGGCGACCGCATTGGCGACTTCGTGGGGCTGGCCCAGACGGCCCATGGGTACGTCGACCAGCAACTTGGCGAGCATTTTCTCGCGGTCGCGGGAGATCGAGAGCATGCCGTCGATCATGTCGCCGGCAATGAACGAGGGATGCACCGAATTGCATCGCACCGGGGGAGATTTGCGCGCGCCATGCAGTGCAACAGATTTGGTCAGCAGGCGGACCGCGCCTTTGGAGGCGTTGTAGGCAACCGTGCCGGGGCCGGCGATCAGACCCGAGACCGACGACAGGTTGACGATCGACGGGGCTTTTGACTTCCCCAGCAGCGGCATCGCGTACTTGCAGCCGAGGAAAACGCCGTCGACGTTGATGGCCATGACTTTGCGGAAGGCATCGTAGCTGGTCTGTTCGACGTCGCCGACGGAGACGATACCGGCATTGTTGACGAGCCCGTCGAGACGGCCGTGGCTGTCGCTGATGGCGGCCACTACGCGCTGCCAGTCGGCTTCGCTGGTCACGTCGAGCACGTGATCCATGCCCGCTTTGCCTCGCAAATCGGTGCGGATGACCGTGCCACCAGCCGCTTCGATAGCTGTTGCGGTGGCTGTGCCGAGGGTGCCAGCCGCGCCTGTTATCAGCACGATATGATTTTGAAGGCTGGTCGCGGCGATGGTCATGGCGGCTCCGAAGGCAATGTGATCTCAGCCGCAGTAGCACAAATTTCGATTGTGTTCAGGCGGCGGGGCCGAGGGAGAGAGACAGTTGCCGGACCAGTTCGTTCAGCACCATGCGGCCCTGTGGGGTGGCGCGGATGCGATCGGCGGACAGGCGTTCGAGAAAGCCGGAGGCCGCAAGCTGTTGGATCACCGCGTCGCCGGGTCGCGTACCGGCGAACGTGCGCAGGCGGTGCAGGTCGATGCCTTCGGTCAAGCGCAGCCCCATCAACAGCGCTTCGTCGGCACATTGGGCCGGTGTCAGCGCGTCGTCTTCGATGCGGCCATGGCCATGCTCGGAGACACGCTTCACCCAGAGTTCCGGATTGCGTTCGGTCGAGGTGGCGTGCCTGACGTCTTTGGCGTCGGCGCGGCCGGACGTGTCGGGGACGATCAGGCGCCCGTGTGCGCCGGGGCCGATGCCGGCGTACTCGCCGTATCGCCAATACAGCAGATTGTGGCGGCTTTCCTGGTCGGGACGGGCGTGGTTGGAAATCTCGTAGACCGGTAAACCGGCAGCGGCGGTCAACTCTTGTGTAGCGGCGTAGAGCGCCTGTGCCTGATCATCGTCGGGGATCTTGAGCTTGCCGGCTTTGAACAATTGCTCGTAGGCAGTCGCCGGCTCGATCGTGAGTTGATAGAGCGACAGATGATCGACGCCGATGGCGAGGGCTCGGGCAAGCTCGGAGCGCCAGGCGGATTCGGTTTGGCCTTGGCGGGCATAGATCAGATCGAACGAGATACGATCGAAGGTGCGGCGCGCGATGTCGATGGCGCGGAGGGCTTCGGCCACCGAATGGATGCGGCCCAGGGCGCGCAGATCCTTGTCGTCGAGCGCCTGGACGCCGATGGACACGCGATTGACGCCCGCAGCGCGATAGCCGGCGAAGCGATCGGCTTCGACGCTGCCGGGATTGGCCTCGATGGTGATTTCGGCGTCCGGTGCGACCGACCAGAGTTTGGCAACTTCATCCAGTATCGCCGCCACGGTCGTGGGCTGCATAAGCGAGGGCGTGCCGCCACCGAGAAAGATACTATGCACCGCGCGTTGGCCGATGCGGGCGCGGGTTTCTCTCAGCTCCGTAAGGTAAGCCGACAGAAACAGCGCTTCGTCCCAGCCGCCGTGCCGGACGTGACTGTTGAAGTCGCAGTAGGGGCATTTGGCGGCGCAGAACGGCCAATGGATGTAGACGCCGAAGTCCGGGGTGATCATGGCCACGGCGTACACCCTGAGGGTGCGGCGAGTCGAGGGTGCCGCGAGTCGCGGATGGACGATTTCACGACGTGAGGTGACGTCAGCAGCGGGTTCAACCGGGCAGCCGCAAAAATCCTATTGCGGATGCCCGAGCTGTCATCTGTTTACTTCAACTTCTTCCAGGCGTTGATGGGCGTCATCATTCCCTCTGGGGTTTTTGTTTCCGGCGCGGTCGCGGTGAGGACGTCCCCGTTGACGGTAATTTTCCATGACCTGGACGTACCGTCGAACACTGGTGTCACTCCGGATTCGATTTTCAAATTGATCGCACTGGCCGCTTCATCGATCGTGTAGGACCCGTAGAAGCCGACAGCCGGTCCCACCGGTGCGCGCACGCTCTCGCTGGTTTTCGCGCGATCCTTGCCGATCAAAAACATGGACATATGGCCGGACGCGTCGAGAATCAGGTTGCCCGACGCCCAGGAACTCAACTTCTTCCCATCCGCATAGTTCTCCGTCGCGGACTCGAGGGCGTAGGTGCCGATAGCCTTGTCTTTCAGGCTTTGTGCCGACGCAGGGAGCGAAAGCCCCAGACACAACAGAGGGATTGTCGCAAAACTGATCGTGACGCGGTTCAGCATAAATTGCTCCTTATGGGGCTGGAGCGCACGTCATGCGCGCTCTCGACCCGTGCCGCATCCTTGCACGGCAAATCCGCACAAGTCTTGTTCCTAGATCGAGCGGGCGTGTTTTTATGTCTGCGCGAGTGGCGCAAGTCCAGGTGATCCCGCGATCGGTTCTGTGCCGCACCATTCGGCGATGAACAGCGCCATGGTCGCGGTGATGCGGCGGAGGGAGGCCACGTCGACGGCTTCGTCGAAAGCATGAATATTTTTGGAAATCGGGCCGTAGCAGAGAGCTGGGATCTTGTCGTAGAGGGCGTAGACGCGGGTATCGAGATAGGCTGCGGTCATGAACGATTCGAGTTTTTTACCGATGGCGGTTTCATGGGCACGGCCGAGAACGCGTTCGGCGTCGGTGCCGGGATCGAGTACGTAGCCCTCGGCCATGAATCCGTTGAAGGTCAAGGTCGGCGGCCGGTTCGCCAGATAGCGGTCGCCGCGCGCAAAGGCCTGCACCCACTGTTCGACCTCGCGGGCGGCATCGGCGGCGGCGATACCGGGATAGACGGCGAGGCGGCACTGTACCTTGCACCAGCAGGGCACCGACGAGCCCCAATCGCCGCCTTCGATCTTGCCGATGTTGAGATTGATCGGGTGCGCCTCGCTTTCGAAGTGGGGGCGGCCGGCCTTGCGTGTGTTCAGGTCAGCTTCGAGGCGGCGCAGATCGGTGATGACCCGATAGGCCGCGTCGATGGCGTTAGCGCCCTGGCCCATGTCGCGGACGTGAGCCGGTTCGCCGCGCACCTCGATCTCGAACCAGAGGACACCGACGTTGGCGCGCACGAGCTTTTCGTCCTCGGGCTCCGGAATCAGCACGGCATCGGCGGAGTAGCCACGCAGATGCGTCATCAGCGCGCCATTGCCGGTCGATTCCTCCTCGACGACGGACTGAACATAGACGGTCGCCGCAGGTTGCAGGCCGATGCGGGTCAAGGCGTCGAGCGCGGCAAAGATGGCGGCGTGACCGGCCTTCATATCGGCACCACCACGACCGTAGAGCCAACCATCGACGACGGCGGGGTCGAAGGGCGGTCGTGTCCACATATCGTGCGGGCCAGCGGGCACGACATCGACGTGGCCTTGCAAAATCAGCGAACGGCCGGTCTCGTTGCGGGGGCGATGAATGCCGACGAGGATGGGCGCTGCGGAATGCTCGGCGGAAAACGGCGCGCCGCCGGGGTGCCGTCCGATCGCGTCGGCGTCCATGTCGAAACGATCGACGACGAGGCCGCGCTGCCGCAGCTGGCGGAAAACGTAATCCTGCACGGCGTGCTCGGCACCGCGCGTGGAGGGAAAGCGCATGAGAGACTTGGTCAGTTCAAGCTGCGCCTCGAAGCCGTCATGGACGGCGGCGGAGATACGTTTGGCAAGAGCGCGATCAAGAGGTGAATGAACAGCCATGTTTCAGCCCTTTGCAAAGACGTCGGCGTGGGCTTGGCGGAGTTCGCGTTTGAGCAGCTTGCCGCTGGGGTTTTTCGGCAGTGTCTCGACGAACACAATGCCCTTGGGCGTCTTGAAGCCGGCGAGGTGCTGGCCGCAGTGCGCGAGGACCATGTCGGACGTCAATGTCTCACCGGGTTTCGGCACGATGACTGCGATGACCGCTTCCACCCAACGATCGTGCGGCACACCGACGACGGCCACTTCCGACACTTGTGGCAGGCGATAGATCATCTCTTCGACTTCGCGACTGGCGACGTTTTCGCCGCCGGTTTTGATCATGTCCTTCTTGCGGTCGACGACGGTGATGAAGCCTTCGTCGTCGATGGTCGCGAGATCGCCGGAGTGAAACCATCCGCCTTCGAAGGCGGCTTTGGTTTTTTCCTCGTCGTGGAAATAGCCGAGCATCAGATGCGGCGATCGGTGCACGATTTCACCGGTCTCGCCGACCGCGACGTCGCACATCTGCTCATCGACGACGCGCGTTTCGACATTGAGCACGGCGCGGCCACAGCTGCCGGGTTTGCGCAGTTGGTCATCGGGGCCGAGCATGGTGGCCAACGGCGCGATCTCGGTCTGGCCGTAGAGGTTCCAAAGCTTCACGCTTGGCAGCCGTCGCGCCATCTCGCGGAGCACTTCGACCGGCATGATGGAGGCGCCATAGTAGCCTTTGGCGAGGCTGGTGAGGTCGGTCGTTTCGAACAGCGGAGAGCGCAACAGCGAGATCCAGACCGTGGGCGGCGCGAAGAACGAGGTGATGCCGAAACGCTGAAGGAGCGGCAGCAGGTTTTCGGGCGTGGGCTTGGCGGTGATGACGTTGGTGCCGCCGACGTAGATGGCGGGGCCGAAGAATACGTCGAGCTGGGCGCAGTGATAAAGCGGCAGCGCGTGCAGGGTGAGATCGTCGCCATGGATGGCGGCGTCGGCGACGCAGCTGACATACTGCCAGATGACCGCGTCATGGGTGAGCATAGCCCCCTTCGGCATCGACTCGGTGCCTGAGGTATAGACGATCTGCAGGAGGTCGTGGCCGTGCAGGTCGGGTGCCGGAACCGGGGCAGTGGATGCGACCAGCGCGTCGAAGGGGATCATGCCGGCGACGGGGCTGCTCGGCTCTTCGGACGGCAGCCAGATGAATTCGGTGACCTTGGT
Organism: Hyphomicrobiaceae bacterium; assembly: GCA_025359165.1. GTDB lineage: Bacteria > Pseudomonadota > Alphaproteobacteria > Rhizobiales > Hyphomicrobiaceae > JABFRJ01. The sequence continues at coordinate 7,474 of JANYHG010000149.1, forward strand.
GTCGAGGGTGCTGGCGGCGCGAGCGAGATCGGCGAGGCCCGAATCGGTGGCCAGGATGGCAGCGCCGGCGTGGCGCAGGATGTAGGCGACCTCTTCGGCCTTGAGCATGAAGTTGATCGGCACCATCACCGCCCCCATGCGCGCGAGGGCGAAGCGCAACGCGGCAAAGCCGTGCGAGTTGCGCGCCAGCACCGCAACTTTGCTGCCCTTGCCGACGCCGCGCTCGGAGAGGCCGGCGGCGAGCCTATCGCAGACGGCGTCGAATGCTGCATAGCTCCACTCGGTCGCGCCGCAGACGATGGCGAGTTTGTGCGGGTGCCGTTTGGCGCTGCGATGCAGCAGATCGGCCAAGGTCTGGCGACGGGGCGACTGTGGCATGGGCATCTATCCTGAAGCGAACCGTGGTGTCGTCGCGCGAGTATTGGGGCATTCGGCGCGGGTGTCCATCGGCGCGCACGCGAGCCCGTAAACCCTAACGCGGCATCATCTCAGGCCCCAGACGGCGCGTGGGTGCGGCTGGCATGGAACCTGCTCACCTCTGCTGTGAACACACACCGGGCCAAGCTCGGGCGTGCCGATTGTCCCGATTGTGAGCACTTCTTCAAATGCAGCAGCACACCAGTCAAGTCCTCTATGCCTATTGGAACGAGGTGCGTGGCGAACGCCTTGCGCCACGGCGTTTCGATATCGAACCGGCACAACTCGGCGCGGTGCTCTCGGAAACTTTCATCCTCGAATGTGACGACGCCAAAAGCGCGTCGTTCCGGCTGGCGGGTACCAAGGTCTGCGATAGTTTTGCCCGCGAATTTCGGGGCACGCCGTTTATGGAACTGTTCCTGGCGGAAGACCGCGACAGGCTCGCACAGTCGATAGAGGTCGTGCGCGGTCAGGGCGCGGTGCTGGTGATGGAGGCGGAAGCGCGAGCCCCCGGACACGCCAGCGTGCGGTTCGAAATCGTTCTGATGCCGCTGGTTCATACCGGGACGAGCATCAGCCGGCTGCTGGGATCGGTGACGGCCATCGATCCGCCGATTTGGCTCGGCACCGAGACGTTGCCGCCACTCGATGTGTTGCGGATGCAGATGGTTTGGCCGGACGGTCGTCCGCAAGCGGTCGTCGATACCCTGCGTCATCAGCCGGTGCTGATCCCGGAACTCGCCAATGCCAGACTGGTTCGCATCAACCGGCGCAGCTTTCGCGTGCTGGATGGCGGGTTGGCGAACGACTGAGACATCAGTGCCGGTAGTTCGCGTTCGTCCCTCGGTCTTTGCATAACAGACCGCATACAAACACGCGCCATCAAGCCATTGAAAAAAGGGTCCATGCGGCGGTACGCTCCGGGTGCAGTTCAAAACAAGAACCCCAGGGGATCGGAACGTCATGTCGAACGAACTGAAGTCGCTCACCCACTCTCGTCGATCGGTTTTGATCGGTGGCCTGGCCGTCGCCACGTCTGCGGCTACCGCTGGCGTCGCGCACGCGCGCATGCCGATGTCGACCACCAACGTGCCGTATTTCTATCGCTTCCCGATCGGTAAGTTCCAGGCGACGATCGTATCGGACGGACCGCTGGCGCTCGGTGAACCTTCGGCGACCTTCAAAGGCATCACCAAGGACGAAGTGCAGAAGGCGCTGAGCGAAAATTTTCTCGCCCCTGACAATGTGATCCTCGAACAGAACGTGATGGTGCTGAACACGGGGGCCAAGCTTGTGCTGTTCGACAGCGGCATGGGAATTTCGAAAGCGTTCGGAAACACGACGGGCCGGCTGATGCGGTCGCTGACGCAAGCGGGGATCGATCCCGCGCGAATCGACGACGTCATCTTCACGCACGCTCACATCGATCATATCGGCGGCATCGTCGGAAAAGGTGGCAAGCGGCTGTTCCCGAATGCGACATTGCATTTGACGAAAGCGGATTACGATTTCTGGACCGACGAGAGCAAGCTGTCAGGCGATCTGAAAGCATTCGTCGTGCACGCCCGCACCAATCTGCTGCCCTACAAGGGGCGCATCAAATTCGTCGAAGATGGCAAGGACGTGGTGCCCGGCGTGCAGGCGATGGCGGCGCCAGGACACACCATCGGCCACACGATCTACATCATCAAAAGCGAAGCAGCGTCGTTCGCCTTCATCGGCGACACGACGCATCATCAGATCCTGTTGACCGAACGGCCGAAAACGGAATTTGCCTACGACACCGACCCGAAGCAGGCGGTGCAGTCGCGGCTCAAAGTGTTCGACATGCTGTCGAAGGACAAGATTCCGTTCGTCGCCTATCACTTCCCGTGGCCGGGCGTGGGCCATATCGCCAAGCAGGGCGAGGGCTTCAGATATTTCGCCGAGCCGATGACCATCGTTCCCGTGCCGCCGCCGAAAAAGGCTTAACGCCCGCGAACGTTTGCTTCATGCGTTGATCCGGCACACCGCCGCCATGGCCACTTTGGTTTCCGTGGCGGCGGATCGATTGAAGGATCGGCCACGTCATCGCCGCGTGCGTGGTGACTTCAGATATTCCGCGAGCCGCTCGGCCGCGAGTTCGCCGCGGGCGACGGCGGCGAGGACTGCGCACTTGGGTTCGCTGCGATGCTGGCAGTCGCTGAACCGGCACTGGGTGGCGAGCAATTCGATATCCTGGAAATCTGCGATCACGGCATCGCCGTTCCAGGCTTCCAGCCCGCGCAGCCCGGGCGTATCGATGATGGCACCGCCGCGCGGTCGAACGAAAAGCTGACGGTGGGTGGTGGTGTGGCGGCCGCGACTGTCGTGGGCGCGGACGGCCCCGGTCGCTTGCGCATCCCGCTCGAGCAATACGTTGGTTAAGGTCGACTTGCCGACGCCCGACGAGCCGATGAACGCGACGGTGCGATTGCCGGTAAAATAAGGTTCGAGGTCGGCAAGACCGCTGCCTGCGCGCACGCTCGTCGGGTGCAGTGCTACCTCCGGGGCAATCGTGCGGATCTCGCGCGTGATGGCGGCGAAATCGGACGAGAGTTCGGCCTTGTTGGCGACGATGACGGGCGTTGCGCCACTATCCCGAACCAGCGCAAGAAACCGCTGCAAACGCGCGAGATTGAAGTCGCCGTCCAAACCGGTAACGACGAATACGACGTCCACGTTGGCCGCGAGCAGTTGGGGACGTTGCTCGCCGGAGGCTTTGCGGATCAGCGCGCTCGTGCGGGGTAGAATGGCTTCGATGGTGGCGGGGCCGTCGCCCGCCGACGGGCGCAGCGCCACGAAGTCTCCGACACCGGGCATATCGGAACGCAGGTGGGCGTCGTTTCGCAAGCGGCCGGTGGCTTCTGCGGACAGCTCCATTTCTTCGATCGCGACGCGATAGTGCGTGCGATGTTCGCCGACCACTCGCCCCGGGACCAGCCCATCGCTTGCGTAGATGCCGAATTCGCGATGCCATCGCTCGTTCCAGCCCAAGGTCGCGAGTGTCATGTGTCGGTTTCCTCGGACGTATCGGCGGCGAACTGGATGCGAGATCGCGTTGGCTTATGTGTGGTGCGACCGTCGCGGGGCGTATACTTTACGGCAGGTGACGCGCCTTCTGTATAGTAAACGTTGGCGACAGCGCCAGCATGTCGCCTCGATGCCGCGTCTCGGCCGCGTCTCGGCCGCCGAAGCCTTGCTCCCGCCGTCAAACGTGGTTAAGCCGTTCAGCATCAAGGGATGATGCGATGCGGAATATGTTCACGCGGTTGGGGTGGATCGGATTTGCGGTGGCGGCCGTGGCGCTGAACGCTCCGTTGGTGGTCGCTCAGCAACAGACCGGCAAAGCACTTCCTGGCCGCCCGACTGCACAACAGACCGCGCCCGAAGCGCCGATTGTCCGCCGAGCAGCGTTGCGCTTTCTAACCGATAGCGATTTTCCGCCGTTCAACTACATCGATCAAGACGGCCAACTCGCCGGGTTCAACGTCGAGATGGCGCGGGCGATCTGCCTCGAACTCGCCGCCGCCTGCGACGTGCAGGCGCGACCGTGGGGCGATCTGCTGACGGCGCTCAAACGCGGCGAGGCGGACGCCGTGATCGCGTCGCACTCGGTGACGCCACGGCTGCTGGGCGATTTCGATGTGACCGAACGCTACTACCAGATGCCCGCGCGCTTCGCCGGCAAGGCCGGGCGCACTTTCGCCGACGTGTCGCCGAGCGGATTGGACGGTCTCAAGATAGCCGTCGCCAAGGGCACCGCCCACGAGGCCTATTTGCGCGCGCTGTTCACGCTGTCAGCCATCCGTCCTTACGACAACCCCGAGCTGGCACGCGACGCGGTCATCAGCGGCACCGACGATCTGCTGTTCGACGACGGGGTCGGGCTCGCGTTCTGGCTGCTCGGCACGGCGTCGAAAGCCTGCTGCGAGTTCAAGGGTGGACCGTTTTTCGAGCCGCGCTATTTCGGTGACGGCGTCGGCGTCGTCATCAATCGCGGAGATCCCGATTTGAAAGCGCAACTCAATGCGGCTATCAAGCGTCTGCGTGAAACCGGTCGTCAGGAAGAGCTGGTCAGCCGGAGCTTCCCGCTGCGCGGCAACTAAGATCGGCGTGGCGACCTGCCGGCACGACCACCGGCATTATCTGACGCCGACGCCGCGCATGAAACGTTCGCGGATCTGCACGGGATCACGGTCGGTCGCACCGACGGCCGCCGTTGTGTCGATGCGCACGGCGATCAAGGACGGCGCAGCGTGCGCCAGCGCCGAATCCACCAGCCGTTCGAAGTCGTCGTCGTCGGCTGCCCACGCGCTCGCCGCAATGCCCGAGGCCCGCGCGATCGCCACGATGTCGGCCACGCCCGCTGCCGGAGTCGGTTGCGCCCCGGTTATCTGATAGACGCCGTTGTCGAACACCACGATCGACAAATTCTTCGGGGCGCGCGCTGCGATCGTCGCGAGGCAACCGAGCTGCATCAGCAAAGAGCCGTCGCCTTCCAGAGCGAAGACGTGCCGCTGCGGCTGGGCAATCGCCACGCCAAGCGCAATCGGGCAGGCGAGCCCCATGCTGCCGAGCATGTAGTAATTCTCGGGACGCTGGCCCGAGGCCCACAGATCGAAGTTGGTGTTGCCGATGCCGCCGATGACGGCTTCGCCTTTCGTCAGCCTGGCGGTGAGGCGGCACGTGAGATCATAGCGGTTCATGATTTTCGCGTTGCCGGACGGCGTGCCCGGCTTGGCGGTGGGGCTAGTAGTGGAAATCTTCTTGTTCATCAGGGCGGCCCGCATCAACCTTTGAAAACTTTGCCGCCGGTCAGCAACGGCGAAAGGATCAGCGCCACCGGCGCCTGCGTGGCGATGGCCTGCTTGATCGAGCGGTCGACGACGAACTCGGCTTCGTCAAGCCGGGTCAGCGTGCGATGCTCCATGGCCAGGCTGTCGAGAACCGGTCGCATCGTGCGGCACACCAGCGCCTGCCCCAGATTGAATTCGCCGAGGGTGCCGCGCTCGGACACGAACATGATCGCCGGGATCTGGCTCGGTACGACTAGCGAGGCGAGCACGTTGGCCAAGGTTGCGAATCCGCTGGTCTGCATCAGCAACGTGCCCCGCATTCCTGCCATCCAGGCACCGGTGACGATGCCGATGGCCTCCTCTTCGCGGGTGGTGGCAAAGGCTGTGAAGAACGGGTCGGCATGGATCTTGGCGATCAACGGCGTCAGTACGCGATCGGGTACGTATGTCACCAGCTTGATGTCGTTGCGCTTCAGGCAGGCGACGACGATGTCGTCCCAGCCTTGTTCGGCAGCCTGCTGGCTGCTGTCCGAATGCGCGTGCGCGACTGCCACCACTCAGCCGTCTCCCGGTCCAAACGATTAAATTCAATGCGTGTAAAATGTTCGCATGGCTCATCATCCGAGTGCAAGCAGAGAGATAAAACCATGCAAAATCATAACTTTATGCGTAATTTGCCGACCCTTGTGCCAAGCAGGACGCCGGCAGTATTGATTTCGCTAATCATCGTCCCGTGATTTTTTCGCATAACCACGGAACCAACTCCGGCAGCCAGGGTTTCCTTGGCAGTTCCAATCGCCCCCCCGATTGGACAACGGAAGACACCAATTCCCCCTCGTTGGACTTCCGTCATCAGCGGCGTCAGACCCTCCCCCGGTCTGGCGCCGTAATTTTTTGTGCAATGCCTTTTGTGCAAAGCTGACGGGGCACCTATCTTCCATGTCAGGGCTGAAGGAGGACGATCCATGGCTCGAGCGGAGACTCGACCGGAGACATGGCTGTATCCGACACCGCGGGGGCTTTTTTGCGCACCAGGCAACTTCTACATCGACCCACCCGCCGGCGCCGAGCGTGCGTTGATCACGCATGGTCATGCCGATCACGCCCGTGCAGGCCACAAGCACGTGTTGGCCACCTTCGAAACTATCGAGATCATGAAGGTGCGATATGGCGTGAATTGTGCGGGGCAGTTTCAGATCGCGCGCTACGGTTCGAGCGAAACGATCGAAGGTGTCGGCGTGCGCTTCGTGCCCGCCGGACACATTCTCGGCTCGGCGCAGATTGTGTTGGAGTGGGCGGGCAGTCGCATCGTGGTGTCGGGTGATTACAAGCGCGCCGACGACCCGACCTGCGCGCCGTTCGAACTGGTGCCCTGCGACGTCTTCGTGACCGAGGCGACGTTCGCGTTGCCGGTCTTCCGCCACGGTCCAGTCACTGGAGAGATCGGCAAGTTGATGCAATCGATGGCCCGCCAGCCGCAGCGCACGCATTTGGTGGGTGCCTATGGCCTCGGCAAATCGCAGCGCGTGATGAAGCTGGTGCGGTTGGCGGGGTACGACCGGCCGATCTACCTGCATGGCGCGCATGCCGCGCTTACCGATCTCTATGTTCGGCTCGGGCAGGACTTCGGCGATATCCGGCTGGTCAGCGAAGCCTCGGCCGAGGACCTTGCAGGTGCACTGGTGATGTGCCCGCCGTCCGCGCTCGGCGACCGCTGGTCGCGCCGGTTCGACGACCCCGTCGCAGGCTTCGCGTCAGGCTGGATGCGAGTGCGCGGGCGGGCACGGCAGCGCGGCGTCGAACTGCCGCTGGTCATTTCTGATCATGCCGACTGGCCAGAGTTGATCGACACCATCGTCGCGACCGGCGCCGAAGACGTGTGGGTGACGCACGGCCGCGACGATGCGCTCGTGCACCAACTCGGGCAAATGGGCCGTCGCGCACGCGCGCTCGCGCTGATCGGTCGCGACGAGGAGGCGGAATAATGCGCCGCTTTGCTCTTCTGCTGGATGCGCTTTCGACGCATGCGGGCCGTTTGGACAAGCTTGCCCTGATGCACGCGTATTTCCAGGCGACGCCGGACCCCGATCGCGGGTGGGCACTGGCGGCGTTGACCGACGGCGTGCCGCTGCGCGTGGCGTTTCGCCGGGTCCTCGGCACACTGATGGCCGAACGCATCGATCCGGTTCTTTACAAGCTCTCGCGTGACTACGTGGGCGACACTGCCGAGACGGTCGCTTTGCTGTGGCCGGAAACGCCGCGTGCCGATGGACACGTCGTCCCGAGCCTGAGCGAGATCGTCGTGATCCTGCAAACGTGCCGCCCGCGCGACCTCGAAGCGGTCATGGCGGGGCTGCTCGATCGCTTCGATGCCACCGAACGCTGGGCCTTCCTGAAGTTTCTAGGCGGAGCGTTGCGGGTCGGCGTTTCGGCGCGGCTGGCCAAGACGGCACTTGCTCGTCTCGAGCTCGAACCGTCGTCCAGTCCCGCACTATCGGACGACGCGCGCGGCGCACACGATGTCGGCGAGATCGAGGAGGTCTGGCACGCGCTGAAACCTCCCTACACCGAGTTGTTCCAATGGCTGGATGGCTGTGGTCCACGACCCGACACTGTGGGTGTGCCGGTGTTTCGCCCGTTGATGCTGGCGACGCCAGTCGAAGATGCGGATTGGCCGAACCTGCGAGCCGAAGACTTTGCCGCCGAATGGAAGTGGGATGGCATCCGCGTGCAGATCGCCGCCACGCAGCAGAGCGTGCGCATGTATTCCCGCACCGGCGAAGACGTTTCCGCCACCTTCCCGGAAATCGGATCGGCATTCGCGGGTCGCGAGGTCACTGCCGACGGCGAACTTCTGGTGATGCGCGAGGGCATCGTGCGTCCCTTCAACGACCTGCAGCAGCGCCTCAATCGCAAGGTCGTGTCGCCGAAGCTGATGGCAGAGCATCCCGCGCACGTGCGGCTCTACGATCTGTTGATGCTCGACGGTGAAGATCTGCGTGCGTTGCCGTTCGAGCAGCGCCGGCAGCGTTTGGAAGCCTGGCATGCGGCGGCTCCTCCGGCATGGACCGACCTCAGCGCGATGATCGCCTTCGACAGCTTCGATAGTCTACGCCAATTGCATGTCGACGCGCGTGCGGCCAGCATCGAGGGCCTGATGTTGAAGCGTCGCAGCAGTCCGTATCTGGCTGGACGCCCGAAAGGGCACTGGTTCAAATGGAAGCGCACGGCGCTGACCTTGGATTGCGTCCTCATGTATGCCCAGCGCGGTTCGGGCAAACGATCGTCGCTCTATTCCGACTATACGTTCGGCGTCTGGCGCGCAGGCGCGACGGGAGCGCCGGAACTGGTGCCGGTCGGCAAAGCCTATTCGGGTTTTACCGATGCCGAACTCAAGCAGCTCGACAGTTTCATCCGGCAGAACACCGTCGAGACATTCGGTCCGGTCCGGTCGGTGAAAGCGCAATTGGTGCTGGAAGTCGCGTTCGACGCGGTGCAGCGATCGTCTCGCCACAAGTCGGGCGTCGCCATGCGCTTTCCGCGCATTCACCGTATACGCTGGGACAAGCCGGCAGCGGAGGCCGACACGCTGGAGACAATCGTCGGTCTGATCGAGGGCTGATGACGGCCTGCGCCCGTGCGTCCGAAGCTCGTTACGTGTCGCGAGCTTGAGTGGTCAGAGACACATGGTAAGCTGGCGGCGACAAACGCAAGCTGACGGGACCTGGAGATCACCATGGCCACCATTCGCCGTGAAATCGTTACCATCGCCGCGCCGACCAGGGTGTGGGACGCGATCCGCGACGTCGGCGCGTTGCATACGCGGCTGGTGCCGGGCTTCGTGACCGACACCAAGCTCGAACCGGGCGCGCGGATCGTCACCTTCGCCAACGGCATGACCGCGAAGGAACTGATCGTCGATTGCGACGATGCCACGATGCGCCTCGTCTGGTCGGCGGTGGGTGGACGGCTGTCGCACCACAACGCATCGGTGCAAGTGTTTGCGGAGGGTCAAGGCAGCCGCGTGGTCTGGATCGCCGATTTGTTGCCGAACGAACTTGAACCTGCGATCGCTGGCATGATCGATCAGGGCATGGCGGCGATGAAAGCGACGCTGGACCAAGACGTGTCGTAACAACCGCGACTCGACACGGTTGCTACATCTCCGACAACTCAGCCTTTTTCGATCGGCAGGTCTTCGCGGGCACCCCATTCGGTCCACGAGCCATCATAGACTGATGTGTCGGGGTGGCCCAGCTGGGCGAGGGCGAACGCCACGACACCGGCAGTGACGCCCGACCCGCACGAGGCGATCACCGGCCGCGCTTCGTCGACGCCTGCGGCTTTGAAAATCGACCGCAGTTCGGCCACCGGTTTCAAAGTGCCGTCCGCATTCAACAGTCCCTGGAAGGGTACATTTTTCGATGATGGAATGTGCCCCGCGCGCAAGCCGGCGCGTGGTTCTGGGACCGAGCCGGCAAACCGCTGAGCGGCGCGCGCATCGACAATCTGTGTCGTCGCATTGCCGATCATCGCCTTCACGTCCGACCAGTCGCGGACCAGATCGGTGCGGACGCGGGGCGTAAAGTGTCGCTCCGAGCGCATCGGCGGCGGCAGATCTTCGAGCGGCCGGTTTTCCGCCCGCCACTTTTTCAAGCCGCCATTCAGCACCGCCACGTCGTCGTGTCCCATGGCGCGGAACATCCACCAGACGCGCGCAGCCGAATACAAGCCCTCGCTGTCGTAGACCACGATGCGGCTGCCGTCGCCGATGCCCATCTTCTTCATCTGGCCGGCGAACTGGACGCTCGACGGCAATGTGTGCGGCAGCGGATTGGATTTATCTGAGATCGCATCGATATCGAAAAACATCGCGCCCGGAATGTGCGCGCTGTCGTATTCCGCCTTGGCGTTGCGGCCGCTGGTCGGCAGATGCATGGAGCCATCGAGGATGATCACGTCGGGCGCCGACAAGCGCTCCGCGAGCCAGTCGGTTTCCACCAACCAATGCGAAGGCTGTGTCGGCATGGCTCATCTCCCGGGCGGTAAATTTATTTGGTAGCTTTGAACACCCGCCCCAATGGCGTGACGAATGTGCCGGTTTGCAGGCAGCGCTGATAGGGCTTGGTGCAGTCGTTCTTGTCGTCGCGCATCGTGTAGCAGAGCGAGCGCAACTCCTGACACGATTTCGCCGCCGCCGGAAGACTGCCAAGACAGACGCTGGCAAATGCGCCGCCTGCGGCGGCCAGAACCTTTAGAGATGTAGGCTGCATGTCGTTCTCCATTCGTGTTCAAACCCGAGACTGGCACGCCGACGGGAGCGGAACGCGGCGTGTAAAAATGCGTGCCCGTTGCGCGGCCGCAAGCGAGGCGATAAGCCTCGCGAGCAGTACGCGGGTAGAAACGTTCAAGCATCGCATCCGGATCTCCACCATGCCCACCCCATTCACAGACTGCCTGATCCGGCGCGAGGGCCGTGCCGGTCGCATCACGCTCAACCGGCCGGAAGCACTCAACGCGCTGACGCATGCCATGGTGACGGCGATATCTGAGGCGCTCGCGGGCTGGCGCGCAGATCCGGCCGTCGAACTCGTCATCCTGGACGGCGCGGGTGGACGGGCGCTGTGCGCAGGCGGCGACGTGATTTCGCTCTACGAGGCGAGCACGCGTGGCTCCAAACCCGACCCGCAGTTAGCCGCCGCATTCTGGCGCGACGAATATCACCTCAATGCTCTGATCAAGTCGTACCCCAAGCCCTATGTCGCCGTCATGGACGGCATCGTCATGGGTGGCGGCGTCGGTGTCTCCGCGCACGGCAGCCATCGTGTCGTCACCGAAAAGACCATGGTGGCGATGCCGGAAACCGCCATCGGGCTCATTCCCGATGTCGGCGGCACGTGGTTGCTCGGCCACGCGCAGGGACGCTTCGGCGAATATCTGGGACTGACGGGCGCGCGCATGGACGGCGCCGACGCGATCCAGGCGGGCTTTGCGGACAGCTTCATGGCGCGGGCCGAAGTGGCAGCTTTTGTCGCGCGGCTCAGCGATCCGCAAGCAGGCCTCGTCGCCGACATCCTCGACGCGGCGTCCGACAGTTCCGTGCCGGCGTCCAAGCTGGCGAGCAGCCGTGAGCTGATCTCGAAAATTTTCGCTGCCGACACCGTCGAGGAGATGCATCGTAGGGCGCTCGGCACGACCGATCCGCTGGCGCAACGCGTTGCTGCCGATCTCATGAGCAAGTCGCCGAAGGCGCTGACGCTGGCGCTGGCGGCGATCCGCGGTGCACGCTCGCTGACGTCGATCGAGGCAGCTTTGACAGTCGAGTACCGGCTGGTCGATCGGCTCTATCGCGACGGCGAATTCGTCGAGGGCATCCGCGCGCTGCTGATCGACAAGGACAAGTCGCCGAAGTGGCAGCCGGCGACACTTGCGGGCGTTTCGCCTGCTCTCGTCGATAGCTATCTGGCACCCCTCGACGGCGGCCGCGACCTGACGTTCTCGGCGCGCTGACGGCAAGAGTTTCATGATGGCCAGAAAGCCTGCAAATACTGCTGTTCCTGCCCCCCGCGCGTGGCAACGCATGCTGTCTGGCCGCAGGCTCGATCTGCTGGATCCGTCACCGCTCGACATCGAGATTTCCGACATCGCGCACGGCCTTGCGCGCGTCGCGCGATGGAACGGGCAGACCAAGGGCGCGCACGCGCTGTCGGTGGCGCAGCATTCGCTGCTGGTCGAGGATATCGCGCAGACGCTGAACCCGCGCTGGTCGCAGGCGTCGCGCCGCGCGGCGCTGCTGCACGATGCGCCCGAGTACGTGATCGGCGATCTGATCAGCCCGTTCAAGGCTGCCGTGGGGCTCGACTACAAAGCGTTCGAGCGGCGCTTGCTGGCGGCGATCCATCGCCGCTTCGACATTCCGGAGCACTTGCCCGACAGCGTGACGCAGGCGATCAAGGCCGCCGATCACAGTGCCGCCTATTTCGAGGCGACAGTGTTGGCGGGTTTCGCACCCGACGAAGCCGCGCGCTTCTTCGGAACGCCGAAGTTGCCGCAAGACCTGACGCATCGCCTGCAGGGGCTGACGCCGATGCCGGCCGAGCAGGCCAACACCGCATTTCTCGCCCGCTTTACAGCACTGTCCGCCTGAATGGAGTCTCCATGTCCGTCATTCACATCTGCTCGCTGAAAGTGGTCGAAAGCCTGTCCGCCGAGATCGGGCCGAGCCACGTGTTAAGCCTGCTGGCGGGGATCACGCCGTTTCCACCGACGCCGCGCGGTATCGATCCCAGAAACCACTTGAAGGTGACGCTGGCCGATATCGCGGAGGCCGAGCCGGGCATGATCCTGCCTGCTACCGATCACGTCGCCGAAGTGATCGCGTTCGGCCAACGCTGGGCGCGCGACGGCGGCGGCAAACCGTTGCTGGTGCATTGCTTTGCAGGCATCAGCCGTTCGTCGGCCAGCGCCTTGACGATCGCGTGCGCGCTCAGACCATCGACCAAGGAGCACGTCTACACCGAGGCGCTGCGTGCGGCGTCGGCCTATTGCCAGCCCAATCGCCTGATCGTGCAGCACGCCGACGAGCTGCTCGCCCGCAATGGCCGCTTCGTCGACGCCGTTACAGCCATGGGCGACGGCGACTTCTCGCAAGCCGGCAAGCCCTATCAGTTGCGACTGGATATTTAGGCGGCGGAGCGGCCGGGGAGCAGCAGCAATTGTTGCGATCGATGCAGTTGAAGACGCTGACGTGGTGGTATATATCTTCGGTAGATACCATGAGGTTTGGACTATGGCGGGAGATATCGCAAAGATATTCATGCACGGGCGCAGCCAGGCTGTCCGCCTGCCGAAGGCGTTTCGATTGCCGGGCACGCAAGTGAGAGTGCGGCGGGTCGGCAAGACAGTGGTATTGGAGCCGATCGAGATGGACGTCCAGGCCTGGTTTGCCGAGATGGACAAATCCGGCCCCTTCGACATTTTTCCGATTGGCCGCGAGCAACCACCGATGCCTGACGACGAGTTCGACCTCGACGCGGCGTTCTCGGATGTTCGCCGGAAGTGATCCTGCTCGATACAAACGCTGTCATTGCCGCCATCAGTGGCCGGCCGCCGCTGGTACGTACCCGGCTCGCAGCGACACTCGCCGGCGGCAACGCCGTGGCGACATCGTCACTGGTGGTTTTCGAGCTTTGGTATGGGGTCGCACGCAGCCAGCGTCAGGCTGAAAATGCGGCGCGCCTGCAGAGCTTCTTCGCGGGGCCGATCGCTACGTTGGCATTCGACGACGACGACGCCCAGGCAGCTGCCACCATCCGTGCGCAGCTCGCTGCCGCTGGCACGCCCATCGGACCGTACGATGTGTTGATCGCAGGGCAGGCGCACCGACATGGCGCGACGCTCGTGACGGCAAATACGCGCGAGTTCAAGCGCGTGACGGGACTGCGATTACAGGACTGGAGCCGGAAGGGAGCGTAGCTCGGTGGGTGACGGCGAGCACTCTCACGCCAGCGCAGATTCGCTCATTTTCGTAGCGCCAGTTGCATCAGATGCGCCAGCAGACTGGCATAACCGTGTGCGTCATCGATAGCCCGGTGCGTGTGGTTGTGATGGCCGAGCCATCCGGGCGTCGGCCCGTCAGCGTCGATGTCCGTCACGACGTAGATCAGCGGCGCGTCGCCCAACTTAATCTCCTGAGTGGGCGTCGCGGTTTACGCGGCATATTTGCGCACTTCGACTTCGGCGTGATGCAGGACCGCTTCCTCGCTCATCGTCAACACCTTCGCATTTGCAGGCTCATCGAGGTAATATTCCCCGCAGTCGCTGCAAATCTCCGCCGGCACGTCTTTAATAATAACCACGGTACCACCGCGCTCCAGCGTGCCCGTGGTTTTACCGCGTGCGGTGGTGCCGTGCTTGCAGATGACACAGTTCATATTAAATTCCGTACGACCAACCCTAACAGAAGACAACTTGGGTAGGGAAAGTCCACCGGGTATTCCTCTATGACCTCGCCCGATTTTTAGGATCAACGCGACGTCCGCAGTCGAAAAACCACGACTGAACAACCGCTGTACGGCGTGCTTACTGAAACTGATGCTCGCACATCTCATTCTCCCCCCACCTAAAGCGGAATGTTATCGTGCTTTTTCCAGGGGTTTTCGGCTTTTTTGTTGGCGAGCATGTTGAGGGCGCGGCAGAGGCGGCGGCGGGTGGCGTGGGGGGTGATGACTTCGTCGATGTAGCCGCGTTCGGCGGCAACGAACGGATTGGCGAAGCGGGCCTTGTAATCTTCGATGCGGGCTGCGATTTTTGCCGGGTCGGACAACTCGGCGCGATAAATGATTTCGGCAGCACCTTTCGCACCCATCACGGCGATCTCGGCTGATGGCCACGCGTAGTTCACGTCGCCGCGAATGTGCTTCGAACTCATGACGTCGTAGGCGCCGCCGTAGGCCTTGCGGGTGATGACGGTGAGCTTCGGCACGGTCGCCTCGGCGTAGGCGAACAACAGTTTGGCCCCATGTTTGATCAAGCCGCCGTACTCCTGCGCGGTGCCCGGCAGGAAGCCCGGCACGTCGACGAAGGTGATGAGCGGAATTTCGAAACAATCGCAGAAGCGCACGAAACGTGCGGCTTTACGCGAGGCATCGCTGTCGAGAACACCGGCGAGGACCATCGGCTGATTGGCGACGATGCCAACAGTCTTGCCGTCCATGCGCGCAAAGCCGGTGATGATATTTTTGGCGAAGGCTTCCTGGATCTCGAAGAAATCGGCTTCGTCGACGACTTTGGTGATCAGTTCCTTGATGTCGTAAGGCTGGTTGGCGTTGTTGGGAATGAGCGTATCGAGCGAGGGCTCCAGACGCTCGGGATTGTCCTTGGTCGGCAGCACGGGGACGCCGGCGCGATTGTGCTCGGGCAGGAAATCCATCAGGCGGCGCATCTGCAGCAGCGCTTCGACGTCGTTTTCATAGGCGCGATCGGCGATGGAGGTTTTGGTCGTGTGCACCTTCGCGCCGCCGAGATCTTCTGCGGTCACGGTTTCATTGGTGACGGTTTTGACGACATCCGGGCCGGTCACGAACATGTAGCTGGTGTCGCGCACCATGAAGATGAAATCGGTCATGGCGGGCGAGTAGACGTCGCCGCCCGCGCACGGCCCCATGATGACGCTGATCTGCGGGATGACGCCTGACGACAGCACGTTGCGCAAGAACACGTCGCCATAACCGCCGAGAGCTGCAACGCCTTCCTGGATGCGCGCGCCGCCTGCATCGAACAGGCCGATGATCGGCGCGCGATTCTGCAGCGCCATGTCCTGAATTTTGGTGATCTTTTTGGCGTGCGCCTCAGAGAGCGAACCGCCGAACACGGTGAAATCCTTGGCGAACACGTAAACCACGCGACCGTTGATGGTGCCCCAGCCGGTGACCACGCCGTCGCCGGGAAACTTGGTCTTTTCCATGCCGAAGTCGGTGGAGCGATGCTCGACGTACATGTCGAACTCTTCGAACGAGCCGTGATCCATCAAGAGATCGATGCGCTCACGCGCGGTCAGCTTGCCGCGTTGGTGCTGGGCGTCGATACGCGCCTGGCCGCCACCGAGGCGGGCGACCGAGCGGCGGCGCTCCAACTCGTTCAGAATATCTTTCATGGCGGACCCTCGGCTCGCGATCATTCGATACGGATGCGCGCTGGATAGCATGGGTCGCGCCAGAGGCAACCCCACCTTTCGTGGCGCGAACTTCGATGGCGATCAAGAGGATTAACGGCGAGGACCGCTCTGCGGTGACGCGGAAAGGACGAAGGGTATTTCGTTCGTCCCGATCAGATTTCAGGCGACCCGGCGGGCGGGCGAGTGACCGGACAAAAGCGCCTTCATTTCCCAGGCGTGCAGTTCGATCAGGCCCGGTCCTGCAACATAGGCGGGCGCGATGCGGCGACGCGTCTCGACACACCACAGCACTGTTTTTTGCAGAAAATCGGCGATCGGAACGCGGACCGGCGAAGTCTGCGACCAGACGCCGTCCATGGCGCGTTCGGCACTGGCGCGATCGGCAAAAACCGGCAGCGCTTCGCCGCCAGCCGGATGCCGGGTGATGATGGTCGCGTGGATGTCGCCGCCCTTCAGCAGCCACACCTGCCGCGTCTTGCCGGCCGCCTCGACAAACATATCGATGAGCCGACGGCGGATCTGACGATCGAGATCGGCCGCAGTCATTTCAGGCTCCGACGGCGCATCGGACCAGTTGGTCCCAATAAGGCGATTATCCTCCGCGAGTTTTGGAAGGTGACGCAGCAGCAGCGTCTCCAAGGTCAACGTTGCCAGCTTAGGCTCGGCGACCAGCGCGTCCGCCCAACGCGACGCCTCCGCCGGATCGGTCCACATCAACTCGACGCTACGGCCGTGCTTGCGCGGCGACGGGACACGCGCCAAACCCTCTGCGCCCTCGACAGCGTAGGCGCATCTGTTGAGCGCCAGTTCGTGAATGAACTTCGTGCGGGTCTGCAATTCCTCGAGGGGCACGATGCTCATTACGGAATCCTGCGCACAGAGCTCGCGCGGGTTTCTCCAGCGCGGACGTGTTGATCTCGGCTCAAGTTGTGCCAGCAAAAGGTTAAGAAGATTTTACCGGCCGTCCCAAAACTGCAACCGGAAGATGCGTCAAATCCGCAATTGCGGCGCACGGATTTGATATAGCGCCAGCGCCGTCGCGACGGCTAAATTGAGGCTGTCGAGCTTGCCGGACATCGGAATTTTGACGAGACGCGAACAGGCTCGCGCGGTGGCTTCGGACAGACCCGGCCCTTCGCCGCCCATGACAAGCAGAGCGGGTGCCCGATAGGCAACCTGGCGGAAATCTTCCGTGCCGGCGAGATGCGTCCCGATCGTATCGCCGGGCCAAGCTCGCACCAGCTGCGCAAATGCCTCGTGGCTCGCCCGCGCCAATGGCACCGCGAAAATCGATCCCATGGTCGCGCGCACGCATTCGCGGCTCCATGCATCGCAGCACGTCCCAACCAACACAATGCCTGCCGCGCCCACTGCGTCGGCGGTGCGAATAATCGTTCCGAGATTACCGGGATCGCGGATCTCTTCAAGCGCCAGCCAAGTTGCGTCCGCGGCGATCGCAGCCGGCTCCGGCAGGGGCGCCCAATGCTGCTTGAAGACGCCGAGCATCGTCTGCGGATTATCTTTTGCCGAGAGCTTCTCCAAAACGGCCGGCGAGACCTCGAGAACGTCGGCACCACGTCGCAGCGCCGCCGCCACCAGATCGCGCGCCGACCCCGAGCCGGCACTGCCGGCGCGCACGACAAGCGTAACGGGATGATGGCCGTTTTCGGTCGATGTCAGCAGGATCGATACGCCCTCGGCCACGAACAGCCCGCTGTCCTTGCGCGCCTTGCGCATCTCCAGACTGCGGATGAATTT
>JANYHG010000161.1 GCA_025359165.1 Hyphomicrobiaceae bacterium
ACTTCATCAGCCCTCCAATGTTGTTGCGATAGCGCCAAATCCTACTTTTTCTCATCCAGAAACTTCGCGACACTTATGAGGTAAGCATCCATATCTTGTTGCTTTACGTCGGTGATGTCGATTTCGCTTTCACGACCTTCCTTTTTGGCCGCCGCAATCATCAGGTGGGCATAAAGACCCTTTATAATTTTCGTCAGATGGTCGCTGCGTTCAACAAATGTGCGCAAAAAATCCAATCTGTTTTCAAGGCGTCCTCCGCCACCCTTGTTTTCGGTGCGCGTGAGCCGCCAATAATTATGGCAGATTAGGTTTCTATCTTCGACATACTTATCGAAATCGGAAGTCTTGATCAAAAACTGCTCCCCGAAGACTTCCACCAATTGACCAAGCGTCGCCTTCAAATGTCTAGGGTCACCTTCCAAAAACATTCCAGGTGTTAGTGCTCGAAATCTTCTCTCCTTTGCTGCGGCGGGGGTGTGAGAGGCGTGAGCCGCAATACCGTAAATGCCATACTCAAGTTTTTGGACGGAGAGCACTGCCGCACCCAGCAACAAGAGTTCTTCTTGATCATTTGTCATCCTGCCAGCCCGAGGAAAAGTGGTGCGGCGATCACCGAGCGGCTGTGTCGGCAGCATCCAAGAGTTCGACTGAATGTCGAATTGGTCACTGATGCAAATCTTCAAAAAGGGGGCTTCGGGAGCGGCAATTTGATCTGATGCTTGGCGTCATTCCGCAACCATTCACCGAAGAGGACCTGGGCGCGGACATCTTGTTCAATGAACCTTTTGTGGTGGTCGTCGCCCGCAAAAGTCGCTGGGCTCGCCAACGGGGCACCGATCTTGCTGAACTGATCGACCTGCCCTGGGTCATTGACGCGGACTTGTGACCTAGGAGTGACCTAAAGAGGTCCCGACAACAAAAAACCGCCTCGCGGCGACTCTTGTTTTATCAGTGATTTCAATCGATTAAGGTTGTTTGCGGGGCTGGATTTGAACCAACGACCTTCAGGTTATGAGAGCCTGAATTGTGGCAAGCGAGTTCAAAACTGCGCGCCACCGTAATGCCGAAATCAACCGGAAGCTGCGGTTGCAGTTGATTACGCGCGATCAGCATCATTTGTAGGCGGCGATGATGCCGAGGAAATCGTCGGCCTTTAGGCTGGCGCCGCCGACCAGTGCACCATTGACGTGAGCCACGCCCATCAACTCCTTAGCATTGGAGGGCTTGACCGAGCCGCCGTAGAGCAGCCGCATCGCCTGCCCCGTCGCACCGAAGCGGGAGACAAGTTGCGCGTGCAGCGCGCCATGCACTTCGGCGACATCGGCGACCGTCGGTGTCAGGCCGGAACCGATGGCCCAGACGGGTTCGTAGGCAACGATAGTGTTGGTCGCCGTCGCGTCTCCAGGCACCGATCCAGCCAGCTGCGCGCCGACCACGGCCAGCGTCCGGCCGGATTTGCGCTGCTCGATGGTTTCGCCGACGCAAATGATGGCGATCAGGCCCGCACGGTGTGCCGCACGCGCTTTGGCCTCTACCACGGCGTCGGTTTCGGCATGGTCGGCGCGCCGTTCGGAATGGCCGACGATAATGTAGGTCGCGCCGGCATCGGCAAGCATCTCAGCGGAAACGTCACCGGTGTGAGCACCCGAAGCCTTGGGATGGCAATCCTGCCCGCCGACCGCGAGGGCCGAACCCTTGGAAGCCGTGGCCAGCGCCGCCACGAGCGTCGCGGGCGGACAGATCAGCACGTCGCACGTCGCGTTCGTGGCTTCCAAATGCTCACGGAGCTTGGCGGCTTCGCCGAGGCTGGCGGTCAAACCGTTCATTTTCCAGTTGCCGGCAACCAGCGGGCGGGGCGTCGCACTGCTCATCGTAGACAGGTCCTATCATCGCAGCCCTGCGGGCCGGGCCAAACTCGCCATGCTTGATCACGAGAGCCGATGCGTCGTCAATCCGCGTTCGCCAACGCGGTAACCGCCTCGCGACCGACCCGCGCTAAACGGCGAGCCGGTATCGACAGCCGCAGCGGGGTACGATAGGGGCATGGGGCAATGCATGGCAGTTCCCGACGGGGGTGCCAGCGACCTTCGAACCGACCGGAAAATTGCCCGATGCTCGATACGCTCCGCCGTGGCGCAACCTCGAAGATTGCCGCCATCGTTTTGTTCCTGCCATTGATCGTCGCGTTCGCGTTCTGGGGCATCGGTCCGGAGTGGAGCGGCGGGCGGACGACCTATCTCGCCAAAGTCGGTGACCAGAAAATCTATGCGGAAGAATTCCAGCGCGCCTACCAGAACGAAATCGAGCAGATCTCGCGGCAGGCGGGACGGCGCATCACCGCCGACCAGGCGCGGTACTTCGGCCTCGACCAACGCGTGCTCTCGCGTCTTGCCGGCACCGCCGCACTCGACCAGGAAGTGCGCGGTCTCGGGTTGACCGTCTCGTCGAAGGCGATCGCCGACGACGTGCGCACCGATCCGAATTTCGCCGAACTCAACGGAAAGTTCTCGAAGGAGCGCTTCGATGCCATCCTGCGTCAGAACAATCTGAGCGAAGCCGGCTATCTCGCCATCCGCAAGCGCGACGACGTGCGCGAACAGCTGACCGATAGTCTGCTTGCAGGCATCGATCCGCCGAAGGCTTACGTCGACGTGCTGCACAAGTATCGCGAGGAAACCCGCGTCATTGAGCACGTTACGCTGGACCCGGCCAAGGTCGTGAAGCTGACCGAGCCCGACGACGCGGCTCTCAAAGGCTATTGGGAAGCCAACAAGAAACAGTTCGTCGCGCCGGAAACGCGTAAGATCGGGCTTCTCACGCTGACGCGCGATGCGGTCAAAGCCAAGATCGCGGTGACGGACGACGAGATCAAGGACGCTTACGAAACCACGAAAGAGCGCTTCAACATTCCCGAGAAACGGCACGTGATGCAGATGGTGTTTGCCGACAAGGTGGCGGCCGACAAAGCGGTGGGCGAGTTACAGAAGGCCAAGAACTTCGTCGAAGCCGCCGTCAAGCTCGGCGCCAAAGAGGCCGATCTGGACCTCGGCACGCTGACCCAGAAGCAGATGATCGACGGCAAGATCGCCGAAGCCGCGTTCGCGCTGAAAAAAGACGAGGTTTCCGCCGCGATCCAGGGGACGTTCTCGACGGTGGTTCTGAAAGTGACCGAAATCATCGCGGGTAAGCAGAAAACGCTCGCCGAAGTCACGCCGGAGATCAAAGACACGTTGCAGACGCAGCGTGCGGCGCGCGACATGCAGGCGATCGTCACCCAGGTCGAGGACGAGCGTTCGGCCGGTAAGCCGTTGACCGAAGCGGGCCAGAAGGCCGGCCTCGAATACAAGGAAATCGCTGCGATCGATCGTAACGGCAAAGGCGCGGACGCCAAGCCGATAGCTGGCTTGGCTGACGCGCCGCAGATCGCCGCGTCCGCATTCGCCGGCACCATCGGCCTCGATGCCGATCCGATCGATCTGAGCGACGGCGGCTCCGCCTGGGTAAGCGTGCTGGAAATCACGCCCGAGAAGGAACGCCCCTTCGACACGGTAAAGGCCGACGTCAAAACGGCGTGGACGGAGAGCGAGACGCGGAAGGAACTCGGCACCGTGGCTGCTAAATTCGTCGAGCGCGCGATCAAGGGCGAGGCGCTGGCGGTACTGGCGGTCGAAGCGGGTGCAAAACTCGAAAATACCGGCGCGATCAACCGCGCGACCTCGCCGCCCGGCCTGACCGCGAGCGGCGTGCAGCAAGCGTTCGCGCTGCCCTTGAACGCTGCGTCATCGGCACTGACCGCCGACGGCAAATCGCGCACGTTGTTCAAGGTCACCACTATCAACGTGCCAGAAGCACCGAGCAAGGAGCAGGCCGACAAGTTGAAGGGCGAGCTGACCCGCACCATGCAGGCCGACACGCTCAACACGTTCGTGACAGGCCTGCAGCAACGGGCCGGCCTAACCGTCAACAACGGCGTTCTGCAACAAGTGCTGGGCGGACAGGTCGAACAATAAGCGCTGGACCGGCCTCATGACGCACGACCATTATTCCGATGAAGCGATCGCGGCCGTCCTGGGTGGCGTCAGCCGCATCGCCATGGTCGGCGCGTCGGCAACCACCAGTCGGCCGAGCTACTTCGTGCTGAAATACCTCGTCGCCAAAGGCTATCGTGTGGTGCCGGTCAATCCTGCGCTCGCCGGCCACGAGATCGCCGGGCAGAAGGTTGTCGCAGCGTTGGCCGACCTCGACGCGCCCATCGACATGATCGATATTTTCCGCAACTCGGAAGCCGCACTCGACGTCGTTCGCGACGCCATCGCGCTGAAGGACAAGTTGCAGCTGCGCGTCATCTGGATGCAGCTCGGCGTCCGCAACGATAGAGCCGCAGCCGAAGCGGAAGCCGCCGGCCTGACCGTCGTCATGAACCGCTGCCCGAAGATCGAGTACGGTCGCCTGTCGGGCGAGATCGGCTGGTCCGGCGTCGCCTCCGGCGTGCTGACGTCGAAGCGTGCACTGCTCGGCCCCGGCGTGCAACGCCAGATGATCCCCGGCGTGAAACGCCCAAACGACAGGTAAAGTCTGAGGTCCGCGCCAGTCACTTGCCATGTCGCCGGTCTGCCTCGATAGTCGGTGCGATCAGGAGATACGACGCAATGACCAACAGCTCTGCCGACGCTAAACCGCCGATACCTTCGGCCACCGTCATGATCGTGCGCGACGGCGCCGACGGTCTCGAAGTCTTCATGCTCGTGCGCAACCGCATGGTCGACTTCGCGTCGGGCGCGCTGGTGTTTCCGGGCGGCAAGGTCGACGCCAGCGACCGCGATCCGGCATGGGCCGAGCTTGCGTTACTCGATGCGCCGCATCCCGAGCGATCGATTTGGGTCTCAGCGTTGCGCGAGACGTTCGAGGAAACCGGACTGCTCGTGGCGAACCACCGCGACAGCGGCGACATCGTTGCAGCGCGTGAAGCCATTCGCATTACGTCCGCGGCACAGAAGGCGATCGCCGAGGGTTCGCGCGCCTTTGCCGAGTTGATTGCCTCCGAAGGTCTGACGCTCGCCACCCAGCGCATGGTGCCGTTCGCCCACTGGATCACGCCGACGACGATGCCGAAACGGTTCGACACGCATTTTTTCCTCGCGGAAGCGCCCACCGGGCAGATCGCCGTGCACGACGGCGGCGAGACGGTCGAGAGTGTGTGGATCAATCCGCTGCAGGCGATCCGCGAAGCCGAAGCGGGTGCCCGCACGCTGGTCCCCGCCACGACAGCAAATCTCGCCAAGCTCGCCAAGGCGGCGACGGTACAGGAGGCGTTTGCCCAAGCGCGGGCCAGCCGGATCGTGCCGATCACGCCGACCGTGCACAAAGCGGACGGCGGGGTTCGCATCAAGATTCCCGTGGACGCCGGTTACGACATGACCGACATCTTCGTCGCGCGCGCCGCGCCGGCGTAACTGAGCGTGCGTCAAAACGGGATTTCGAGTTCGAGCCGGGTGCGCAACGTGCCCTGCTCGGTCGGCGTCGTAGTGCCCCAGAGATAACCGACCTCGTACTTGATTTTTCCGCGTCCGCCGAGTTCACCGAGGTTGTACTGGCCTGCAACTACCGGGCCGATACGGAGCTGGCGCTCGTTGAATTTGCCCGCAGCGTTGAGGTCGGCGACCTCGCCGTAAATCTCGATGCCCGGTTGAAACAGCGGGCTGAAGCGATACCGCGTTTGCCAAGCATACGTCAGCGTGTCGGCGGTACCGGCATTGCGGCCCACTTCTTTCTCGACATACACATTGAGGGTGTTGACGAACTTCAGGTGTTCCTTCTGGAAAAGTCCACCGAGTTTCATCGTATCGGTCTCATTCTTGTTTTTTGCATGCGAGTATTCGGCGAATATGCCGAAATCCATCCAGTATTTGCCCGGCTCGGTCAGCATGAATGTGTTTTCGATCGTCGTCGCCTTGAACTGCCACGTCTCGCCCGGCTCGCGGCCAAGCTCGGCTTCCAGTTCGACGAACCAGAAGGGCAACACGCCGACGCCGACTTCCTTGGTCAGCGCAGTTCGATTTTTATTTTCCGGACGCTTGTCGAAGGCAATCGCCGAATTCATTTCGATTTCCACTTCGCGGAAGTCGATGTTCGGGGAACGGACTTTAAAGTCGCCAGCCTGAGCACGATCGACTCCGACGCTCGCAACCAGTGCTACGACACACGCCGCAACGGCGACAGCACCACTGACTTTGTGCCCCGGCTTCGACGTGCGCCCGACGATCCGCGTCAGGGCCAGAATGGCCGTCATCGTTATGAGGAACATCAAGACCTGCACACCTGCGGGACGCGAGACATAGCCCACCAGCGCATGCAGCACCTTACCGAACAAGCTCTTCTCGCTCAGCAACCAGGACGTATCCCAAAGCGGCGCGCCCAGATCCGGAACTAGCCCTGCCTGCACCAGAAATCCTGCCGCTTGCGAGGCCATCCCGGCCGCCAACAGTAGCACCATCCAATTGGTGACACTGAAGAGATAACGGACCGGAATTTTCAATAACCCGAAATACATTGCGATACCGGCGGCGACGCCGCCCAGCACACCAATTGCGCCGCCGACAACGAGTGCATGCATCGCATCGTCTTCGCCTGTCGCGATGCCGTGCAGGAACAGCACCGTCTCGGAACCCTCGCGCAGGACCGCCGCGCCGGTGGCGAGTGCGAGGGCATACAGGGGACGACTGCCTGTCGACACGGCCTTGGCCACCGCACCCAGATCTTTCGCCAATTCACGACCGTGGCTTGCCATCCAGATGCTGTGCCAACCAAGCATCAGGACTGCGAGCGCCAACACGGCCGCATTGAAGAGTTCCTGTCCCAACCCCGCCGCCGCGTCGGCAATGACCCCGGCAAACGCCGCGACCAGACCAGCGCCGACGAGGCCGCCGCCGATGCCACCTGCGACCCACGCACCACGCCCGGCGACGCGTTTGCTCGCGGCCAGCACGATACTGACGATCAATGCAGCTTCCAGCACTTCACGGAACACAATCAAGGCGGTGGCGAACATGGCGTCATCTCTTATTGTCGAATGTGAATTTACTTGGCGACGATCTGGCCACGATTGGACTGATTGAAATCGTCGAAGAAAGGATAACTTCCGGCCGCCAGCGGGCCGATATAAATGCTGCCGCTGCCGCCGGCCGGCACGACTTTTTCGCGGTTCAGTTCCGAACTCTCGAATTCGACGCTTTTAGCGCTGGAGTTGGTAATGGTGAGCTTGATTTTGACACCGGCTTTCACATTCAAAGTACTCGGCTCGAACTTGCCGTCGCGCACAATCAGCGTGTGACTGGCTTCCTGTGCGACAGTGTCTTGGGTCCCCGTAGCGAACAGCGACAGTGCCATTGCCACCAGTAATACTGGGCGCGACTTTGCATACGTCTTCATTCGAAGAACTCCCGGTTTGATTAGAGATTGTTGGAACTGTAATTTGGGCACGACAAAACGACCGCGCGGGGCGTGTCACGTCCCAATTTAGGAACCGTCTCGGCCTGGATCACACTCATTGAGCGGCACAGGGGGCCGGACACGCCGGTGGCGAAAGATCGTCATCATCTGCATCCCAATTTGTGGGGTTCAAGGCCCCACCATCGGCAACTTCGTTCACGTGCTAATTTGCAGACCCGCGCTGCCGTGTCAAAGACTATGTTTTTGACTTAGAACAATTAAAAACTGGCACGGTTGGCTGTCAGCGGTTTCCGCGACGGCTCCTGGCGGCAAAACGGACGGCTTCCTCGGCTGCGCGAAAGAGGGCTGCGGCCTTCATCACGCATTCGGCCTGCTCGGCTTCCGGAACGCTGTCGGTGACGACGCCCGCACCGCTCTGCACGTGGATCATGCCATCTTTGACGATGGCCGTTCGCAAGACGATGCACGTATCCATCTGCCCATCGGCGGAGAAATAGCCGACGCAACCGCCGTAGGCCCCACGCTTGGATTTTTCGAGTTCGTCGATAATCTGCATCGCGCGCACTTTCGGCGCGCCCGACAGCGTCCCGGCGGGTAGCCCGGCCATGAGCGCGTCAATTTCGTCGTGCCGTGCGCGATCGAGCGTGCCGTGCACCGTCGATGAAATGTGCATCACGTGGCTATAACGCTCGATTTCGAAACTCTGGGCCACATGGACGCTGCCGATCTGCGAAACGCGGCCGACGTCGTTGCGGCCGAGATCGAGCAGCATCAGATGTTCGGCGCGTTCCTTGGGATCGGCCAGCAGATCGCGTTCCAACTGTTGGTCGGCGTCGGGCGTTGCGCCACGCGGACGCGTGCCGGCCAGCGGGCGAATGGTGACTTGCTCATCGCGCACGCGCACGAGAATTTCCGGGCTGGAGCCGACGATAGCGAAGGTGCCGAAGTCGAGATGAAACAGAAACGGTGACGGATTTGTCCGGCGCAACGCACGATACAACGCCGTCGACGAGAGCCCGAAGGGGGCCGAAAAGCGCTGTGCCAGGACGACCTGGAAGATATCGCCGGCTGCGATGTACTCCTTCGCCTTGAGGACCATGGCCTTGTATTCCTCGGGCGTCGTGTTCGAGGTGGTGGCGGGCATTGTCAAGGCATCCGGTCCGCCGATGGCTGCATGCGGCGTCGGCTGGTCGAGCGCATCGATGACACGCTCAAGCCTTGCAAGCGCCGTCTCATAGGCCGACGCTGCGTCGACGCCCGCAGCGGGATACACGGGTGTCACGACGATCATCTCGTCTTTGATATTGTCGAACACGACCATCGTCGTTGGTCGCACCAGAAGTGCATCCGGAATGCCCAGGTGATCAGGCTGCGGGTTGGGCAGGCTCTCGATCAACCGTACTGTGTCGTAACCCATGTAGCCGATCACCCCCGCAGCATTGGGCGGCAGGCCGGCAGGCAAATCGATGCGGCTTTCCTGCAGCAAGGCGCGCAGCGACGTCAGCGTCGGCTGCGTCTCGCGTACAAAGGCGTCGGGCTTGGCGATCGGTGTGCGATTGATTTCGGCTGTGTCGCCGTGGGCGCGCCAGATCACATCCGGTTCGACGCCGATAAAGGAATAGCGTCCGCGCACGGCACCGCCTTCGACGGATTCGAGCAACGACGTCATGCTGCGCCCGACTGACAATTTCATATAGACCGAGACCGGCGTTTCCAGATCGGCCACCAGCCGTGTCCAGACCACTTGAGCAGTCCCCGCAGCATACGTTGACGCAAAGGCGGTGGCGGACGGCTCTGCGGCGATGCCGAGCAACGTCTCTGAAGCAGCAACCGGAGGAGTAACAGGCATCGGGATTTCCGTCTGAGCAGAACACGGGGCAGCGTCGCCAACCGTCATCAGGGCGCATGCCTACGTCGGCACGCCTGTTATGGCAATGTCGCACTCGGACATGTCGCACTCGGCGACATACGAGAGATCGTGCCACTCCGTGAAGGTTGGATGGCGCTCGTCACCGTTCCAGCGATCGAGCCAGCGGCTCCGCCGACCGGCGAAAAAAGAAATCGGTGTCGCCGAGTTCCTCGCAAAACCCTTGATAATATCGCAGATTGAAAATTCCGCTGTAGGCAAGTTGCGCGACGCGCGCGGCCCCCAGGAAGCTGGCGGTGGATGCGATCAGCTTCAGAACGCGAACAGCAAATGCAGTCGCCCTGGGATGCCCCATGCACAGGCGCACCAGGATGCGAACCAACACGTTTCGCTGACCGAACTCACGACGGGCTGTGGTAAGCAGCCATGCCTGCTGCCGATCGCGTCCGAAAATGACATCGTTGCGACCGTAGGCGTACGGTATCTCCAGCCACGACCGGAAACTTCGGTCCGCATAATGCAGCGCACCGGCACTCATTTTGAAAACGAAACCTAGTCCTAAACCGGCAAGTCGATATGCCATTTCAACATCTTCGGCACGCCGGAAGCTTTCGTCGAAGCCACCCACCGCAAGGATGTGGCTGCGACGCAGCGAGGCATTGCCGGTGTAGAACTGGCGTGGCGTCGGCTCCCAGTCTCCCCGCGTCATGGCCGCGTACTGAGCCATGAGGGTGGTTTGCTCCCAATTGACCCATGGTGCCATGGCAAACCCTTCGGGCGACAGCAAGGGACCGATCACGACGACCTCGCCGCCCGCCGCGCGGTGCGACACCATATGTTCGGTGAGCAGGTTCGGTGGCGCAACGACATCGTCATCGATGAAGACGATAAACTCGCCCGTCGCTCGGGCAAGAGCCGCATTTCGTGCAGCGGCTGGACCGCGATTGGGTTGCGTCAGCCAACTCAACCGCATCGGCGATCGTAACGATGCCAGATATTCGTGCGTGCCATCGCTCGAACCATCAGAAACAATAACGACTTCATAGACGTCGTGCGGATAGTCCTGACGTTCCAAAGCGGCGACGACCTGCCGCAGTCGCGCCAGCCGATTGTAAGTCGGCAGAATGACGCTCACTTGCGGCATCGCCTCTACCTCGGCTTCCACCTCCGTCGGGCGCATTTTCGATGTCGGTCGTACCTGCAATGTCTGTCACCGGCAGCAAACTTCATGGTCGAGACACCGTAATCCGTGAAACTTTCAATGGCTTCAGGATTTCTGACCTCGGGCGGGCAGGCCGCATTCAGCCGGGCGGGCGCCGCATGCGGTCGCGCGGGATCGGCTTGATCTCGAACCTTGCAACCGACGAGATCAACGGCGCTTTTTCCGCTTCAGCCAAGGCCGCGCGAATAGAGCGTGTCAGCATCAAAATGCGCGGCGTGATGTTGATGTTCTCTTTGTTCGCTCGGGAGGAGATCTGGAAGAACTTGAGGCTGTCGATCCCGAGTTCGAACAAGTTGTCCGTCACCCCGACGCTTTCGACTTGCAAGGCGTGCTTGATGATATCCACGAGCTTCTTCTCGTCTGCCGTCGCGGGTTCGACGATCGTGCGGACGGACTGACGCTCACGCTCGATCTCGAGCAAGCGGATGCGATCGATCTTGCCGTTGGGCGATACGGGAAGTTGATCGAGAATGATCGTCGACACGGGCACCATGTAGTCGGGCAATTTGCTGGACACGTATTGATCGATGGCAGCTTTGGTTACGACGACGTTGGGCTGAGAAACGCAGAACGCCACAAGGCGACCTGAACCTTCACGCTTGTCGGCCACCACCACGGCCTGGCTGATGCCTGCGACTTCCTGAAGAACGGCTTCGATCTCGCCAAGTTCGATGCGGAAGCCGCGAATTTTGACCTGATGATCAATCCGGCCGAGATGCATCAGGCGCCCGTCGGGCAACCAGCGCCCGAGATCGCCGGTGCGGTAACGCCGTCCATCGCTTTGCTGGACAAATCGCTCGGCAGTAAGTTCTGGTCGATCGAGGTATCCGACTGCGACACCGTCACCACCGATCCAGATTTCACCGACTTCACCTGCGGCCACTTCATCGCCCGTCTCGCCGACGATATGTATCTGCGTGTTGGCAACGGGGCGACCGATCGTAATAGGTTCGCTCACAGTGCGCACCTGCTCGAGTGTCGACCAGATCGTCGTTTCCGTGGGGCCGTAGCCATTCCAAAGCTTGGCGACCCGAGGCAGTACGGCCTCGGCGACGTCGCGCGGCAAGGGCTCACCGGTGGAAATCGCCCGCATCAGCGGTGCGCCCTGCCAACCTGCATTCAGCAACAATCGCCAGGTTGCGGGCGTCGCCTGAAAGAGCGTCACGCCTCGCTCGGCTATCAAATTGGCCAATTTGAAACCATCCATCGTCGACGCCTGATCGACGACTTCGACGCATGCGCCGGTGATCAACGGCAGGTAGAGTTCGATGCACGAAATGTCGAAACCAATTGTGGCGATGGCGGCGACGATATCGTCGGTCCGGCACTCCAGTTCCCCAATGCAGTACGTCAGCAGATTGACGAGCGCGCCATGATGGATCGCGACGCCTTTCGGTCGCCCGGTCGAGCCCGACGTGAACATGACATAGGCCGGATCGCTTGCCGTCACCACCATCGACGGATCCGGGTGACGCGAGCGTCCCGACGCCTGCGCATCCACAGTAAGGCGGAGGGTCGGCAATCCATCGAACAGCCCGGCGAATTCATCTTCGGAGACGATGACGGCGACCTTGGCGTCGTCGAGAATGAATTTGAGGCGGTCTTTGGGATGGGTCGGATCGAGCGGAACGTAGGCGGCACCTGTCTTCATGATGCCCAACAGCACCGCCAGCATTTCCGGCGTTCGGCTGACACAAATGCCGACCAGCGCGCCGCGCGTGATCCCTATGTCGATCAGCTTGACGGCGTACCAATTGGCGCGCGCGTTAAGTTCGGCATAACTGAGCCGGTTCGTCCCTTGAGAGACTGCGATCCGTGCCGGGGTCTTCGCGGCTTGCTGCGCGACAAGTGCCGATACAGACGTCTTCGGGTAGGAAAACTTCGTGGCGTTCCAATTGGCGATCTGGGCGCGGTCGGACGATGGCGACAGGTCGGTCGCAATACCGGACTGACCTGCCAGACGCGCCTCAGGGTTTGCAATCGCCGTTTTGAGCATGACCTCGAACTGGTGCATCCATCTGTCGATGGTCTCCGGGCTGTAGAGATCGGTGTTGTAGTCGCAGTAAGCAGTCAGCCCTTGATCGCTGTCGACGAGATTGAGGAACAGGTCAGGATTTACGGCGGTTTTGCTATTCGGCTCGACGTCGACCCGCAAGCCGATGAAGCCGACGTTGCCGCCGATCTGCTCCAGATTGAAATGCACCTCGGTCAGCGGCAGTCGGGCCGGATCGCGCGGTATCGCAAGCCGCGCAACAAGCGTCCCGTAGGTATACGACTGATTGTCCGCGCCATCGAGCACGCTGTCGCGGACCTTTTTCAAAAGCGTGCGGAACGTGTCGGCGGCGTCGACGCGCGACCGCAGCGGCAGGAAGTCGACGCAATGGCCGACGAGATTGCCGCCGTCGAGGTGGGCTTGTGCGGCCATCGGCACGCCGACGACTATGTCGGTGCTTCCGGACAATCGCGCCAGCAAGCCATTGAAGCCCGCAAAAAGCACCATGAAAAGCGACGACTTTTCGGTGGCTGCGAACTGTCGGCACAGCGTCGCAAATTCTGCCGAGAATGGGTGACGCGCAGTGGCACCGGCGTAGGTACGCATGGAACCTCTGACGCGATCGGTCGGAAGATCGAGCGGGAGCGGCTTGTCCTTGTACAGGTCCAGCCAATAACGCTCGATTTGCCGGCCGGCTCCAGCGGAGGCTTCTTGCGACCGGGTTTCGGCATACTCTGTGAAGCTCAGTGCGGCAGGCAGACTAGGTGTCGATCCGCCGACCCCGGCCGAATAGAGTTCGCTCAACTCAGCGATGATGACGTTGGTCGACCAGCCGTCGCAGACAATATGGTGCGCCGTGATCACCAAGGCATGGTGGTCGTCCGCAACTTTGACAAGTCGACCACGGATCAGCGGCGGCGTGTGCAGATTGAACGCCGTGCGCGCCTCATCGTCCAAAAGTTTACGGAACGCCGCGTCGCGAAGCGCTTGCGGCAAGGCGGAGAGGTCCTGATCGCGGAGCAGAAATTCGAGCGATCGCTCGACGACAAGGTGCTCGCCGTCGGCGTCCACGTATGCTCGCAGCGCCTCGTGGCGATCGATCACCTGGGCCATCGCCCTGCGCAGCACTGCTGCATCGAGCGGACCGCGCAGCGTCAACACCAGCGACTCGTTGAATGCGGTCGAAACCTCGCGGTCGAGCATAGCTGCGAGAAACACCTCCCGCTGCGCCTCAGTCAGCCGACAGCGCGCGGGCGCGCGATCGAGAACCGGCAAGGTGGCTGGCCCGGGGCTCGAAAGGAATTGCCCCTCGCGCATCCGATGAGCCGCCTTGCCGAAGGCCGCAACAATCGTATCGATGTCGGCGTCGGAATGCTCGGTCGTCAGGAAGAATGGGAAACCTTCCAGCACATGAAGACCCTGCTCGCGCAACATGAAGTGCATCAGACCAGCAAGCCGTTCCTCGGTCGGCAGCTTGAAGAACATGATGCTGCCGAAGTGGTGAACGCGGGTCGGCACGGCATACTGCTCGAACACCATGTTGATCCGGTTGACCAACGACGCCGTGCGCTCGGTCAACCGCTCTTGCAGCGCGGGTCCACGGGCGATCAGTTCCGCGAGCACCGCCTTCACGGCTGCCAGCGTCAAGGGATGACGAACGAACGTCCCCGCGAAAAAGGTGACGCCCGCCTCTGGCACCGACGCGTCGCCATAGGACCAGGCACCACCGTCCAAAGCGTCCATGAATTCCGCTTTGCCGGCAAGCACCCCGATGGGCATCCCGCCGCCAAGAACCTTGCCGTAGGTGGCCATGTCCGCGCGGATGCCAAACAGCGCCTGGCAGCCGCCGGGATGCACGCGGAAGCCGGTGACGATCTCGTCGAAGACGAGTGCGGTACCGGCAGCGGCCGTTACCTCGCGCAGCTCTTTCAGGAACGCGACGGGCTGGAAATCGGGGCGGCGGCTCTGGACCGGCTCGACTATGACGGCAGCAATGTTACTGGCGTTGGCACGGATCCAGGCCATCGATTGCGCCGTGCCGTACTCGAGCACATGCATGTTGGCGACGCTCTCGCGTGGGATGCCGGGTGCAATCGGCAGCGCGTTCACCTGACCGCCCTTCGAGGTGACCAGCACCTCGTCGAACATGCCGTGATAGTCGCCTGAAAACATGACGATCTTGTCGCGTCCGGTGACGGTGCGCGCGATGCGGAA
Source organism: Hyphomicrobiaceae bacterium (assembly GCA_025359165.1). Taxonomy (GTDB): domain Bacteria; phylum Pseudomonadota; class Alphaproteobacteria; order Rhizobiales; family Hyphomicrobiaceae; genus JABFRJ01. The sequence continues at coordinate 14,746 of JANYHG010000161.1, forward strand.
CGCGGCCATGACCGCCTCCGACCCGGTATTGCAATACGTCATGCGTTCGTTACCGGTCAGCGCGCAGAACATCTCCGCGATCTCGCCGGCGAGCGGCGTCTGCGGACCGATTTCGAGCCCGTCGGCCAACTGGCGGACGAGCGCTTGCTCGATAAACTCCGGCCGATGTCCGAACATGATCGGTCCGAAGCCGTTCAGCAGATCGATGTACTCGTTGCCATCGATATCCCACAGCCGGGAGCCCTTCGAGCGATCGACGACCACCGGAACGATCATCTCCTTCCAGAGATCGCGGAACCCGGCGACGACGCGAGGATCCGCCAGCCGTTGCCGATGACGCTCCGTCTGCGCCTTCGACTTCGGCGTCCGCGCGAGCACGCGCGCGATGAGCGCATCGAGATGCTTTTTCTGATGGGCAGTGAGTTCGCCGTTCCCGCTCGCCTGCAAGGCCTTGAATGGCCCGAACGACGCGGTCGCGGTCGAAGCAGCCGCCGGCGGTACGGGCGCGCTGCTCGCGGCGATGGGCATCGGCTTGATATTGGCAGCAGGCGCTGGCATCGGCGCGGTCTGATCGCCGCCGCGTCCGAGAAGCTTGAGCGTTTCCATTTGTCCGGCGAACAGCTGACCAACGAGTTGCAGCTGCTCACGCATCAGTTGTTCGACGCCGGTGCCGCCGACGGACGCAATAGATGCTGGCATTGCAGGCGCAATGGACGTTGCCATAGTTGGTGCAGTTGACAGGGCGGACGTGGCGAGCGGCTCGACCGCAGTGGGCGTTTGCGCGACGGGCGTTGCTGTTGGTGGCACCTCGATCTTGGGATCGCGTGCTTCGATCCAGGTTGCCAGCGCAGCAAGGCAGCCTTCGTCGCCCATCAGTTGGCGGAACGCCACTTTGATACCGAACGCGTTCTGTACGGCGCGTGCCGCCTGCGTCAGCAGAAGGCTGTCAAATCCCAGGTCCAGAAACGATCGGTTCGGATCGGTCTCTGCGAGATCCAGCCCGGAGACGCGTTGAAAAATATCGAGCAAGCGCGTTTCGATAATCTGGCGCACGGGCGTCTTGGAGGGCTCGGAGGGGGACGACGGGGACGAACTCATGGTGTGATTTCCAACGCTATCAGTGTGTACAGGTGCCGGTGATGTATCGAGTGCGGATGGAGCGTGCGAGACCGGCGATATACCGGGACGGTCGATCCAATGGCGCTGCCGCTCAAACGGATACGTCGGCAGCGGGACCCGCAACGGATTGCTTCCGTGGCTCGCCGAGATGGCCTCCCAGTCGAGCTTGCCCCCCTGCTCCCAAAGCTGGCCGGCCGCTTTGAGCACTGATGCATGTTCCGGTGCGCCTGAGCCGGAGGGCGGGAGCGAGGATACGATCGGCTGCTTTGACGCGCCGACGTGCTGACGCGCCAGTGTCGCGAGCGCGATGCCCGGTCCGACTTCGACGAGCGCCAGCGTCTCGCGCGACCGCAACGGACCGATGGCTGCGGAAAACGCCACCGTCTCGCGCATGTGCCGCGCCCAATAGTCCGGATCGGTCGCCTGTTCGTCGGTCAATCGTGCGCCCGTCAGCGTCGAGATGATCGGCAGGCGCGGCGGCGAAAGGCGCACTGTGCGTACAAGATCACGGAACGGAATAACCGCCGGCTCCATCATGGCCGAATGGAAGGCGTGCGACGTGGCGAGTGTCCGGCACTGGATGCTGTCGGCTTCCAGGGTATGGGCGAGCGCCTCGATGCTTCTGCTGGGGCCGGCGACGACGACAAGCTCAGGTGCGTTGACGGCGGCAATCGAAAGTTCAGACGTAAGCCTCGGCGCGAGCGCCGCCGCCGAAAGGCGCACGGACAGCATGCTGCCACGTGCAACACCTTGCATCAGCCGACCGCGTGCCACGACCAGCCGCAGCGCATCCTCCAGCTCGAAAATGCCGGCGCGACAGGCGGCAACCATTTCGCCGACGCTGTGTCCGACCATGACGTGGGGCCGCACACCCCAGGTCTCCCAAAGATCCGCCAAGGCATACGACACGGCAAAAATGGCCGGTTGCGCGAACCACGTTTCGTTGATGTGCGCGCAATTCGCGTCGAACAGGCTCGACAGGCGCGCACCGAGCACAGGCTTCAAAATCTCGTCGCAGCGATCGAAGGCCTGTCGGAATGCAGGTTCTGCCGTGTACAGGTCGCGCGCCATTCCAGCGTGCTGGGCACCCTGACCAGGAAACAGAAACGCAAATTCGAGCGCCTTGTGCGCCGGTGACGCAAGCGTCGTCACGGCCAACTTCGTGCGCGCTTCGGCGACGGTTTCGGCAACGCACGTGAAGCGGTACGGGAATTCGCGGCGGCCCGTCTGCAGCGTCCAGGCGACATCGGCGATTTCAGGCGCGGGGTTGTCGCCAAGGGCCGCGATCAACTCGTGTTTAAGGGTGGCGAGAGCGCTCGCCGACCGCGCAGCAAGCGGCAGAATCACTGGGCCCCGTTTGCGCACCGGGCGATCGCGTAACGGTGCTTCGCCCACGACGAGATGAACGTTCGTACCGCCGACACCAAAGGAACTCACGCCCGCGAGACGCGGCTGTGTCGATCGAGGCCAAGGGCGCAGCTCGGACGTGAGGGTGAACGGACTTCCGGTCAGCGGCAGGTTGGGGTTCGGCTGCTGAAAATGAAGAAGCCCGGGCACGGTTTCCCGGTCGAGCACCAGGAGCGTCTTGATGAGGCCGACCACACCGGCGGCGGCATCGAGGTGACCGAGGTTGGCCTTCGCACTCCCGATCATGCAATGCGCGGAGCGGCTCGATGTCGCGCGAAACGCCTCCGTCAGGGCGGCAAACTCGATCGGATCTCCAAGCGGCGTGCCGGTGCCGTGCGTTTCGACATACCCGATCGCGTCTGCGGTTACTCCGGCCATGGCATGCGCAGACTGGATGGCGGTCGCCTGTCCGTGCACGCTCGGGGCGGCGAACCCGACTTTGCCGGCACCGTCGTTGTTGACGCCGAAGCCCCTGATAACGCCCCAGATGAAGTCGCCGTCAGCGATCGCATCGTCGAGCCGTTTCATCACGACCACGCCAGCACCACTGCCAAAGATTGTGCCGTCGGCGGCAGCGTCGAACGGGCGACACCGTCCGGTCGGTGAGACCATCCCACCCTCTGTCGCGAGGAAGCCACGACGCTGCGGCAGCGTGATGGAAACGCCGCCGGCCAGGGCCATGTCGCATTGATAATTCAGCAGGGCCTGACAGGCTTGGGCCACGGCGAGAAGCGAGGTCGAGCACGCGCTTGCGACGTTGACGGCGGGACCTTTGAGATCGAGTTTATAGGCGACCCGTGTCGTAAGAAATTCCGGCAATGCGCCGACAAGCTCGGCATAAGATCCGACCTGGAAATCACTGGTGAAGCGGCCGATGCGCTCGCGGTCTCCCGCTACGTGGCGTAGCAGATAGGTGTTGAACGAGGAGCCGGCATAAATGCCGACAGTCTGGGCGCAGCCAGACGGGTTGTAGCCCGCCGCTTCGAGCGCTTCCCAGCAGCACTCGAGGAACACACGCTGCTGGGGATCGGTGAACGCAGCCTCGCGCGGCATCATGCCGAAGAAACCGGCGTCGAACATGTCGATGTCAGGAAGTATCGAGCGCGCCGCGACGAAATCAGGCCGGTTGCGGGTGGCGGTGTCGAAGTCGTCCTCGAGTTCATCGGGACGAAAGCGCGTGATGGACTCGCGACCGGCGCACAAATTCGCCCACAACTCTGCACTGCCTTTCGCACCGGGAAAACGTCCGGCGAGACCAACGACGGCGACGGCGGCAGACTCTTGGGGGCGATCTTCGGACACGATGGGAGATCCGGCTGGTGTGATGAATAGTTAATTTACTTCGTGGTCGTCGTGACCTGTCGTCACCGCTCTTCGTTTGCAGCGTTCCTTGCAACGTTCCTCGCAAGCGCGTGCAAGTTTCATTCCCATTGTCTCATTTGGTTATTTTCATGGGCCGGAACATGCGCGACGCAGGTCGCGGCTGACCTGTAGCCGGGAATGCGGTCTGCAAGCTCCCGTTGGCCGCGCACAGGGCGACGAGCCGCTCGGCGAGAGTGTCGACGTCGGGATGGGCAAAAAGCTCGACGATCGACACGTTGAAGCTCAGCTTTTTTTGCAGTTCGGAATGGACACGCATCATTCTCAGCGAGCTGCCGCCGAGATCGAAGAAGTTGGTCTGCCGGTCGCACCTATCCAGGCCGAGCACTATCGACCAGATGGCCGCGATCATTTCCGCGTACTCACCGGCGCTCGTTATCGGTCGCGCATATTCCGTCATTTCAAGCCTGTCCCAAAAGTTGCATGAGCGCCGATTTGTCGATCTTGCCATTGATCGTCAGCGGAAAATCGCCGACTGCGACGATACGGGCCGGAATCATATGCTGCGGCAGAATACGGCGCAGTTCCTCACCGAGACGGCTGGCGATAGTCTTTTCGTTCGTCGATCCCGATGGTTTCACGAAAGCGACGATCTGTCTGTCGGCCGGCCCAATCGTCCTGATCGCGACAACGGTGTCGGCCACCGCAGTGCACTTGCGCAGCGCGTGCTCGATCTCGTCAAGTTCGATCCGTTTGCCGTCGATCTTCACCTGGCGATCGTTGCGACCGAAAAACTCCAAAAGCCCGTCTGGGCGTTCCCGGGCGATATCTCCGGTGTCATACATGCGCGCGTCGGGGCTTGTAGCAAACGGGTCGGCCCGAAAGCGCTCGGCCGTCAACTCCTGCCTATTGAGATAACCGAGGGCAACGCCATCTCCCCCGATCCAAAGTTGGCCGGTTTCGCCGGCCGGGACTTTCTTGCGATCAGCGTCGAGAACATAGGTAAACGTATTGTTGAGCGGCAAGCCGATCGGCACCGGACCGGTCCCGAAACCAGCGCGTGGCATCCGATAGCAGACGCTGAAAGTCGTTGCCTCCGTCGGGCCATACCCATTGATGAAATCCGCCTTCGGAAAGCGTGCCATGGCTTTCGCCACATGCTGCGGCGATACGACGTCGCCGCCGACCATGATCTGCTCAAGTCCCTC
>JANYHG010000163.1 GCA_025359165.1 Hyphomicrobiaceae bacterium
CTACTACACCGGCCCGGTGTTCGAGGCGGAGCTGACGTTCGAGGTCAAGAACGACGATGGCCAGACCGTACGCTTCGGTTCGGTCGGCGGTGGTGGCCGCTACGACGATCTCGTCGCCCGCTTCACCGGCGAGCGCGTGCCCGCCACCGGCTTCTCGATCGGCGTCTCTCGCCTGCTCGCAGCCCTTACGGCACTCGACCAACAAGCAGCCAAAGCCAGCGGCCCCGTCGTCGTCCTCGTCATGGACAAGGATCAGGTGCCTGCCTACCAGAAGCTGACGCAGACGCTGCGCAAGGCAGGCATCGCGGCCGAGATGTACCTGGGCACGTCGGGCATGAAGCCGCAGATGAAATACGCCGACCGTCGCAACGCGCCCTGCGTCATCATCCAGGGCTCCAATGAGCGCGACAAGGGCGAGGTCCAGATCAAGGATCTGATCGAGGGTGCCAAGGCCGCCGCAAACATCGCCGACAACAAAGCTTGGAAAGAAGCTCGCCCCGCGCAGGTCACCGTATCGGAAGCCGACATGGTTGTCGAAGTGCGCAAGATTTTGGATCGGCAGTCGGCGGGCTGAGAGGTCCGCCACAAAAACCGCGCTTCAAATTTTGATTTTTAGCTCACTCCATCACGTAGCGGCTGCGGCAGCGCTGCGGGCGTGTTGCCGAGCATCTGGCTGGCCGCCTGCATGGCCAGCAGATAGCCGTAAGGTCCCAAGCCGCAGATCACACCTTTTGCGACCCGCGACAGGATCGAGTGCCGATGCAGTTCGTCGCGCGCGTGAATGTTCGAGATATGCACTTCAAGGATCGGACCTGCGAACGCTTTCAAGGCATCGAAAATCGCGATCGAGGTGAACGAGTAACCGGCGGGGTTGATGATGATGGCATCGGCAGAGTGCCGTGCCTCGTGGATCAGGTCGACCAGCACACCCTCGTGGTTCGATTGGTGAAAGGTGACGCTGCAGCCAAGCTGCACGGCCAATGCGGTACAGCTTTGTTCGATCGCCGAGAGTGTCGTGGTGCCGTAGATCTCAGGCTCGCGCACGCCGAGCAGGTTGAGGTTCGGGCCGTTCAAAATCATCAGCCGGCAGCTCATCTTCAAGTTCCTTGTCCACGGTGATTGGTCTGGGTGTACGACAGGGGCTTGCGGCCGCCAAAAACCACGCAGCCATCACGCCGCCAACGTCACTTGGCCGCAATTGAGCGAAAAAAGATCTTGGGTCCCCATCGCAGCGACACATCGTCTGGGTATAAGTCTCTCCGTGCCCTCCACGCGCGGCGGGTCCTCATTTTGTCACATTGGATCGGCTGGTAAAGTGTCTGCACAGACAATACACGCCGCACGCGACGAACGCAGATCAGCGGCACGCGAAGAGCAACGGACGGGGACATGAATCCGGCAGAGATTATGAAAACTCAGGTCACGATGGGCGCGCCGAACGGCGGCTTCTCGTTCCTGGAGATGTTTCTGACCGCGCACCCCGTCGTCAAGGTGGTGATGTTCGGCTTGCTGGTGGCCTCGGTGTGGTCATGGGCGATCATCGTCGAGAAGATTTTTGCGTTCCGCCGCGCCCGTCGCGAGGCCGATACGTTCGAGCAGTTGTTCTGGTCCGGCCAGTCGCTCGACGAGCTTTACGCCGGCCTCAGCCGTGGCCGCACGTTCTCCATGGCCAGCCTGTTCGTCGCCGCCATGCGCGAATGGAAGCGCTCGGTGGAAGGCAACATCCGCGCACTCGGCGGGATCCAGATGCGCGTCGAGAAAGTGATGGACGTCACCATCAGCCGCGAGATGGAGCAGCTCGATCGCCGGCTGTTGTTCCTGGCCACGGTCGGGTCCACCGCGCCGTTCGTCGGCTTGTTCGGAACCGTCTGGGGCATCATGTCGACGTTCTCGGCCATTGCCCAATCGAAGAACACCAGCCTCGCCGTCGTCGCGCCGGGCATTTCCGAAGCGCTGTTTGCGACCGCGCTCGGGTTGCTCGCCGCCATTCCGGCCGTGGTATTCTACAACAAGTTCTCTGCCGATTCATCGCGTCTCGGACAGCGCCTCGAAGCCTTCGCCGACGAGTTCGCCGCCATCGTTTCACGCCAGATCGACGTGCGCACGTAGTCCGCCGAACGCGACGATGGCTGCGGCCACGACGAGAGTTTTGGGACGCAAGTCCAGCATTCTGAGGAAGATCGCATGGGTGCCAGTATCAAGACCGGAGGCGGCGGGGGGGGACGGCGCGGGCGTCGCGCCAAGCACGCACCGATGGCCGAAATCAACGTCACGCCGTTCGTCGACGTGATGCTGGTGTTGCTGATCATCTTCATGGTGACAGCGCCTATGATGGCGACCGGCATCCAGCTCGATCTGCCGAGTGCCGCCGCCAAACAGATCGAAACGCCGAAGAAGGAGCCATTGCTGGTCTCCGTCAGCAAGGATGGCAAGATTTATCTCGGCAGCCAGGACAAGGAATCGATCGCGCTCGGCGACTTGAAGATCAAGATGGAAGCCATCGGTCAGCAGCGCGGGGGCAAGGACGATCCCGTTCAGATCAACGGCGACAAAGGCACCGAGTACGGCATCATTTCGAAAGTCATCGCCGAGATCAGTGCCGCCGGCTTCAAGAAGATGGCGCTCCGCACCGACCCGAACAGCGGAGGCTAACACGCCGTGCCTTACGGCCTCGTCGTCTCACTGCTTCTGCACATGGCGCTTCTCGGTTGGACATTGCTGTCCATCGAGAACACGCCCCCGCTTGCCGAACAGAAGCCCGAGCCGGTCGAGATCTCCATCGTTTCTCCAGATGATATCGTTCGGCTGAAGCAGGGCGAGCGCGAGAGCAAGAACATGGAAGCGGAAGGCAAGGACGGTCCAGTCAAGGAACCGCCGAAGAAAGAGCCGGTCAAGCCGACGCCTCCGCCCCCACCGCCGCCGCCCGCTGCCGAGGCACCTCCGCCCCCGCCACCTCCTGAGCCGCCGAAGCCCGAGCCACTGAAGGTCGCCGAACCGCCGCCGCCCAAGCCCGCGCCCGGCCCGACGGCCGAGGATCAGAAGCTGCTCGACGACAAGCTCGCCGAAGAAGCCGACTTCGCTGCCAAGGCTGCGGCTGCGAAAGCGGCCGCCGACGCCAAAGCCGTGGCCGACGCGCAGGCCAAGGCCGAAGCCGAGCGCAAGAAGAAGCTGGCCGAAGAGCAGCGCAAGAAGGACCTCGAGAAGAAGCGTCTCGCCGACGCCAAGAAAGCTGCCGACAAGAAAATCGCCGACGCCAAGGCTGCACAGTCTTTGGACAGCATCGTCAACGCCGCGCTCGACAAGGCCCCCGACCAGACCGCACCGCCCAAAGCCTTGCTCGACAAAGCACCGCCGAAGCCTGCCCAGGTGGCCGGTGCCAAGGCCGCACCCAATGCGCTGAAAGGCCCCGCAGCGGGTGCCAAGGAAGGTACCGACACGCGCCTCACCGCCGACAAGCTATCGATGATCGGCGTGCTGATGAAGCAGAACGTTACGCGCTGCTACAACATCAACGCCGGTATTCAGGGTGGCGTGAAATTGATTGTAAAGGCCGAGGTCAAACTCACTCAGGATGGCCGCCTCGACGGCGATCCGAAGATCATTACGTCAGGCTCGGGACCGCAATTCGAGGATGCCGCCAACAGCGCCAAGCGCGCCCTCGTCATGTGCCAGCCCTACACCAACCTTCCGCCCGACCTCTACGTCGGCGGCTGGGACTACATGGTCATCCCCTTCGACCCCAGCAAAATGTTTTGAGGCTGCAGATCTGACCGCCATTCTGCCCGCATCTTTGTAGGTTGGGTCATGCGTCGATGCGGAGCATCGCGAAGCAATCGAGCGCAACCCAACATTACGCGTCATGCGTTTTGCACTACGGTTCGACGCTTTCTATCCACCGGCCTATTTTGATGTCACCTTGAGCTGAAGTGCAGGCGGGTAGATGAGGCCCGGCCTCAGGGGGTGACATGGCCAAAGCGAACGCATGCAAATTCGATATCGGTGCATTTCTATCGCCTAAATCAGTCGCCGTGATCGGGGCGGCACCGGTGGGCCAAGGTCTGCGCGGCCGCATCCTCGAAATCATGCTGTCGCATCCCTTCGCCGGTCGCATCTATCCCGTTAGTCGTGGTCTGACGGAAGTCCAGGGGCTGAGGGCCTATCCCACCATTGCCGCCGTGCCCGGCCCGGTCGATCTTGCCGTGCTCATCATTCCGGCCAAGTACGTTGCCGACGAACTCGAGCGGTGCGGCAGAGCCGGCGTCAAGGCGGTCACCATTTTGAGTTCCGGTTTCGCCGAAGAAGCAGGCGACGCCGGCCTCGTCATGCAGGCCCGCTTACCGGCGATCGCCGCGCGCTACGGCATGGCGGTCAACGGTCCCAACTCCGAAGGTTTCGCCAACCTTGATCTGGCGCTCTGCCCCACCTTCAGTCCAGCCATGACCGCGACTGAAATCCCGCTGCTACCGACAGGCGATCGTCCCGGTCGCATTGCCGTCGTGGCGCAATCCGGCGGCATGGGATTTGCGTTCTACGATCGCGGACGCCCGAAAGAGCTGGCGTTCAGCCACATTGTCACGACCGGTAACGAAGCCTGCATGGAAGTCTTCGACGTCGTCGACTACCTGATCGACGAAGGCCGCGCAGACGTTTTCTGCCTGCTGCTCGAAGATATCAAAACGCCGGCCACCTTCCGGCGCGTCGCAGAAAAAGCGCTGCGCGCGGGCAAGCCGCTGATCGTCAACAAAATCGGCAAAAGCGATGCCGGTGCACGGGCGGCGGCGTCGCACACCGCAGCCCTCGCGGGGGCCTATTCGGCCTTCCAAGCGATGGCGCGCCACTACGGCCTGATCGAAGGTAACCACATCGAAGAAATGGTCGACATCGCGCAGGGCTTTCTCGCCTGGAAGGATCGTCTACCCGCCGGACGCCGCATCGGCATCTGTACGGCATCGGGTGGCGGTGGCGGCTGGGTCGCCGACGTCTGCCACGAGCACGGCCTCGACGTCCCGACGCTCGATGCCGAAACGCGCAAGGCGCTCGACGCGGTGCTGCCCTCCTACGGCACGTCGCAGAACCCCGTCGATGGCACCGCACAGGCCATCCGCCAGATCGGTCACGCAGGCATGGCCGAACTGGTGCTACGCTCGCCGCTCATCGATGCCGGGCTGAACGTCATGAGCGGGCGCGCCATCGAGCATCTGGTGCACGAACGCGACAAGCTCGCCCGCCTCAAAGATGAAACAAAAAAACCCCTTGTTTTGTGGAGCTACACGCTGCCGGTGCCGGCGTCGGCGAAACTGCTGGCCGAGGCGGGGCTGCCTGTTATGACGAACATGCACAGCGCCGTCGCCACGCTTCGCCACATGGCTGATTGGCGCGCTCATCGCGAGCAGTTCCTCGCCGCATCGGAAACGTTACGCACGCCGCCTGCGGTGTTCGACACTGCCGCCGCAGCGCTGGCGAACGCACCCGCCGTGTTGTCCGAGGCGCGCGCCAAACCCATTCTCGCGGCCTATGACATCGGCAGCTCCGCACGCGAAAAGCTCGTCACGGCCAGAGCCGACGCCATCGCTGCGGCCCAAGCGATCGGTGGACCCGTCGCGCTGAAAGTTCAATCGCCCGATATCCTGCACAAGACCGAAGCCGGGGCCGTCGCCCTGAATATCTCTGGCGATGCCGCCGTCGGCGCCGCTTTCGACCGCCTGTCGGCCAGCGCGAAAGCCTATGCGCCGCACGCCTTTATCGAGGGGGTTCTCGTGCAGCCCATGGCAGTCCCTGGCGTCGAAGTTATTCTGGGCATCACGAACGACGCGCATTTTGGCCCGCTGGTGATGCTTGGGCTCGGAGGTATCCACGTCGAGATACTCAAGGACGTCGCGTTCGCGCCCGTACCGCTCTCGGAGCCGCAAGCGCGTACACTGATTGCTCGCCTCAAAGGCGCGGCGTTGCTCGGCCAGGTACGTGGCCGCGCTGCCGCCGACACAGCAGCACTTGTCCACTTGATCGTTGCGCTCTCGCGCTTTGCTGCCGATCACGCGGACGACATCGCCGAAATCGATCTCAACCCCGTCATCGTCCATGCCGAAGGCCACGGCCTCACCGTCGCCGACGCGTTGATCGTGAAGAGAGTTGCTCGTCGAGCGGAGCGATAAGGTCGAAGGGAGCGACGACAATGCCAGTAACGCTACGCTTTATGTGTGTCTTGCTATTGAGCGTAGGCGTGTGGTGCACGGTGCCCGCGCTCGCCGATAACCGCAAGCAAGCGCCTGGCGCGCGCACATCGATGGAGCTGCCGACGGGTTTTGTGGCCGCCGATACGTTTTCGGGCTTCACGAATGAGACGCTCGGTGCCTCGCTCGTTGTCCTGGAAATGCCGGCTGTCGCGTTCGTACAAATTGGTTCAGGGCTGACAGCAGACGCTCTCGCGAGCAAAGGCATCACCGACATTCAATTTCGCAAGCTTCCCCGAGCAGATGACCATATTTTTCTTACTGGCGAGCAAGTCGCGCCCGGTGGGGAGGTGATTGCGAAATATATGCTCGTATTCCGCAACGAAGACGCGACTGTCTTGATCACCGCAAATCTGAAGAAGAAATCAATCGCAGCCGATCCGCGCGCACCAGGACGGATTGAAGCAACGCTCGCCAGCGCCGTCATCGAGGAAAAGCCTGCGCCACAGAAAGACTTGTTCACGCTCACCTATGTCGGCGACTTCAAACGCTCCGAAGCGATGATGGGCCAAATGCGCAGTTTCATGCGATTGGATACGCCTTTTGGAACTCCGGCGGCGCGCGCTCATCCGCTGTTCATCGTCATACCTCCGCTCGATCGCCGCCCCGTCGACGACGTCGACCAGACCCTGCAACGACAGCTTTCTGCCATGACCAAGTACAGCAACGTCGAGATCGTCACATCGCAGGCGCTCGTGGTGGATGGCCTCCGTGGCCAAGCCGTCACTGCGACCGCCAAAGAAAGGGATGATGGTGCTGAGCGGTCGCTATACGCCGTGATGTTGCCGGTGCCGGGCGGCGGCAGTTTCACGATGATTGGTACGACGCCCGCCGCTCTTCATCACGCAGACATGGCCGAATTCGCCAAGATGGCTCTCGGGTTCAAACGTTCGAAATAGGACCAGTCCTGACATTTCACGCATCATAAAGATGGCACGCGACGCCGTGGCCGGGGCTGACTTCGCGCGTCTTGGGCGCTTCGACTTTGCAGCGATCCATTACGCGCGGGCACCGCGTATGAAACGCACAGCCTGACGGCGGTTTGATCGGGCTAGGCACGTCGCCTTGCAGCACCTGCTTTTCGCGCTTGACGGTCGGATCGGCGATCGGCACCGCCGACAACAACGCCTGCGTATAGGGATGCCTGGGATCGGCGAACAGGGTGTGTTTGTCGGCGAACTCCACGATCTTGCCCAGATACATCACTGCGATGCGATGCGAGATGTGCTCCACCACCGCCAGATCGTGCGCGATGAACAGATACGACAACCCGTTCTGTTTCTGCAGATCCATGAGAAGATTTATCACTTGCGCCTGGATCGACACGTCCAGCGCCGAAACCGGCTCGTCGCCGATGATCAGTTTCGGCCGGAGCGCCAGCGCCCGCGCGATGCACACGCGTTGCCGTTGCCCGCCAGAAAACTGGTGCGGAAAATTGGCCATTTGATCGGCGCGCAATCCCACCTGATCGAACAACTCCGCGATGCGTTCGCGGCGATCCTTGTTGGTCTTCATGCCGTGGATCTTGAGGATCTCGGCGACACTGTCACCGACGCGCATGCGCGGATTGAGTGCTGCGAACGGATCTTGAAAAATTATCTGCATCTGTCTGCGGTAGGGTCTGAGATCGGCCTTGCTCAGATGGGTGATGTCGCGGCCTTCGAGCTTGATGCTGCCGCCGGTCGGCTCGATCAGGCGCATCACCGTGCGCGCGACGGTCGATTTTCCGCACCCGCTTTCGCCCACCAGACTGACGGTTTCGCCGTAGCCGACCGTGAAGCTCACGCCATCGACCGCCATCACCTTGCCGGCATTTCGCCCCAAGAAACCGCGTTTGATCGGGTAGTGTTTCTGCAGGTTCGAAACGTCGAGCAATGGCGGCTTGGTCATCGCGCGGCCTCCACCTGTCCCGCGTGCCAGCACGCCGCGAAATGTCCTGCCCGATGCTCGCTGTAGTCAGGCATCTGCTGGCGGCAGCGATCGTCGGCCAGCGCGCAGCGCGGCGCGAAGGCGCAACCCCTCGGCAAGTTGCTCAAGGCTGGCACCGTGCCGGCAATTTCCGTCAACCGCCGCTCGCCGGTTTCGATCCGTACACCCGGCACCGGCAACCGTGGGATGGATCCCATCAGCCCGCGCGTATAGGGATGCAGCGGCGTCGCGAACAGGTCGCCGACCGCTGCCTCTTCGACTTTGCGGCCAGCATACATCACGATGACCCGCTGCGCCGTCTCGGCCACGACGCCGAGATCGTGGGTGATCAACAGCACGGCGGTGCCGAGCTTCTTCTGGAGCTCGACGATCAACTTCAAAATCTGCGCCTGGATCGTCACGTCGAGCGCCGTCGTGGGCTCGTCGGCGATCAGCAGCTCGGGCTCGCAGGCCAATGCCATCGCGATCATCACGCGCTGCCGCATGCCGCCCGACATTTGGTGCGGATATTCTTTCGCGCGCCGCTCGGCTTCCGGAATCTGCACCAGCTTCAGCATCTCGATCGCACGCGCTTTCGCCTGCGCCTTCGACATGTCCTGATGCAAGCGAAGCGCTTCGCCGACCTGCCGCCCGATTGTCTGCACAGGATTAAGCGACGTCATCGGCTCCTGAAAAATCATCGAGATGCGATTGCCGCGCACCGCCCGCATTTTGTTGTCATCGAGTTGCAGCAGATCCTGGCCACCGAGCTTCACCGATCCGCTCGCGACGCGCCCCGGCGGATACGGCACCAGCCGCATGATCGACAGCGCCGTCACACTCTTGCCGCAGCCGGACTCGCCGACGATGGCCAGTGTTTCGCCGCCACGCACGTGCAGCGACACGCCGTCCACCGCTTTGACGAGCCCGCCGCGCGTGAAAAAGTACGTGCTGAGGCCATCGACTTCCAACACGTTTTGAGTTGTTTGCGATTCTTCTTGCACCGCGTCTGCCATCATAGGTCTGCCATCAGGTGCGCTGCCTCGGGTCGAGAATGTCGCGTAGCGCATCGCCCAGCAGGTTGGTGCCGAATACGATCAGACTGATCGCGAGGCCCGGGAAGATCACCAGCCATGGTGCCGTGCGCACATATTCCGCCGCCGACTCCGACAGCATCCGACCCCAAGAGGGATGCGGCTCGGGAATGCCGAGCCCCAGGAACGACAGCGACGCCTCCGTCAGGATCGCTGAACCGAACTGCGCCGTGGCCAGCACGATCAGCGGTGCCAGAGTGTTCGGCAGCACATGCCGCAACGCGATGCGCGTCTCGCTCATGCCGGCTGCCTTGGCGGCTTCGACGAACGGTAACTCGCGCAGCGTCAGTGTATTGGCGCGGATCACGCGTGCCACCGTCGGCACCAGCGGAATGGCAATCGCCAGAATTGTATTCTGCAGCGATGGCCCGAGGGCGGCTGCCATAACCAATGCCAGCACCAGCAGGGGAAGCGCCTGCAGAATATCGACCAGCCTCTGAAACACCAGATCGACCCAGCCGCCAAGATATCCGGACGTCAGTCCGATGACGACGCCGAGCGACGATCCCAACAGCATCGAGCCGATGCCCACCGCCATCGATATCCGAGTGCCGTAGACGATGCGGCTGAATACGTCACGTCCGAAGCTATCCGCGCCCAGCCAATGCAGCGCGCCCGGTGCGGCCAACGCCTGCTTCGCGTTGACAGTCAGCGGATCAAACGGCGCGATCCATTCGGCAAAAAGTGCCGTCAGGATGAACATGATCATGATCACCAGCCCGATCGTGCCGAGCAGATAGCGCCGCGCCAGAAAGCGCAGTTCGCCGAAGCGGCCCTTGGCGTGCGCGCCGGCCTTCTTCAGCTCCGCATCGATCTCGAGTTGTTTCATCGCCATCCCGATCACGCCCCCAGCTTGATGCGTGGATCGAGGGCGGCGTAGAGCAGGTCGACGACGAAATTGACGACCACCACGACGACCGCGATGAACATCACCAGGTTCTGCACGATCGGATAATCGCGCCAGCGGATGGCCTCCACTAGAAACCTCGCCACTCCCGGAATGTTGAAAACGGTTTCCGTCACGATCAGTCCGCCGATCAGAAACGCCGCCTCGACGCCGATAATGGTCACGATCGGCAGGATCGCATTTTTGAGCGCGTGGCTGTAGTTGATGCTGCGTTCCGAAGCACCTTTAGATCGCGCCGTGCGAATGTAATCCTGCCGCAGGACTTCCAGCATCGAGGATCGCGTCAGTCGCATGATCAGCGCTGAGCTGCGTAACCCCACCGCCGCTGCCGGCACCGCATACATCACGAAACTGTCCCACATCGATTTCGGCGCGGCGTTGTAGATCGGGATCGTGCCGAACAGCGCGACGGAGGCCATGAGGATCAGCAGTCCCAACCAGAACGCCGGGAGCGACAGCCCTGCCAAACTGACGACCCGAAGAAAATAATCCAGTCGCGTATTCTGCTTCACCGCGCTGACGACGCCGAGGGGCACACCCAGCGATACGGCGAACAGGAGTGCCAGCCCCGCGAGCCGCGCGGTGATCGGGATACGCGGTAGAATTTCCGCCAGCGCCGGTTTCTCGGACACATACGAAAACCCGAGATCGCCCCGCAGCAGCCCGCCGATCCACGTCGCGTATTGCACGACGATGGGTTGATCCAGCCCCAGATCCTTCTCGATCTTTATCTTCTCGGCGGGATCGACGAAGCCCGCCGCGTCGAACAATACGTCGACGATGTTACCGGGCACGATGCGCAGTAACGCGAAAATCACCAGCGAGATCCCGAACAGGGTCACCAGCATCAAGAACAAGCGTTGGACAAGGTAGGATAGCAAGCGGTTGCTCCAGCGTCTTCGCTTCTCTCCGCGCGCAGGGAGAAGGTGTCACGAAGTGACGGATAAGGGGTGGCGGAGAGGCCGGGTGCAGAAGCGCAAGATATTGCACCGCCTTGATCCGGGGCAGGTGCAATTCGGCTTCGCCTGTTGCGCCCTCCGTTCGTCACTCAGACCCGCTCACTGGTCCAGCCACACGTCTTCGTAACGATAGCCGTTGTAGGAGCTGTTCACCATCACGGTGACGCCTTTCACCTTCGGCTGCCAGCAGGTGCCAAGCCGGGAGTGATAAATTACCGGCCTCGCCACGTCGTCTTGAAGCTTCTTGTCGATCGCCCACGCCATGACTTTGCGCTTCGCAGGATCGGTTTCCTGCGACTGCAGATCGAATTCTTTCTCCAACTCTTTGTTGCAGTAGTTGGTGTAGTTGCGCTCCGACCCGCAGGCGAAATTTTCGTAGAACGACTGGTCGGGATCATCCACCGCGTTGCCGGTGAGATTGAGCCCGATCATATAGTCTTTGCGCGCCACCTTAGAGAACCAGTTGGCGGTCTCCACGACGTCCAACTCGCCGTCGATGTAGATATCTTTCAGCTGGTCGATCAAAATGACAGCGGGATCGCGATAGGTCGGAATGTTGCGCGTCGAAACTTTCACCTTCAAGCGCTTGTCGGCGCTATAGCCCGCCGCTTCTATCAGCTTGCGCGCCTCGTCGCGGTTTTTCTTCACGTCGGGTCCATATCCGGCCACTGTCTCTAATTGGTCCTTCGGCATGCCCCAGATCCCAGCCGGTGGCGGCAGCAGCGCGCCTCCCTCGTCGGCCTGCCCCTCGAACAAGATGGAGATGAAAGACTTGCGGTCCATTGCCAGCGCCATGGCGCGGCGGATGTTGATGTTGTCGAAGGGCGGCGCGTCGCGGTTGACGATCAAGTTGGTGCTGACATTCGAAGGTTCGAATTTGCAGATCGCTTGCGGTGCCTGCCCTTTGATGTCCTTCAGCAAAGCGACCGTGACCTCGGTCGGAAACGTCATGTCGATCTGGCCGGCAATAAACCCGAGCATAGCCGTCGAGCGGTTGGCGATGATCGGCAGATCGATGCCGTCGAGATAAGGACGCCCTGGTTTCCAGTAGTTGGGATTGCGCACCAGCTTTATCGATTCGTTCGCTTTGAATTCCACAAACTTGAACGGCCCCGTGCCCACTGGCTTGGTACGCATGTCGGCCGCCGACATGTGGCACGGGTAGACCGGCGTGTACCCAGAGGCCAGCAGCGAGATGAGCGCAGGTTGCGGTCGTTTCAGATTGAAGGTCGCCTCCGTGTCGCCGTTGACCGTCACATCGGACACGTTGTCGTACCAGGATTTCCTGGGGTTCTTGCGAAACTTGTTGGTACCCTTGCCCATCAGCATATCGAAGGTGCACTTGACGTCCGCCGACGTGAATGGCTTGCCGTCATGCCAGGTTACGCCCTCGCGCAGCTTGAAAACGAGTTTCGTCTTGTCGTCGCTCCAGGCCCAACTCGTGGCCAAATCGGGAACGATCGTCTCCACCGTGTTTTGCGGCGCGTCCTGTTTGAACACGACAAGATTGTTGAAAATCGGCATGAATGGGACGTTATTGGAATACGTCGCCTCTTCGTGGATGGACGCGCTTGCCGGGCTGTCGCGTTGATAGAGTTTGAGCGTTCCGCCCTGTTTTTGAGCCAGAACAGGACTAGCTAAGCCCGCCGTTGCAGCCAACGCGACGGCGATCGAAATCGCTGCGCGTGTTCGCGCCTGTGAACCCGACATCGAAACCTCCCTGGTCGTCTTTTGAGAGGCAGTAGGCCACAACTTGCTCTAGGTCGCTAGGCCCTAAAAACAATCGAAAAATGACATTCGTCCCCTAAGCGCACGCTCCCGGCTGGCTCTACAGCCGGCCGGGAGACATTCATTTGCGGAAGCGGGGCCGAAATTACGCTTTCTTGCGCTTCCCGGGGGACACCGATTTGGCGGAAGACGCATCTTCGTTGTCATCGTCGCTCTCGTCACCACTCTCGTCACCGCTGTCGTCGTCGTCGGCGGACGCGAGTTTATTGAGCTTCGTCACCGCGAGTTTGGAGAGGGCCTTGTCGGTGGCTTCCTCCTCCTCCAGGGTCTCCATCAAAATCGCAGATGCATCCTTCATTCCGAGTTCTTTCGACCAGGACAGCAGCGTTCCATAACGCGCGATTTCATAGTGTTCGACCGCCTGAGCGGCCGCCGCCATCGCCGAATCGAGCCCTGGGCCGACGTCGTGTTCCTCCATCAACTCCGCCCCTTCCTCCAGAATGCCGTCGATAGCGGGGCACTTTTTGGCTTTGGCCGGCGTGTTCAGTAGTTCGAAAATCTTCTCCAGGCGTTCGATCTGCCCTTCGGTTTCCCCGCGATGTTTTTCGAAGGCTGCCCGCAGGTCCGGCGATGATGCCTTCTTTGTCATTTTCGGCAGCGTCTTGTAGATTTGTTTCTCGGCGTAATAGATGTCTTTAAGCTGATCGCTAAACAGTTCCTGTAACGCTGACATGGCGTGTTCCTATATTTGATGTGAAATTTACGCCCGGCCACGATTTGCACCTTGCGACGGCGATTGCATTGCCCAAGCGAAGAAGCCGGAGAAATCCGCTTGTAGATGGCCTCGTGATGTCCGGCTGACAGCCGGGCGACGACGGTCAAACAGCCACGATGTCCCCGGGTTCCAGGGCGCAACCAAGCATCTTTGTTTATGTTTTTGATCGAGTGTCTTCGCCGGTCAGGCGGACAGGTACAGGTTCAGACCATCGCGGTCTGTCGCGCCACCCTGCCTCACGCAGGTCGGGGTACGGCGAACTGCAGCGCGAGGACGAGCATCGCGATGGCGGCGATCCAGGATCCAGCGATACGAACGCCGATGCGGACCCACTGCGGTCGCGATGTGTGGATAGCCGCCGACACGCCGGTGATGTAGAGGACCGCAGCTGTCGATGCGATCAGTGTGCCGGCATAGGTCTGGACGACCAGCCACGGTCGTTCAGCCCCAAAACTTGAATCGATACCGATCACGACTGCGGCAGTCCCGACTAATCCAAGCCTGACCAATCGCGGCGATGTGAGCGCAAGTGCAAGTGCTGCTCCGAGTACCATAGCGGCGACCAGAAGGAAGTTCTGCAGTCGTGCCTCTGGTATGTCCCTGATGGACGCCGAAGCGCTCACTGCTATCAACCCGAAAAGACAGCCAGCGCAAAACGCGGCCGCCGTGTCGACGACGCTTCCGTAGCCCTGTCGGCCTGCGAAAAGTCCACTCGCCGCGATCACCATGATATGCGCCGGCACCAGCAGCGGGTGCAATGCGCCGTTGGCGAAATGGCCGAGCCCGGCAAAGCCCATGTGAGCTTCTGCCGGGACCGCCCATACGAGCGCTATGACGAGGGGCAAAAAACGCCGCATGGTTCAGACAACGTGGCTGAGAAAGGCCAAGCCGACGGCGGCGATCACCAGACCGCCCGCACGCACGACCCATTGCCCAGCGGGCCAGCGCGTCAGCAAGCCAAGCGCGATGCCGCTCAGATGCAAGAGACCGGTCGCGACGACGAAACCAACGGCGTAGGCAATCGGGTTGGACGCGCCCGGGAGCTCGGTGCCATGGGCATGTCCGTGAAAGATCGCAAATGCTCCCACCACGATCGCAGCGAACCAGATCGGCGGGCGGCTCGCTGCGGCGACCAGCAGTCCCAGCACGACCGCCGACAGCGCGATGCCCGTTTCGACGAACGGCACCGGCACACCGATGATCCCCAGCACGCCGCCGACCACCATCACGAGCGGAAATACTATCGGCAATATCCATATTGCGGGCGCGCCGAGAAAGGCCCCCCAAAGCCCCACAGCCACCATGGCGACAATGTGGTCCCAGCCGAGCAACGGGTGCAAGAAACCGCTCATCAGCCCGCCGGCGACACCTGCTTCGTTGTGGGCGAAAGCGACGTCGGGCATCACCAGCAGCGCGGTCACGGCGAGGGCCTTTATCAGCAGATCAGAAGTCAGGCGGTTCTCGAAAACAGGCATGTGCGTGCTCCTATCGAGGATTGACGTTCGGCGGTTTTGGTGGCGTGGCGAACTCGGTTCGTAAGTCGACGGCCGGATTGCGATCGAAGAAGTTGAAGGGGCGCAGCTTGAAGCTGTGCCACACCGTCGGCATGACCGGGATGTCCTCCGCACGGGTGAGATGCTGCATGCCCATGTTCACCCAGACGACGAGATCGTGATTGCGGATCGGCCGATTTTTCTTGATCCAGACCGGAAGTCCCTGAATGCTTTTCGACGCGAACACGTATTGGCCGGCGGCGTATTGTTCTGCCGGATCGTGGCGCGTGATCCAAACGTCACCTTGCAGGAATGCTGCGCGTTTCCCCGGCCAGTCGGTCAGGTCGACGAAAGCGCTGCCGTGCCCGACGTGTACGATCTCATAACCGACAGGATTGCCCACCGCGTTGGTGTGCGTTTCGTTGATCACACGCAGCTTGACCGGTCCTTTTGCCGTGTGGCTGTGTTCGCCGCCGAGCATGCTTTCCCGCTCCAGAACTTCGGGAATGACCTGATAAAGTGATCGCCGTGGGCTGGATGCAGGCAGTGCGACCTGACGATAAACATCGCGCTGAAAACTATTGTCGGTACCGTCGACATCCAGATCGAGGCGATAGTTGAAATGGTGATCGTGCTGGATCGCCGTCAGATTGGGTGCCACCAGCGTGCCCGTTCTGGTGTCGATCCTGGCGGTTGCGTCGCGCATCGACTTCGTCGGCACCCCTTTCAGCGCGACGATCCCGGTGGCACCTACGCGCACCTCGATTTCGGCTGCATGATTGAAGACCCAGTCCATGATGTAGTCGTAGTTGCCGACCTGTGACGCCATACGCACGACCAGTTCGGTGCCGGGCCGGCCTTCGAAACTTCCATTGTTGACCTCGTGGTGCCGCCACGCTGGATCGCCGTTGTTGCGCTCGAAGATGCAGATGGCGTTGGGCTTTTCGACGGCCTCTCCCGAGTCGCCATTGGTGACCGCGTTCACGAAGCTTGCGCCCTCGGGGCAATCGATGCCCGCAGTCAAGGGGGACGACAACTGTCCGACGCCGTATTCGCCCATGTCGAAATAGGTACGCGAATACCAGCCGTAGTCCGGGTCCATGTACGGCACGTACATTTCCGACATATAGCCCTGGTAGAGCACCGATCGTTCGCGACCGGCATCCATCCATCGAGCCTGCGAAATGACGGTACCCTGTCGGCTCTCGAAGCGCAGGTGGAAACGCCAGTTGCCCCAAGTGACGGTCCCGCCTTCGATCGTGTAGTTCGCGCCGAGGGGCTGTGCGATCACCGTCGGGTTTTCAGCAGGCCGCAATGCACCGATGGCGCGTTCGGTAAAATTCATTTCCTGTGGCGATACCGGAACGATCCCGAGGTCGATGACTTGCGAGACCGTCATCGTGCGAAGATCAACGAGTGCGTAGAGACGCTCGATCGGCCAGCCGAAGATGTTGTTGGTGGCACGCGAAACATCGAAGCAGCCGACTTTGAGCAGCCGCTTCCCTTCGTGCGCCTTGATCGCGAAATATCCGGCGGCGAACGGCGCGCAATCGACGTGCTCCATGTCGACAAAGCCGCGTCGCTTCAAAGCCGCGAGCATCACAGGGTCGGTGCGTGCGGCCTCGACCGCCTCGCTCGACTCGTTCAACGTCAACGGCACTTCGACGCCGCGTGGTTCCACCAGGGAAGCGATGGTGCCGGCATCGAGATCCACGACGATTTCGAACACCCTCGATGCCTTGACCGCTGTCACGCGGGCGCGACGCAGCAAGGGTATGCCGAGGCGCCACGCAAGCACGGTATTCTTCGCCGGTTCGGCCAGGGTGATCAGCTGAAATCGTACACCGGCGGTGGCAGGAGCCGCGTTGACGATCGCCGTCGCGCGTTCGATCTCGGTCTTCGTCAGTGCATCGAGCGGGTGCGTCTGGGCGCGAGCCGGGCTCGCCCAAACTGCCCCACTTGCAACCGCGACCGCCACGCACCGAAACGCCGACCAAAACCTCGATGACGGATTGAGCCGTTTTGGCACTCTGGGCTTCCTGTGAGATTTTTCTAGTGTGCGCCTAGGTTTCAGGGGGCGGGGCGCGATGCTGTCATCGCATAACAAAGCGCAAAAAAACGGGCCGCATTCGGAATACGGCCCGCCGAGACGATGGGTCACTGGATCATAAAAAGAGCCGAACAGCTCACTTCATGACGCAACCCTTGTCCTTCTTGCTGTAGTATTTGCCCATGCCGCATTTGCCGGGTTTGCCCTTGGTCACGTGCGCCTTGGCTTCGGCTGCGCCGGACGAACCGATCGAGGTCGCGACGAGTGTCGTTGTTGCAAGGAACGCCATGGCCATTGCGAGTGTCAGGAAGCGCATCTGTCTCTCTCCGTGATCCCTGTTGATACCCACGCCAGGCTGGATCATCGTCCGGGCGGCCACGTTGCTTGGGAACTGCAACGATACAGTTACGAGCAACGTGGACGATAGTTTCACAAAACACGGCGGATGGAAGCAACTTTTATCGTTGTGCACCGCATCAGTTGTCCGAATACCACGTGTCCCGTGTTGCTTTACACAAACCAAATTCGTTGCACCGTCCAAAACATGCCAATAAGGGCGATCGCCGCCGATACTGGCCAGACCACGCGCGCGCGATACCACGGCTCCCGGCCGAACCAGTACGCCGTCGTCATCCAGGCAATGGCGATGATGGCCAACTGGCCGAATTCGACGCCGATATTGAAGGCGATCAAACCGAGCACGAATTGCTCGCGTGGCAGGCCGAGTTCCAGCAACACGCCGGCAAAACCAAGGCCATGCAACAGGCCGAAGGCAAATACGACGACCGGTCGCCAAAAGCTCAATTGCGACGTCATCAGATTTTCGACGGCGACGAACACGATCGATAGGGCGATCAACGGTTCGACGATGGCGGGCGACACCTGAACGACGCCGTAGAGGCCGAGCGCGAGTGTGATCGAGTGCGCGATCGTGAAGGCCGTGACCTGCACCAACAAGGGACGCATCTGTGTGCTCAACAGGAACAAGCCGAGTACGAACAGGATATGATCCACTCCGATTGGTACGATGTGGGAAAATCCGAGCGCGATATAGTCGGCAAAAACGAGTAGTTGGCTTCGGAGTGTGCCGGCGACCAGCGGGACGTCCGCACTGGGCGCGCCATTTTTGAGCCAGCTCGTTTCCAACTCCGTCGACCCACCGCGCTTGACCCTGAGAACGCTGCTGCCGAACGCCGCTGGGTAGGTCCATCGGAAGGCCTTGGCGTGTGCCGGAATCGTGCCGGCTAACCGAAGCGTCGAGATCCGCGCCAGCGCCGGATCGACACCCGCTGGCGTCGTCACCGATACGATATTCGCCGGCGACGGCTGCCCGTCGAACGCGATACCGATGTCGCGAAGATATTGCGGCGCGAACTGATCGAACTTGGCTCGCAGTTCGTCGGCCGAAACGGTCCTCAACTGATTGTATTGCAATGCCTGTGGCGCGTCGTTGCTGTCCTTGTGTTCCGAGCCTATCCCGACCAATAGTGCTTCGAGATTAGCTGTGATGACGATCGTGTAGCTTCCCGGCGTCGACAGATCGACCGAGACGATGGCGGGACGAATCTCATGGGCTTGCAGAGGGGCCGCACCCCACCCGTTACTCGCCAGATTTACGACCGCGCAGACGAACAGAGTTAGGAGCGACCGGATGGATTGCAATGGACGGCGGTTCAAGTCAGTCATCGGACAAACAATGCACATTTTTCGCCGTCCATGTTGCAACTTTGCGGGACGCGTCACGTAGCTATCAAGGCAAGATAATCGATATACGTACGAAATCACCTGACGGAGATGATCGCTTGAAGTTTATTTGCTCCAAGGTCCGAATTGCCTTGCTGGCTCTGATCTGCGTGCTGCCGAAACTTGCGTCGGCCCATGAGTTTTGGCTCGATCCGGTCGATTTCGCTCCGAAGGTCGGGGCCGAGGTGCCGATTGTGCAGCGGACCGGGATCAACTTTCTCGGCGACAGTTTTCCTCACGTCCAAGAGATGTCGAAGCGGTTTTCGGTCGTCGACGCACGCGGCGAGAGGCCGATCAAAGCGGTGGAGGGTGACGATCCCGCAGGCGATGCCAAGTTCCCGAATGCCGGATTGGCCATCGTTGTCTACGAACGCGCTCCCGACATCGTCACGCATCCGACAGTCGACCGGTTCGCCGAGATCGTTGCGATCGAAGGACTTGAAGACATCTCGCGTCAGCATCGCGAACAGGGGCTGCCGCCAACGGATATCAAAGAGACGTATGCCCGCTTCGCCAAATCTCTGATCAAGGTCGGCAAGAGTTCCGGTCTCGATCGTGCGGTGGGCTTGACCTTCGAACTGGTCGTCGAGACCGACGTCTATAAGCTGTCTGCGAATGCCGATGTCCCGGTGCGAGTTCTGTTATCAGGAAAACCGGTCGAAAACGTTCTCGTCAAGGCTTTCAATCTTGCCGACACCTCGTCGCCACGGACGGCGCGTTCAGATGCCGATGGGCGCGTCACGCTCGCCGGGGTGCCGTCGGGCGAAGTGCTCGTCAGCGCCGTGACGATGTTCCGCGCCGAGCCTGCCACTGGCGCGCTTTGGACCAGCTTGTGGGCGTCGACCACCTTCAAGCGACCATGAGGCGCGAGCAGGTCACGGATCGAGTTGGCGCCGGTCGGAAAATCAACCGGGTTGCACACCCCGGCGGTAGTAGCTAAACAACCCCGGCGTTATCAGGGGTCGCTCTGGGTCGACGCGACGGTAGTCTGAATGCCGTCCCTTTATCAGCATTCCCAGGGGGCGCTCGTAGCGATCTGCCGATGGCTCTGATCGTGATGAAGTTCGGCGGCACCAGCGTTGCCACTGTCGAACGAATCAAGAATGTCGCCCGCCATATCAAGCGCGAAATCGATGCCGGCAATCAGGTTGCCGCCGTCGTGTCCGCGATGTCAGGCGTCACCAATCAGCTCGTTGCCTACGTGCGCGAAGCGTCGCTGTTGCACGATGCACGCGAGTACGACGCCGTCGTCGCGTCCGGCGAGCAGGTGACGGCCGGTATCCTTGCCATCTGCCTGCAGGCGATCGGCGTGCAGGCACGCTCCTGGCAAGGCTGGCAGGTTCCGATCCTCACCGACAATGCGCATGGTGCGGCCCGTATCAAGGATATCGACGGCACCAGGCTGCGGGAACGCTTGCTCGGCGGCGAAGTGGCTGTCGTGACCGGGTTCCAGGGCATCGAACCCGGGCGTCAGCGGTTGGCGACGCTCGGTCGCGGTGGCTCGGACACCAGCGCGGTGGCGTTGGCGATCGCGCTCAAAGCCGATCTCTGCGACATCTACACCGACGTCGACGGCATCTACACGACGGACCCGCGCATCGTCCCGAAGGCGCGGCGGCTGAGCAAGGTTTCGTACGAAGAAATGCTCGAGATGGCCTCGCTCGGCTCGAAGGTGTTACAGACCCGTTCGGTCGAGCTGGCTATGGTCTACAAAATGCGCACGCGGGTGCTGTCGAGCTTCACAGCGCCCGATGCCATGAAGCCGACCACGCCGGAAACTTGGGACGAAGTCGGTACGATCGTTTGCAGCGAGGATGAGATCGTGGAACAGCAGGTTGTCAGCGGCATCGCCTTCGCCAAGGACGAGGCCAAGGTCACGCTCCTGAAAATCGCCGACAAACCCGGCGTGGCTGCCGCAGTCTTCGGCCCACTCGCCGAGGCCAATGTCAACGTCGACATGATCGTGCAGAACCTGTCGTCGGACGGCAAGCACACCGATATGACGTTTACGGTGCAAGGCACCGAGTTGCCGCGAGCGTTGGAACTGCTGAAAGGCGTACAAAAAGAGATCGGATATTTCGCCGTCAACAGCTCGGCCGACGTGGTCAAGGTGTCGGTAATCGGCGTCGGTATGCGCAGTCACGCGGGCGTTGCGGCCATGATGTTCAAGGCGTTAGCCGCCAAAGGTATCAATATTCTGGCGATCACGACCAGCGAGATCAAAATTAGCGTTTTGATCGACGCGGCCTATTCCGAGCTTGCCGTGCGGACGCTGCATTCGCTCTATGGGTTGGACAAGGAATAGTTGTTTTTCGACGACGATTGGCGCTGCCAGGAGCGGCACGGTTCCACGCAGCTGCTGCAAATTTAAGCAGCCATTGTCCTATTGGTTTGTGTTACAATCACTCCACATCTTTATGGTACGAGCACGCCCAAGGGCAGGCGAGATCAAACCAGCAGGCAAGCATGCAAAATCCGCGTGGTACCGACCCGCGTATTGCCGGCTCTGAAAAGGCTCTGCGCATCTTCATGCGCCGGCTTCGCGAAATCATGGCTGGGCCCAGCGACGGTCAGGCTCGTCTCGATACGATCGTCCGCCAGGTTGCCGGGCACATGGTCGCCGACGTCTGCTCAATCTATCTGCAGCGCAATGACGGCAGCCTCGAACTGTTCGCCACCGAGGGTCTGAACCCGGAGGCCAAGCACAACACGTTCATGATGCGTGGCGAGGGGCTGGTGGGGCGCTGTGCGCACTTGGCCCAGCCGGTCAACGAGTCCGACGCCCAGAACCATCCCTCTTTCTCGTACAGGCCCGAGACGGGTGAAGAGATCTATCATTCGCTGCTGGCGGTGCCGATCTCGCGCGGGGGTAGCGTCGTCCTCGGCGTGCTCGTCGTGCAAAACCGCACCGAACGCATCTACAGCGACGATGACGTGGAGGTCCTGGAGACCACCGCGATGGTGCTCGCCGAGCATCTGGTGTCCGGCGACGTGGCAGGCGTCAATTCGGCGCCGGAGTTTTCGCCGACCCGATCGCATGTGGTGCGCGGGCAACCGATCGCTGATGGGCTGGCGCTGGGCCATGTGGTGATCCACGAGAGCCGCATCGTGGTCAAGGACCTGACCAGCGACAATCCGGCGCTCGAGGTCGAACGCCTCGAAACCGCGGTCGGCGACCTCAAGGCGACGCTCGACGAATTGCTCGAACAGAACGAGATGGCTGCACCCGGCGAACATCGCGACGTCATCGAAACGCATCGTATGTTCGCCAACGATCGCGGCTGGCTGCGACGCATGAAGGAGGGCATTCAGCAAGGTCGGCTGACGGCCGAAGCGGCGGTCGCACGCGAACAGAATGCCATGCGCGCCCGCATGAACGCGCTGAGCGATCCCTATCTGCGCGACCGCGCCAAGGATCTTGATGAACTTTCCGACCGGCTGCTGCGGGTGCTCGCCGGGCGCAAGATCGGGCAACTGGCTCCTGTCGCCTTGCCGACCGATACGATCCTGGTGGCGCGCACGATGGGTACCGCCGATCTGATGGACTACGACCGCTCGCGTATCAAAGGGTTGGTCATCGAGGATAGCGGCGGACAGAGCCATATCGCGATCATCGCCAAGGCCATGGGTATCGCGGCCGTGGCGCAGGCGCGCGGCGTAATGGAACGCGTGTTCAGCGGCGACCCGATCATCGTCGATGCCGAGGCAGGCGACGTCCATATCCGGCCGACGTCCGAGATCATCGCGGCCTATGCAGACAAAGCCCGTTTCCGTGCCCGCAAGCGGCGCAAGTACAAAGGCTTGAAGGCGGTGCCGGCCGTCACGCGCGATGGGGTGCGGATCGGGCTCAGCATCAACGCCGGGCTGCAAATGGAGTTGACCCAGATCGCGGCGTCGGGTGCCGATGGCGTCGGGCTGTTTCGGACGGAATTAGAATTCCAGGTGGCACCGACGCTGCCACGCATGGAGCGGCAGACGCAGTTCTACCGTGAAGTGCTCGATGCCGCCGGCGACCGTCCCGTGGTGTTTCGCACGCTCGACGTCGGGGGCGATAAAACGCTGCCGTACTTGCGGCACCCGCACGAAGAAAATCCGGCGCTCGGCTGGCGTGCGATCCGCATGGCACTCGACCGTCCCGGATTGCTGCGTACGCAGGTGCGCGCGTTGCTGCGCGGTGCCGGTGCGCGCGAGTTGCGCGTGATGCTACCGCTGATCACAAGTGTCGGTGAAATCGATCTGGCGCGAGCGCTGATCAAACGCGAAATCGAATTACTCGAACGGCGTGGCGGGCCGGTGCCGAAAAAGGTGCACATCGGCATCATGTTTGAAGTGCCGTCGCTGCTGTATCAACTCGACGCCGTCATGCCGCGCGTCGACTTCGTTTCGGTGGGCAGCAACGATCTGCTGCAGTACCTGTTCGCCGCAGATCGCAACAACGAGCGGGTGTCCAACCGTTACGACCGCCTGTCGGTCCCGGCATTGCGCGCCTTGAAAAGCGTTTCCGATGCCGCCGCACGCCACAATACGCCGGTGTCTCTCTGCGGGGAAATGGCGGGTTCGCCTGTCGATGCCATGGCGTTGATCGGAATCGGCTATCGCAGTCTGTCGATGGCGCCCTCCAATATCGGCCCGGTGAAAACGATGGTGCTCGGGTTGGACGCCACGAAGGTCACCCGGCACGTCACCGCGCTCATGCAGAGCTACGAAGGCAGCCTGCGCGAACCGCTTACCGCCTATGCCGAAGCTCAAGGCTTGGAGGTTTGATCGCGGGGCGCGAGCAGCGTGCCGGTTCGACGATCGATTACTCTTTGTACCAAACGGTCTGCACGCCTGAGGCGAGTAGCACGCCGTCGGCGCTCCACAGCTCCATCGACTGGTCGTGAAAGTTCGCGTTGAAACGTTTGGCGTCGGCGATCCCGAGCAGGTGTCGGGTACCGTGTGCCGCGAGTTCGTCGGGCGTCGCGTGAAAATAGCTGGTCATCGACACCGTGCTCATCGGCACCATCGTGCCCCGAATCTGCAGCAAACGCAGGATGAAGCAATCGCACAACGCCGACAGCGCCACATAGTCAAGCGGGCGATCCGGCGCGTCTTTGAGCCAGAGCGCGGTGCGCGCGCTGCCGAGGTCATCGGTCGGGCGCGGTTTCCCACCGAAACCCGGCGCACCCTCGATAAACCGGAAATCGTAGCGCGCAAGCCAGGCCAGCGGCCCGGTGGTAGATTGCGCAGGAACGTTGGCCGGTGGCGGCACGATTGGTCGCGCGGTGCTTTCGTGCGCGAACGTCTCGCGCCGGTTTGCGCAAACGATCGACGCGGTCGCAGCCACGACGTCACCCTGGCGCAACTCAAGCGACCAGTGTTGGGTCGCCTTGCCAGAACGCTGGAGCACCACGATAATGTCGAACGCGCCCTTGCTGATCGGCGCACAGAAATTGACCGTCTGGGCGACCGGCGGTCCAAGTCGGCGTGGATCGTCCATGATCGCCTTCATCAACAGTGCCGCAGTGTATCCTCCGAACGGTCCCGCGAAGTTCCAGTAGGCATCATTCGTGAGGCCGGTGAGCCGACCCTCGGCAGCCGGTTGCAAAAACATGGCGACGTCGAGCGGATGCGGGGTCATGGGCGACTTTCGAGTGTGTCGGCTGCGGACTGGGACGGTTTAATTTACATCTTCTCCAACTCGTCGATCATGCCTTCGAGCACCGAAAGTCCTTTGCCCCAGAACTTTGGATCGCGTGCATCGAGGCCGAACGGCGCCAGCAATTCCGAATGGTGCTTGGAGCCGCCGGCTTTGAGCATGTCGAAATATTTCTGCACGAAGCCGGGGTGGGCTTCCTGATATAAACCGTACAGCGAATTGACCAGGCAATCGCCAAACGCGTAGGCGTAGACATAGAACGGCGAATGGATGAAGTGCGGGATGTAAGCCCAGTAATTTTCATAGCCCGATTTAAAATCGATCGCCGGGCCGAGGCTCTGGCGCTGCACGTCCATCCAGATGTCGCCGAGTTGTTCCGACGTCAGTTCTCCCGCCCGCCGTGCTTCGTGCACGCGCCGCTCGAAGGTGTAGAATGCGATCTGCCGGACAACGGTATTGATCATGTCCTCGACCTTGCCGGCCATCAAAGCTTTGCGTTCGCGGGGATCGGTGGCCTCGGCGAGTAGCGCCTTGAACGTCAGCATTTCCCCGAACACCGACGCCGTTTCGGCCAAGGTCAGCGGCGTCGGCGCGAGTAACGGACCCTGGGGTGCTGCCAGCACCTGATGCACGCCGTGACCCAGTTCATGCGCCAACGTCATGACGTCGCGCGCCTTGCCCTGATAGTTGAGCAGGATATACGGATGCGCCGACGGCACCGTCGGATGCGAGAATGCGCCCGGCTGTTTGCCTTCGCGCAACGGTGCGTCGATCCACCCGCTATCGAAAAATTTCTTGGCAATGGAACTCATCTCGGGGGCAAACCCGGCGTAGGCCGACAGCACCGTGCGTTCGGCATCTTTCCAGGTCATAATGCGTTCCGGCTTTTCCGGCAGCGGCGCGTTGCGATCCCAATAGGCGAGCTTGTCCATGCCCAGCCACTTGGCTTTCAGCGCGTAGTAGCGATGCGCAGTGCGCGGATAGGCATCGTGCACCGCGGCCACCAACGCATCCACCACTTCGCGCTCGACGCGGTTGGCGAGATGGCGACTGTCAGCCACGTCTTTGAAGCCGCGCCAGCGATCGGAGATCTCCTTGTCCTTGGCGAGCGTGTTGGTGATCAGCGAGAACAGGCGATTGTTTTCTTTCAGAACTTTCGCGACAGCTTCGGCGGCGGCTTTGCGGCGTGCACCATCCGGGTTCGACAGCAGGTTCAGCGTCGGCTCGAGCGCCAGCGGCCCCGGCTCGCCCTCGACGTCGAAGCGCAGCGCGGTCATCGTTTCGTTGAACAAACGGTTCCAGGAGGCACGCGACGTCGTCGATTTCTCATGGAAGACCTGCTCGAGTTTCTCTTCGAGCTGGTAAGGCTTCTCCTTGGTCAGATCGTCGAACCAGGGTTTGTAGGGTGCGAGCACCGGATGCGTTAGCGCCTTGGCCAGCACCTCGGGTGCGATCTGGTTAAGTTCCAACTCGAAAAACACCAGATCGGTGGTGATCGCAGTGATATTTTCCTGCACGTCGCCATAGAACTTGGCGCGTGCCGAGTCGGCGGTGTTGGCGGCGTAGAGCAAGCCTGCATACGACCCGAGCTTACCGATCAGATCCGACAGCGCTTCGTAGGCTTTGATGGCCTTGACGAGTTGGCCGCCGTCAGCCGCCAGCAGAAGGAGTTTGCCTTGGTAGGTCGATTTGATGTGCGCGGCATCCGTGCGCGCCTTTGCGATGTCGGCTGCGACCTCAGGGGCATCCTGGCCGGCATAAAGGGCGCTCAGATCCCATTCCGGCATGGCACCAAGGTCGACGTCTTTCTTGTCCGAGGGACGGGCGTCGGCAGCGATCATGATGGTCTCCGATAGGGACAGCCAGGGTTAACAGGAGCTAAATCTGATTTTAACGACAGCGTCAAAACGGCATGAGGCTGCAGGCGGTTTCGTCACGGGGTGTCTAAAAAAGACCCATCGCGGAGCGGTTCTCAACTCAGTGTTCACACTTGTCCTGCAGTGTAACGGGACTGGGGCTGGGCGGTTGACCTCCCCGAGCGTTTAGCGCGGCACTTGTCTGGTTCCGCTTGTTGCGTCCTGTTGAGTAGAGTTCGTGTCCCATGGCAAAACGTGTCCTGATCGTCGATGACGATCCGATCCAGCGCCGCATCCTGGAAGAGCATATCAAGCGCCTTGGTTACGATACCAAGACCGCGCAGGGTGGCGAACAGGCCCTCCAAATCCTCGAAAGCGCCGATCACGGTTCGATCTCGCTGGTTTTTCTCGATCTCGTCATGCCGGGTGTCGACGGACTCGCCGTGCTCGATCGCATCGGCTCCAAGCCGGGTATGCCTCCCATCATCGTGCAGACGGCGCAAGGCTCCATCGATGCGGCGATTTCCGCCATGCGCGCAGGCGCCGTCGATTTCATCGTCAAGCCGGCGAGCCCCGAGCGACTCGACATCTCGATGAAGAGCGCGCTCAAGATCGAAGCTCTGCAGGGCGAAATCACGCGCATCAAGAAAAAGGCTGAGGGTACTTTGACCTTCGGCGATCTGGTCATGCGCGGAGACGCGATGGCGCGGGTCATCTCGCTCGGCCGTCGCGCTGCAGCGTCGAACATCCCTGTTCTGATCGAGGGTGAATCGGGCGTCGGCAAGGAACTGATCGCGCGCGCTATCCAGGGCGAGAGCGAACGCGCCTCGAAGCCGTTCATCGTGGTCAACTGCGGTGCGATCCCCGAAAACCTGGTCGAGAGTATCCTGTTCGGCCACGAGAAAGGTGCTTTCACCGGTGCCGTCGACAGGCGCATCGGCAAGTTCCAGGAAGCGGACGGCGGCACGCTGTTTCTCGACGAGGTCGGCGAGTTGCCACTTGACGTGCAGGTCAAGCTGCTGCGCGCGTTGCAGGAAGGCGAGATCGATCCGGTCGGTTCGAAAAAGCCCGTCAAGGTCAACTTCCGCCTCATCTCTGCAACCAATCGCGATATGATCCAGCAGGTCCGTGACGGCAAGTTCCGTGAGGATCTTTACTATCGCCTCAACGTGTTCCCGATCTGGGTGCCGCCCCTGCGCGAGCGCCTCGGCGACGTGCCGGAGCTCGCGCGGTATTTCCTCGCACGTTTCGCCGCCGAGGAGGGCAAGCGCTGCGCCGCCATTACCGAACAGGCGATGAGACTGCTTACCGCCTACAGCTGGCCGGGCAACGTGCGGCAGCTCGAGAACACCGTGTTCCGGGCCGTCGTGTTATCGGATGGTGCCGATCTCGGCGTCGATGAATTCCCGCAGATCGCGACGCACGTCGACGGCTTCAAGGCGACCGTTCCCTCGGCTCCGGGCAATGTCGCCAAGATGCCGGTCATGACCGGTCCGGCCATGCTGGGTGCCGATCATCTAACGCCGCAAACCATGAGTTTGCCGGCTGGCGGCGCGTCGACAGGCAAGAGCGCGCTGGGTATTCCGGCGGTCGACGATGCCGGCGATATCCGCTCGCTCGAGGCCGTAGAAGCCGACATGATCCGCTTGGCGCTGGGTCGCTATCGCGGGCATATGACGGAGGTGGCGAAGCGGCTGAACATCGGACGCTCGACCCTCTACCGGAAGATGCGCGACTATGGTCTCGAAGAGCGCGCGGCCGAGCACGTCTGACGTCTGCAACCCCGAAATGGGCAGCAGGTCCAGAAATATGTGCAGCGCGCTCGGTTCGCAGTGCTGCCTCGGTCCACAACATGTGGCGTTAAAAAGCCACGGTTGTCGGCCAAGTTTTCGGCAGGCGGTTCGATGACTGCCGATTGATCTAGGCATTACCTGTGTTGCGGACTAGTTTCGCGGCGAGGACGCTGCGTCGTGCACGGCGCGGACACGTGTTGGAGTAGTGTGATGTTACGTTCAAGCCGTTCGCGTGTCAGTGTTTTGGCGCTCGTTTCAGTAGCGACTTCATTGGCATCAGTCGTAACGTCAGGAAGTCTCTGGGCACAAGACAAGCCCCTGATGATGCCGCCGCCGGTCAACCAAACCGTCGCGCAAGCTAACGCGGCACTGCAGACCGCGCCAACAGAGGCGGGGACGGCATTGAATACAGAGGTGAATTTGCCAGTGCCGGCCGCATCGCCCGCAACTTCGGCTGCAAGCATCGCGGTGCCGGCGATAGACGGTATCGTTGGTTCTCCGTCCAGGGATCTGCAGCCGCCGGTGACGACTGCAAACCAAGCACCACCGAGCGCACCCGCGCCCGTCGCGGAACCGGCCAAACCGGATACTGCGGTCGTCAATGCCGTACCGCTTCCGAGCAGCCCGGCCGGCGAGGCGGTCAAGGTGGCCGTGCCGGAGCCGGCGTTCGCTCTGGCCGTCGAACTCAGCGAGCGCATCAAACGTGAAAAGGCAGGGGCGGTGGCTCGCGACGATCGCGATGCAGCGTTGAAATTCTATGACGCTCGCAAGGGCGAGCCGATCTGGGTAACGGAAGCCGGCGGCCTGACGGTTGCGGCGCGGTCGCTGCTCGGCGAACTCGACAAGGCCGGCGATTATGGTTTGGACTCGGAAGCGTTCAAGGTGCAGGCCTCGATCTCGGCTGCAGCTCCGCGTGCCGACCTGGCAGATGTCGAGGCATCGCTGACGCTGGCCGCGCTCAAGTATGCGCGGCATGCACGCGGCGGTCGCATGGATCCGGGTGCGCTGAGCGCAGCGATCGACCGAAAGGCACAGCTGCTGGCACCCGCTAAAGTGTTGGAGCAGCTCGCCGCGTCGAGCGCGCCGGATGCCACATTGCGCAAGTTCAATCCGCAGAACCCACAGTTCGAGAAGCTGCGGCTCAAATATGTGGCGCTCAAGGCTGGCACCTCCATTGTCGACACGCAGCCGGTCGCGTCGGCACCCGAGACGGGAAAGTCGAAGAAGGTCGGCGGTACGCCTGTCAATCGGTCGCTGACGCCGGCGGCGCTGGAACGTAAGCTGCTGGCGAACATGGAGATGTGGCGATGGATGCCCGAAATGGGTAATACCTACATTCAGCCGAATATTCCCGAGTTCACCGTCAGCGTCGTTCGCGACGGCAAACTGGTGCACAAGGAACGCATTGTCACCGGCAAGACCGTGACAATGACGCCGATGTTTTCAGACAGTATGCGCCTGGTCGTGTTCAAGCCGTTCTGGAACGTGCCGGAGAGCATTAAATTCAAGGAATTGCAGCCGGGGCTGCTGCGCAGTGGCGGCTCGCTGGAAAAGGCCGGGTTGCGGGCGGAGATCAATGGTCGAGCGATCGACCCGCGCGCGGTCGACTGGGCTGAGATCGATATGCGGCAGGTGCATATTTTCCAGCCACCGGGCGAAGCGAACGCGCTCGGCCGAGTGAAGTTTCTGTTCCCCAACAAGCATGACGTCTATCTGCACGATACGCCGTCGAAGAGCCTGTTCAACGAGCAGGTGCGGGCGTTCAGCCATGGCTGTATGCGCGTTCGCGACCCGCTGAAGTTGGCCGAAGTTATTCTGAGCAGCGACAAGGGATGGACGCGGGCGCAGGTCGACAAACAGGCGACGTCCGGACCCGACAACACCGAAGTCAAACTGACCACGCCGATCCCCGTGCACATCACGTATTTCACGACGTGGGTGGACGACGAGGGCAAGCTCCATACCGTGAATGACATCTACGGTCACGAGCAACGGATCCAGTTGGGCCTCGAGGGCAAAACGCATTTGATCGCCCAGCAGCGTGAAGAAAAGTTCGTGCCGCCGAGCGCCGAAGAACGTCGCCGTTTCGCCGACCAGCGTCGGCAACGGCAGCAGGCGCAGTCCGATCCCGTCGGTAACTGGGTCAAGAGCGTGTTCAATTTCTGAGCCGAAACCTTGTCGCGTCCTGATTTAACGCCCTACCTCACTGGGCGCTGCGCACAGTTAAGCTGACCAAGCGGCTAAGCGATCAAACGGTGAAGCAGTCCATGGCAGCGCGCCCCAGCCGTTCGCGTTGTTTGATCTCAAAGCCACGCAGACCATTTGCTCATCAATTTGTTGCATTGGGTTTTTTGTTGGCGGGGCCGGTGCTTGTCCTGCAACCAATTGCGGCGCACGCAGAGGTCCGCCCGAAGCGGGAAGCGGCGATCGCACCGGATTCACAAGCGCGCCGCGTCGTGCTGAGTAAAGTGCGCAGTTGGGCTTACCAATTGCGTATCAACGACCTGGCCCCCTTGATCGAGGTGGATGCGGATCTGATCGTCGTCGATCACGGCTTTGCCGCCCGGCATCAGGGCAAGACCATGTTCGACGCGACCGACGTCGCGAAACTCAAGATTAAGCCCGATGGCAGTCGCCGGATCGTGCTCGCGTACATGTCGATCGGCGAGGCGGAACAGTATCGCTTCTATTGGCAGGCTGCGTGGTGTTCGCGCGCGACCGCACCGAGCTGGGTCGGTGCGGTCAATCCGAGTTGGCCGGGCAATTATCCAGCGCGGTTCTGGGACCAAGAGTGGCAGCACCTGATCGTCGGCGCTCCCGACGGGTATCTTGCGCGGATACAGGCGCAGGGCTTCGACGGCGTTTATCTCGACCGCACCGACGTCTATGCCGAGTGGCTCAAGGAGCGGCCGAAGGCGGAACAGGACATGATCGCATTTCTTGCGCGCATCGCCGGCGCAGCGCGTGATCGCGATCCAGGCTTTCTCGTCGTGCTGCAGAACGCCGAGGAACTGTTGACGCATCGCGCCGTGCGCCAACTGCTCGATGGTGTGGCGAAGGAGGATCTGCTGTACGGCGAGGCCTTCTCGGACACGCCGAACGAGGCCGACGCCATAGCCAATGCGCGGAAAAATCTGCAACGGGCGCGGGCGGATCAAATGCCTGTGTTCGCGGTCGAGTATCTTGCCGATGCAGACAAAATCGCCGGCGCGCGTGAGAAATTGCTTCAGTTCGGATTCGTGCCCTACTTCGCGCCACGCTTGCTGGACCGGCTCGTGCCGCAGCCGGGTGCCGTGCAAACGCCGCCGGGCGCGCAGGTTTTGCCATCGCCCCTAACGACCCCGTCAGCCGCAGCGCGGGGACCGACGACGACGCCTCCTTCGGTAACGGCCATGCCCGGGCCGTCCTGGGCCGAGGGTGGACCTACGTGTCTGCTCGACTGATCCGTCGTGCCCTCCTCAAACGCGCCGAACTTCATAAACGATGCGAGCCGTGGTCACACAACTGCCGCAACGATGCCCTGATACGGGCACACGCCGGATGTTACCGTCCGTTAACTTTCATTGCTTAACAGGTGTTTGAACCGTTCCAGCCCTGGGCCGGAACAACGGGCGCACCCCGGGGGATATCGCGTTGAGTTCGACGAAATCGGACAATCGGACAGGTCGTGCAAAACGCCTGCTGAGCGGGGCTGTCGTTGCCCTGTTGGCGCTCGGCATTTTTGCGATGGCTGAGTTGAGGGCGGCGGGCGAAGTGCGCTCGCTGACGTTCTTCAATATCCACAACAACGAAACCACGACGATCGAGTTCAAGCGCGACGGGCAGTTCGTTCCGGGTGCCCTCGACAAGTTCAATTGGACTTTCCGCGATTGGCGGCGCAACGAGCCGACCAAAATGGACCCGGCGCTGATCGATCTGCTGTGGGAAATT
Source organism: Hyphomicrobiaceae bacterium (assembly GCA_025359165.1). Lineage (GTDB taxonomy): Bacteria > Pseudomonadota > Alphaproteobacteria > Rhizobiales > Hyphomicrobiaceae > JABFRJ01. Next base: position 32,105 of record JANYHG010000163.1, read on the forward strand.
CATACCGAACTCGGGTCCAAGCAACCGATCCATATCATTTCCGGGTTCCGCTCACGTGGCACCAACGAGATGCTGCGATCGTCGGTCGGCGGGCAGGCCAGCGAGAGCCGGCACATTCTCGGCAAGGCCGCGGACGTGCATTTCCCCGATGTGCCGCTGAAGGCGCTGCGCTATTCGGCGCTCGTTCGTGAGCGCGGTGGCGTCGGGTATTATCCGACGTCGGCGATCCAGTTCGTCCATGTCGATACCGACCGCGTGCGGCATTGGCCACGTTTGCCGCATCACGAACTTGCGCTGTTGTTTCCCAACGGGCAGACCAAACATCAATCCTCGGATGGTCGCTCGATCACACCCGCCGACGTGCGCGCTGCCAAAAGCGATCATCGCGATCTGGCCAATCAGATCACTGCTTTCTACGACAGTCGCGCGGGGCGGCGACCGCCGGTGGCGATCGCTGGGCTCGATAGTTCGAGTGCAGCACACGGCAGCGTTCAGACTGCCGGTCTGACAACGCGAGCGCCCGTCAATGTGCAGATGGCCTCGCTGCAGCCGCCGCAACTCGTCGAAGCGCCCCAAATCATCGATCGACCATCGCGATTTGCGTTGCCGTCGTCGACGGAGCAGGCACGCATGACGGATCTGGTGCAGCGCGCGTCGTTCGCTCCGAAAAAAGCCGAAACGAAAGTTGCGGCACCGCAACTTCTGGGCGCTCCGATGCTGGTCAGCCGCCCCAAAGTGCCGACATCGGACACGGCAGTTGCCGCCTACATTCCCGAATTGCCGCCGCTGGCGACGGGATTTGCGGGTCCAGTTGCTAGTCCTTTGGCGTCGCGGACAAGTGAACCCTCGTTCGTCACCGCACCCGACTTCGACGAAGATCATCCCGACGAGTTGTCTTATCGACCGTTTCCGATCGCACCCTTGATGACGGCTACCGCATCTGTCGATGATCCCGCGCTCATAACGCTGGTACATCCAGACTTCGCGCGCACGTTCGACCTGCTGGATCAGGCCGGGTCGATGCTGCCGATGCACCTCCGGCCGTCGTTGCAGGTTGCGGAAACGATGTGGACGCAGCAGTTCACTGGTGATGCAGTCAATTTCGCAGCCTTGCAGCCGCCGCCGCGCGATGCTGTAACCGCGGCGCTGGCGAGCCGGAAAGTAAAAACGCAATAATGTTTTTTCTCTGGAGAGGTAAAAGCCTCTATAAGTCAGTTTATCTGTTTCTGTCTGATACCATTGCCACCGAACGCTTGCGGACATATTGAGACCGTGCACGGCGTGTTGTCATCGAGTCGCGACTGAGAGTCGCGATCGGCGATAACTTTTTTGCTAGAGATGCTCGCTGTGCAAGGGTTCTTGGCGCGGTTGCGCCTTGGGCGGGGCAGTAACGCTGCCGAGCGGCGTTCGAGAGGGGATAAACATTATGAGCATGCTACAGGAATTCAAAGAATTTGCGATGCGCGGCAATGTCGTTGACCTTGCGGTCGGCGTCATCATGGGCGCGGCGTTCGCTCCGATCGTCAGCACGCTTGTCGACAAGATCATCATGCCGCCAATCGGCCTTGCCCTCGGTGGCGCGGATTTTTCGTCGTACAAGGCTGTTTTGAAAGCTGGTGATGCCGCCAACAAGGTTCCGGAAGTCGCCATCAGCTATGGCCTTTTCATCAACGCGCTGATCAATTTCGCCTTTACGGCGTTCGCCATTTTCATACTGGTCAAAGCGATCAACGAAATGAAAAAGCGTTTTGATAAAGCCAAAGCGGCAGAACCCGCACCGCCGCCTGCCGCGTCTGAAATCTACCTCAAGGAAATCCGCGACGCTCTGGTCAAGCGCTGAATTCATAAGCGTCGTGATTGTGTATGTTGCAGCGCCGTCGAAACCCTGGGGTTCGGCGGCGTTGCTGTATCTGGTGCGCTCGTGTCGTGTCTCACCCGGCGTTATCACGTCTCACGCCGGGGCGAGAACGTTCCGGACGCAACGCGTAATTTGCACGTTCACAAGCCGGTGCGACCGTGATCTATTGGTAATGGCCGCGCCGCTGCGGCTGTTCGATCAAGGATGGCACTGATGACGGTTCCACTCGAGATTCACTTCAATGGCCTTGATAAAAGCGATGCGATGGAAACGCGAGTCAGGGAGAAATTCGCAAAACTCGAGCGGCATTTCGATCGTATGAACGGGTGCCGGGTCGTCCTCGAAGCGCCGCACCGCAATCCTGCCAAAGCCAAAGTGTTTCAGGTCAAGGTCGAAATCTCGGTCAAGGGCGGCAAACCGATCATCATAAACCACGAGCGCGAAGGTGCGCACGCCAACGAAGATCTGGCGTTGACGATCCGCGATGCGTTCGAGATCGCCCTGCGGCAAGTCGACGAAATGGCCGCGCAGATCTCGGGGCGTGGCCGCACTGAACAGGCCCGTCGCCGTCCGCATCCGGAACCGACGCTCGACGAGTGAGGAATTGAGAACCAGCCGTTACTTGGGGTTTTCTCCCGATAGTGCGGTGAGGAAGCGGCGCATCTGATTTTCCCGATCGGGTGCGACGCCGAGTGCACGGCGCTCTGCCCGCGATTGCGCTTCCGATTTAGTGCCGGTAGCAATGATCGACACTTGCGCTTCGTCCAACGCCGAGCCGACTGGACGGTAATCGAGTTCGGCGTCATCGTTCGGATCGATCCATTTGACCGCTGTTGTTCGCGTCGTTCTTGGTGGTCTCGGCCTGATGTCCTGCATGCCGTTGGTCAGCGGCAGCGGCGGCAACCGCGCGTCGAGCAGTTGTTTCTTCGGCTGCCGTATGACGATCTCGACATCAGCCTCCCGGATGCCGGCGGCTTCTGTTTGAAAGATGGTATCGGTCGGATCGACACTTGTCGGGACCAGCCGTGCCAGCAAATCGCCAGTTGGTTCTGACGCCACGGAATTCGGCTGGCGCAAAATTTCAGGCTCAGGGGATGGCGGTGCCGACAACGCTAGTCGGTCGTTGGTACCGAGGGCTGCCAATGGCTTCTCCTGTCCTTTTCTTTCGTGCGCCTGCAGCGTCGGAATGCGGGTCGCGAGAACATGGCCGACGGCGAGTTCGCTGAGCGGGGCTCGGCGGCTGGCTGCGGTCTGCATTTGCCTGGACAAGTCGACATCAGGCGAACTCTTGACGGTTGGTTCCGGCTCGACCGTGAAAAATGCAGCGTCGATCACCGGAGATGACCGAGAGGCCTTGGCATCGCCCGCGGCGTGCTGTGCTGCCTCGAGGCAGGCGCGGGCAGCGTCGACGAACTGCCAAGCCATAAAAGCAGGTTGCGCCGCGAGCGCAGACGTCAGATGAACCCGCAGTACGTCGCTTTCGATGACGTCGATCCACTCGCCAGCTTTTTCGCGCGCAAGCAACTGTTGCAGCGCACGCCAGTTTTCGTCCATCACTAGCAGCGTTTCAAGACTGCTCTGGGCATCGAGGACGGCCTGTAGGGATGGTCCCGTTCGGGACAGCTCAACGCTGCAGGTATCCACCTTCAGCTGAATGTCACTTGCCGGCATTTCTGGTGGGGTGGATTGCTCGTAAGAGTGCAGCACGGGGATGCTCCGACGACTTGGTGACGGGCCCAAACCGAATTGATACGCGCCGATCCCACATCTGGGCCGCCCTTCCGGCCATCGCTCTGTAGCGAGATGATAGAAAATCGAAACGGTTTATGCAACGTGGGCCCTTGACCCGGCCCGTGCCCTCGGCAATGCAGGGGCTGTGCCGGTCGAAGGCGCGCGCGTTGGGACAGATCAAAAATGCGTCAGGTGCACGCTGTTTGGAAAGCATTGTACGAGCTCTTCGCCGACAGTGGATTTTCCATGGCCGGTGCGGTTGCATTTTCATTCGTATTGTCTTTGTTCCCGTTTTGTATTTTCCTTGGGGCGTTCGCCGGTTATTTCGGCGGTGCCGGTCTCGCGCGGTCGGCCGTCGGTGAGCTGTTTCACACGCTACCGGGACCGGTCGCGTCGGCGATCGAACCAGAGGTCATGGCGGTCATGGGCCAGAGCCGTTTCGGCCTTCTGACGGTCGGTGCTTTGATAGCGCTGTTTTTTGCGACCAGCGCCATCGAGAGCTTGCGCGCCGCACTCAATATCGCCTACCGGGTCAAAGAGACCAAAAGCTATCCGGCGTGTCTGATGCAGAGCGGATTTCTGGTGCTGCTGAGCGCGCTGGGGTTGTTGGTAATGGCTTGGGGGATCGTCGTCGGCCCGCAGTTGGCGGAGCGGTTCAAACCGTCGTGGCTGCTGTGGATGACGGATCGCGGCTGGATCAACTTCATCATACGCTACGTGATCGTGGCCATCGCGATCGGCGCGCAATTGCTGGCCTATCATCTTTATCTCGCCGCCGGCCGCCGCCGCGTCGCCGACGTCATGCCGGGCGTGGTGCTCAGCATCACGCTGTGGATACTGGAGGCCAATCTATTCACGTCCTGGCTGAAGGTCAGCGATTACTCGCGCTTCTACGCGGGATTGACGCAGGTAATGAGTGCGCTGGTGTTTTTCCAAATGGCGGCGATGATCGTCATTCTCGGCGCGGAGGTGAACCGCGCCTTCGCAGAGCTGAGATCGCGTAACATCGAGAGCCTGGACGATTTCATGTCAGGCAGCACGTCAGGCCGCGACAAGCCCGCGTGAGAGGCGGCGATGGCGGACGATGGCCGCCTGCAGGTCTATCGTCGTCAGCCGGTAGTCGCTCACCACTTGCCGGCCGTTGACGACCACGGTTTTCGCCTTGACTGGACCGCAGAACAGCAGCGCCGCAAGCGGATCCCAATCGCTGCCGGCCAATTCGATCTGGTTCAAGTCGTAAACCGCGAGATCAGCGCTCATGCCGGGGGCCAAATGGCCGATGTCGGTGCGGCCGAGCACGCGAGCGCCACCGCGCGTCGCGAGGTCAAGGGCCTGCCGCGCGGTCATCGCACCTGCACCTTTGTGTACGCGTTGCAGCAGCATCGCCTGGCGCGCTTCGTTGAGCAGGTGGCCACTGTCGTTCGATGCAGAACCGTCGACGCCGAGTCCGACCGGCACGCCCGCATGCAGCAGCGCGCCAAGCGGGGCGATGCCGCTGCCGAGACGCATGTTCGAGCACGGACAATGGGCAATTCCGGTGCCGGTGCGTGCGAACAATGCGATTTCCTTCGCATCGAGTTGCACGCAGTGCGCATGCCAGACATCTGCGCCGACCCAGCCGAGTTGTTCGACATAGTCGCCTGGGCGCACGCCGAACTGCGCCAGCGAGTAGTCGATATCTTCGACGTTTTCGGCGAGGTGCGTATGCAGTCGCACACCTTTTTCGCGGGCTAGAATAGCCGTGTCGCGCATCAACTCGCGACTGACCGAGAACGGCGAACAGGGTGCCAGCGCAATCTGCAGCATGGCGTGACGGCTGCGATCGTGGAACGCTCCGATGACGCGCTCGCTGTCGGCCAAAATCGACGGCTCGGTTTCAGTGAGGATATCGGGCGGCAGGCCACCCTTGCTCTCGCCTATGCTCATCGATCCCCGCGTCGCGGTGAAGCGGATGCCGATCTCGGTCGCCGCCTGGATCTCGTCGTCGAGGCGGCTGCCGTTGGGGTAGAGATAGAGGTGGTCGGACGACGTGGTGCAGCCGCTGAGCAACAGTTCGGCCAAGCCCACGGTGACGGCGGCGTGCACGTGATCCGGTGTCAGCCGGGCCCAGATCGGATAGAGCGACTGCAGCCAGCCAAACAGCGGCGCGTCCTGCGCTGCAGGTACGGCCCGCGTCATGGTCTGCACAAGATGGTGATGGGTATTGACGAGGCCGGGCAGGACCACTTGGTCCGTTGCATCGATGATCGCGTCAGCCACTTTGGGTAAGTCGGCAGTCAAGCCAATCTGTTCGATGACGCCGTCACGCACGAATACGGCGCCGTCGGCGATCTCCCGCCGCGCGTCGTCCATGGTTGCGAGGATGCCAGCATTTCTGATCAACAGCGTGGGCATGAGCAGTTCCAATCACGGCTGATCGACATGAAACAAGTTGGCATCGAGCAAATGTCTCTACCATCGCACAACATAGGATCGCTAGCGCACGAACTGCTTGAAAAACGTCCAGATCTCGTCGGCGGCTTCGATGTCGTGATTGCGACGGCCGAGGATCGTTTCGGCGGCAAAGTCGTTGTGTCGCGACGGCATCTGGTGGCCACCTTCGGCGACGCGGTAAAGCACAACGGGGTGCGCGGACGGGCATGCGTACGTGATGCGCTCGACTTTCGAGCCGTCGGTGGGATCGAGATCGGGCAACCATGTGCTTTGCGTGCTGTCCGCGCAGCGATTGTTCGAAGCCCAGAAAGCAGCTGTTCGGGTGGCGCTGAGAATTCGGCCTGGCTTGCCATCATAGGGCGTGAGTCTATCGGCTGACCCGTTCATGATCAAAAATGGTATCGGGCGGCTCGGCTTGCATCGATCGTGCAAGGTTGTCGATAAATTGGCGATAACCGCTGCACCGGCCGTAAACAGGTCCGCGCGTTCACACAACAGCCGATACGTCATCATTCCGCCGTTGGAAATGCCGGTTACGAAGATGTGGCGTTTGTCGGCGGTGCCATCGGCGATCAGCCGCTCGACCAGTTCCACCAGGAAACGCACATCGTCTATGCCCTCCTGCGGCTTACGCAACAGCATCGTTTCGCGTGGACGACCGTCGTTCCACGCATGATTGGTACCGTCCGGCAGAACCACGGCGAACCCCTGCGCGTTCGCTGTCGCCGGCCAGTGACCGTACTTGGCGAACTGCGTGCCACTGCCTGAGTTGCCGTGCAGGGCGAGCACGAGCGGGCGGGGTGTGCCGGCGTTCGCGCCAAACAGCAGATAAGTCCGCTGCGCGCCGTCGACCGTTAGCACCTGGGGCGTCTGCGCGAACGCCGGCGCAAGCATCAAGGAACACCAGAGGACGACCGCACCGAAAAATCGCACGATAATCCCCTGTCATGTTGTTTACGCTTTGGCGGCGGCGGCTTTGCGGTTGGCGTCGATGCGCGCGTCGACGAGGGCTACGCCAGCATCAATGGCCGGATGGCTAAGGCCTTTCTGCTTGGCGATCAACTGTACGAGTTTGTCGGCGCGTTCGATGTTGGGGACGCCGTTCTGCAGTGCGCGAGCGGCAGACGCTGGCCGTGACAAGCTCTGGGCGGCGGCTGCATACTTCTCGAATGGCACGAGATCGGCGGGATTGGCGCCGAGCGTGACGCAGAGATCGTTGACGAAATTATAGACCGAGCGCGACGTGTCGATGTCGGTATGCACGGCTTCCTGAGCGGTGCGCATACCGTCCTTCGTCACGCAGCGATAGTTTCCGGCCAGCAGCATCGCCCATTTGGCGAGCGGCACGAACAGGCTGTCGTGCACGCGCAGCTTGACGGGCAACTCGATCTTGCCCTCCGGCGCGTCGAAACGCACGGCGTCGATGCCCTTTTCGAGGTCGCGCAGGATTGCGGTGGATGCTTCGGATTCGAAACGGGCGACCTTGAAGTTGGTGGGTAGCGTCACTTGCAGAACGTTGACCTTTTCTTCAGGTGGACGGATTGCCTGGGGGTCGGGGCTACATAAGGTCAGCGTGCCGGGATCGAAGCTTTGCCATACGCTGGCGTCGGTGTAGGCAGGTTCGAGCGCCTTGTAGTCGAGACCGGGAATGCGCATCACGTAGGGCAGCGGTGGCATGTTCATGATCGACATGCACGGGACCCTCGATTTGGCCACCGCGTCGAGCAGTTCGCGCACGCCCGGCGACCGATATTGCGGCTCCTGCATGGCCAAACCGATGAGATCATAGTCGGCGGGGTTGACGTCGGCGGGGCCAGCGGCGCGGACTTTGCCCGGAAGTTTGCGCGTGTCGATTTCGATCTGATCTTTGCGCCCCTTGACCGGCATGCGCACACGGAAGCCTTCTGCGTTGATCAGATCGACCTCGGCTGGAAGGCAGACGTGCGTCACGTTGTGGCCGCCAAACAAAAATTTCGATCCCAGCAGCGAGCCGTAGGACGCGCCCAAGATCAGAATATTGTACTGTTTCGACATCGTTCCCGTCCCATTTTTGTGGTGTTGTTTCGTTCTCCTTTTTAGGCTGAGAAAGCGATCTGCGCCAACGCTAATTGCGGCGCTTCATCATGAGTGTCATCTCACCCAATTGCACTGAGGTGCCGGAGTGGTTGATCACGTCGAGCCGCAATACGACGATACCGCGCGAGGGATCTTTGGTCGGTCGCTTGCTGACCATCGACACCTTGGCGTGGATGGTGTCGCCGATTTTGACCGGCGCGGAAAACGACCAGTTCAGACCGAGCAGGCCCGTGGTGGTATCGTCGATCAGGTTCTGCTGGCTCATCAGCCCGATGGCCATCGATAGAGTCAGCGGGCCATGCGCGATGCGGCCTTTGTAGGGAGTGCCCGAACAATAGTCGGCGTCGACGTGTAGCGGGTTAAAATCGCCCACCAGGCCTGCAAACAAAGTGATGTCCCCTTCACCAACTGTGCGCCCGCGTGTGATCCAGACCTTATCCGCCTCGAAATCTTCGAAGAATAGCCCCATCTGTTTCTCTCCATCGGTGTGTTGATGCTATCGTGCGCGTCGGCAGACGAGGAAATGGACGTGCCATGCAAGACTATCCGCTGCAACAGCGCAGCATCGGACATCTGCTCGCGGCGAAGGCTGCCGAGTGCGGCGGCAGCGTCTGCCTGACATGGGGGCAACAGCGGTTCACCTATGCAGACGCGCACGCCCAGACCAATCGTGCCGCTAATGGTTTTGCAGCACTCGGTATCCGCAAGGGCGATCATGTCGCCTTGATGTTCGGCAATCATCCGGAGTTTCTCTGGATCGCATGGGGGCTCGGTAAAATCGGTGCCGTCGCCGTACCGCTCAATACCGCTGCGAGAGGCGACTTGCTGCACTATTTCCTCGCACAATCCGATGCGGCATGGATCGTCGTCGATGCCGAGTTCGCGCAACGGTTGGTCGAGGTCCTGCCACAGTTGCCGCACGTGAAGGGCATTATCTGCCGCGGTGCCAGCGATGCTTTCGCGTCGTGCGTGGTGCCGGTGATCGCGTGCGCGACGCTGTTTGCAGCCGATGATCGAACGCCGCCGCTCGACGCCGTCGCATTCTCCGATCCCGCCTTCATAATCTACACTTCGGGCACGACAGGACCGTCGAAGGGCGTCGTCAGTCCGCACGCGCAAGGCATCAACGTCGGCCGCTATTGTGCCGAGCAATACGGTTATGGCTCAGACGATGTGCTGTACGTGTGTCTGCCGCTGTTTCACGTCAACGCGCTCTGGTACTCGTGCAACGCAGCTTTGTGGGCGGGTGCCACCATCGCGCTCGCACCGCGCTTTTCAGCCAGCCAGTTCTGGGCCGATATCGTCCGCACGGGTGCCACACAATTCAATGCCCTCGGCGTCATGGCGAGCGTACTTTTAAAGCTGCCCGTGAGTGAGGCCGAACGCCGGCATCGCGTGCGGCAGAGCATGGTGGTGCCGCTGTCGAAGCAGACCTTTCGCGAATTCTCGGACCGATTCGGTTTGCAGGTGACATCGCTGTTCGCGGCAACGGAAACGTTTGCGGTGACGATCTATCGCGCCGATGAGCCGCCAGACAAAGCGGCGTCGGCCGGACATTCGCATGGGCTCTCCGATCTCGCGATCGTCGACGACGACGATCAGCCGTTGCCGTCCGGTTCGGTCGGCGAAATCCTGGTCAGGCCGCAGCAGCCGTGGATTTCCATGCTCGGGTACTACAAGATGCCTGAGGCGACTTTAGCCGCGCATCGAAATCTGTGGTTTCACACGGGCGATCGCGGGTATCTCGACGCGGACGGGTATCTCTGGTTCGTCGATCGCAAGAAGGAATCGATCCGACGCCGCGGCGAGAATATCTCGGCCTATGAAGTCGAGATGCTGATTGCAAAGCATGCCGATGTGCTCGAGGTTGCTGCCATTGCGGTGCCGGCCGAAGGTGGCGAAGACGACGTCATGGTTTACGTCGTGTGCAAGCCTCATGCGACACCAAGCGAAGCGGAGCTGATCGCGTTTTGCGCCGACAACATGAGTTACTTCATGGTGCCGCGTTATGTGGCGTTCATCGACGAACTTCCAAAAACGGCCAGCGAGAAGATCGAAAAATACAAACTCAAGCAGATGGCGGTACGTGATCTCACGGCACTGTGGGACCGCGAGCGCGCCGGCATAAAAATCGTGCGGTGATGTGCGGACTGAATGCGAAAATCACGCTCGGGCGACTTCGAACATAATGGATACGCAGCATGACGAAATCTAACACCGAGGGCGATGCTCCAACCATGGTGCGTCCACGCGACCAAGCCTACCATCATGCCGTCGCACTGATGACGGCGCATCCCTTCATAGATGCGCACAATGATCTGCCCTGGACCGTGCGTGCCAAGGGTGGTTCTGATCTCGAGCGGTACGACCTCACGAAACTGCACCCGGAAACGGACACGGATATTCCACGACTGCGGGCGGGCAAAGTCGGCACTCAGGTCCTCGCGGCGTTTTTGCCGACGGCCATCGCGCATCCGGCGACCGTGACGCTCGAACAGATCGATCTCATTTTGCGCATCGAGGACAAGCACGCCGACGTGTTTCATCCGGTGCGCGCGCCAGCCGACGTCGCAATTGCGCATGCGCTTGGAAAAATCGGTTCGCTGCCGTCGGTCGAAGGCACTGTCGGGCTCGAGGGATCGCTGGCCCCGCTGCGTCTGTGGCAACGTCTGGGCGTGCGGCTCGTCACTCTTTGTCATAACGAAACGCTGCCCTGGATCGATAGTGCCACCGACAAGCCCGATGGCACGCATGATGGGCTATCCGAGTTCGGCCGCGCGGTCATCGCCGAGATGAACAGGCTCGGGCTGATCGTCGATCTGGCGCATGTCGCGCCGCACGCCATGCACAAAGTGCTCGATGTCGCGCGCGCGCCGCTGTTCCTCTCGCACACCTGTGCCGCAGCCCTCTGTCCGCATCGGCGCAACACGCCCGACGATGTGCTGAAACGGTTGCCTGAGAACGGCGGGATGGTCATGGTGACCTTCGTTCCGGCGTTTCTCAATCGTGCCTCGCTGGCGAATGTGCAGCCCTTCCAGGATGCGTGGGGTAAGACCCGTGCGGGATTGACAGCCGCCGATTTCGAACGGGCGCGAGAGGCGTGTCTGGCAGGCTGGAACCAGGACGGCATCAACTACGTCTGCGATCACCTCGCTCATTTTCGGGATGTCGTCGGCGATGATCATATCGGCATCGGCTCAGACTTTTATGGCGGCCCCAATCCGGCCGGGCTCGAGGACGCCAGCAAATTTCCCGATCTGTTTGCCGAACTGATCCGACGCGGCTGGAGCGACGCAGCCCTCGTTAAGCTGATGGGCGGTAATTTCCTGCGTGTCTGGAACGACGTGCTGGCACGGGCGAGCGTTTGATCGCGGCGTGCAGGCGTAGCATGAGCGATCATGCTCGCCAGAACGGCTTGCACACTTCGTGCCGCACAATGTCGGCGTCGAGCCCGCAATCATCAAGTTGGTGTCGGTCGAGTTGCGCCAATTCCCGACGCATCTGCGAGCGGTAAAGCCAAAGCGCGAGACCGCGCTTGGACGCGGCCGGTGCCGACGGCGTGGCTTTTAGGCTGTCGCCGACCGATCCTGCCCGGCGTCCGGTCACATCACAAGTCAGTAAAGCGAGGGTCATGAGTGTCCTCGGTGCAATTAAATTCTATTATCGACCATTGCACCGATGAAACAAAAAATGTACTGATGCAATCAATACATTGCTCTCGGTGCAATTGGTGATTCCATGAAATTGATGCGGCACTCCCAGGCTCAGCCGGCAACAGCCGATTTTGCGAAAATTGCCGATTCGGTGGCAGCCAAGATAGCCAGTGGCACGTTGGCGGCCGGCGAGCGTTTGCCGCCGCAACGCACCTTCGCTTTCGAACACGGTATCGCGGCGTCGACCGCCGGACGCGTCTATGGAGAATTGCTGAGGCGCGGCCTGGTGGTCGGCGAGGTCGGACGCGGGACCTTCGTTTCCGGTCGCAAAGCTGAAACACGCCTCGGAGGTGAACTCGAACGGCACGAAACGCGCATCGATCTCGATTTCAATTTCCCGATTTTGCCGGACCAAGCGACACAGATTTCTGCAAGTCTAGCCAACCTGCACGCGCACGGTATGGATCAGGCCTTGCGTCCGCCGACGGCATCGATGCTCGCGCACGCGCGCCAGATTACAGCCGCACATCTGGCACGTGGAAATTTTGTGCCGTCACCCGCCAACATCGCTTTCACGGCTGGTGGGCGGCAGGCGATCGCGGCTGCGGTGTCCACTCTTGTTCCGACCGGCGGGCGTTTGGCAGTTGAGGCAGTCACCTATCCGATGGTCAAAGGCATTGCGCAGAGGTTGGGCGTCGTGCTGGTTCCGATACCGATCGATGCAGAAGGGCTCGACGTCGCAGCGTTGGTGAAGTCGCATCAGCAGCACCCGCTCAGCGCGGTTTATGTGCAACCCGCGTTGCACAATCCGCTCGGCATGAGTTTGTCGAACAAGCGCCGTGCGGCACTCGCAGCCTTTGCCAAAACTGCTGACGTGCCGCTCATCGAAGATCACGTTTACGGGTTCCTTGGCGATGCAGAGCCTCTGGCTGTGCTGGCACCGAAGCATTGCTTCGTGATCGATAGTTTGTCGAAGCGGATCGCGCCTGGATTGCCGTTGGGTTTTATCCTTGCGCCCGCAGACACGAGCGCCAAGCTGCTGTCCGTAGTGCGCGGTGGTGGGTGGTCCGCGTCAGGCTATGGTATCGCTGCCGGAAGCTGCGTCATGGCCGACGGTACAGCGGCGGGCATCGAAAGTAACAAGCGTTCCGACGCGGCCGTTCGTCAACGACATACCAAAGAAATTCTGGCAGACTTCGACGTACGAGGTGATCAGCGGACATACCATGTGTGGCTGGTATTGCCGCCGGAGTGGCGCGCAGATGTTTTTACGTCGATTGCGGCGCGCCATGGCGTTGCTGTCACGCCATCGTCGGCGTTTACCGTGGTGCCGGGCCATACACCAAATGCCATTCGGCTCGCTCTCGGTGCCCCCACCGTCGACGGTCTAATCGAAGCGCTGCATCGTTTGCGGCGCTTGTTGGTTTCGGTACCGGAAGCTTTTGCGGTCAGCGAGTAAGGCGCGATTTCGCAATGTCTTCACTCGCGCTATAAGATGTCATGACACGTAAACTCATAAACGACTGTTTCATTCACGACCGTGA
>JANYHG010000200.1 GCA_025359165.1 Hyphomicrobiaceae bacterium
CCTCGGCCTTGCGGCCGGCGAATGACACAGAACTGGTGACGAGGGCACGCATCATGTCGGCGCTCTGCGTTCCGTTGGTTACGAGTAACAGATGAGGAATGGCGACGGAGTTCGGGATGACCGTCGCGAGCATCGACTGTAACTGCGAAGTGACGTTTGCGGCGCGGCGCTTCAATGCAACGGCGGTGGGATTGGCGTCACCGAGATGTCGCATTTCCTGTTGGAACTGCATGGTAACGTCCGCAAATTCGGCGGCAAGCTTTCCGAAGGTTGGGTCGCTCGCGAACTTGAGAAGACCGGCTGCGACGGATGGATCGAAGCCTACGCCCTCGGCCAGCCTGCGCTGCTCGGCGGATTGTTTTTCGAGATCCGCGCGGGCGTCGTTCAAGCGCCGGCGCAGCTGTTCGAGGCTGGAGGACGCCTCGTTGAACTGATTGATTGAAAGAACGCCCGTGCGCTCTTGCTGCTCGCTGATCCGCTGGCGCGCAGCCTGCAGGTTCTCCTGGTAGACGGTGAGACTTTCCTTGACGACGTCTGAACGGCGCCTGATTTCGTCGCGACGAAGTATGTCCAGCGCGGACTCGAACGCAGCATTTAGCGCGCGGGCCTTGGCCTGTGCCTCGGCGGGACTTCGGCCCGAGATTTCCAGCATGACGAGCGCGGTTTCGTCGATGAGCTTGACCTTCGCGCTGCCGAATGTGGGTAGCACTATATTCATGGAATGTGCGGCGGTCAGGCGGACCTGCTCACTTCCGATGATTTCCTTGTAGATGACTTTGGGGCTGAGGCTAGCGTTGCCGAAAGGCGAACTGGCGACCGTTTGTGCGTGACCGATCGATTCGAGCTGTAAACTGACGCTGCTAGACGAGGTCGGCAGGATCAAGGACCAATGGCTAACAAACGTGGTCGGTGCGACGATGAGGTAGGTGAGCGTGACGGCCCAGCAAACCATCAGGGTTGCCGAGCCGCCGATGAGATATTGACGGATGGTGCTGGATTTGCGGGAGAACGCCATAACTGTCACGGCGACGAGCGTGCGTAGCAGCAAAATGATGGCGGGAACGAGCAACGGCAGATGTCGGCGCCGTGGAGGTCGCACGCTGGACATCTGAGGTTTCTTCGGACGACGGAAGGCCGACGGTAGCCTCAAGGATCTCATCGCTCCAATCCTGCCAGCAGAGCGGACCATTTGCGATGACCCTCCGATTCGCGGGATAGGAAAGCGGTGCGTGCGGCGGCTCCCAAGTCTGGCAGTGGGCGCGCAGCCAGACGTGTGATCGCCGCAGCGAGGTCGTGCGGAGAATCGGAGGCGGCGATTTCGCCCCAATCCTTGTTGGCGAATTCTGCAAGGGCGTCGACATTCGTTACGACGAGCGGGCGGGCGGCGGCGCATGCCTGGTGTGCCTTTAACGCAAACGGCTGCCAGCGCGCGGGCATCACGACGGCATCGTTACGCGCCAGATAGTCGGCAAAACCGGTAGGCTCGGTGGTGATGCGGATGCTCGGCACCCCACTGGCGGCGATGACGATGGCGTTCTGGTCCTTGGTGGTGCAGCAGATTTCAAGTGTGGCAAGGCCATTGGGTAAGTGCTTCATCGCCTCGATGAGAATGTCCAATCCACTCTGTCGGTCGGCCCCGCCGAAGGCGACCAGACGGATTGGTTGCCCGGTACGTACAACTGGCACCGACAAGGCGACGAGTTCCGAAAAGTCGTGCAGGGGCACGCACGTGGTGACTTTATCGGGTGTCGTTAGGTCGTTATCGAGCAACCAGGACCGCTGAGCCTCAGACGCCGTGATGACGAGATCAGCCAACCCGTAGGTGAGGGAGAGCAAATAATGGAAGCGTTTGCGATCGGCGACGCAATGTTGCTCGTAAGAGCGCGAATATGTCTGCTCAAGGATGATGAGAGGTCGATGCGCGATGTCATCACGCAGCAACGATATGAACGGTAGCCGTGCCCAGGACGCTTTGAGATAGAGAACAATTATATCGCCGTAACTGCCAGGCGGCATGGGGCGACGGGCATTCACAAAACACTGCGAGTGGGCGGAGCCAGAGTACTTGAACACGGTAGCTGATGTGTTGCCTGCAAGCTCTGAGGTCTGGTCGATTATGTGTTGCACGGTCGGCATTGTTGGAAATCTCGTAGCAGGTAAAACGGGTGGCGTTGCTTTTGCCGGTCGCTAGTAAGCGTTTTTGTTGAAGATACAGTGGACCGGCGTCATGAAAAGGATCTTAAGATCCAGCCAACAAGACCAGTTGGCGATGTACCAATGATCACATCGGACACGTGCATCCATGAGTGCGGGATCGGAGGTTTCGCCACGGAAGCCGTTGACCTGTGCCCAGCCAGTGAGGCCCGGCTTCACTTGGCTACGACAGGTGTAAAAGTCGATGATCTGCTCGTAGAGCTCATCGTGAGCGATGGCATGCGGTCGTGGACCGACGAACGACATTTCGCCCTTGAGGATGTTGTAAAGTTGCGGGAGCTCGTCAAGGCTGCTGCGACGGAGGATACGGCCGACTCGGGTAACGCGGGAATCTTGAGCCGTAGCTTGGACCACTTTGGCGCCGTCGTCCATAACGTGCATGGAGCGAAATTTCCAAACAGTGATGGCTTTGCCATTGATGCCGTGGCGGCGCTGGCGGAAGATGACAGGCCCGTCGCTCTCGAACTTGATCGCTGCGGCGATGGCAAACATGAGCGGAGACAGCATGAAAAGCACCAGCGCCGCCAGCGACCTGTCGAAGACCGCCTTGGTGATGTAACCCCAATCACGAATGGCACGATGATGGACGAGGGAAAGAACCG
>JANYHG010000218.1 GCA_025359165.1 Hyphomicrobiaceae bacterium
CCGTTTGTCAGCATCCACGGGCTATCGTGTTGTATCAGAATGCTAAATTGGCAGACACTCTCTCCGCCAATTGCGAACCAAACTGCGAACCCCACCCAGCCCGGCTGAGGAAGCGCCGGTTCCGCCCAAGCCGGCCCGTTAGAGGGTGCATTAGTCGCCGATGATGCGGATTTCGTAGTTGTCGACCTTGATGCGATCAAAGACCAATATCTCTTATATGCGTCAAGCAGCCGTCGGCTTTCAGAGCCGCACGGCCGACGTCGGCTAGATCGATGTGCCCACAAAGTTGCTTAACGCCGCAAGCGGTACGATGTTGTTGCCGCATTATAAGGCAGTTGCTTCTTTCGTGAGCACGCAGAGGCGGTCGCGTTGTGGGACGGGTAAAGCAATCTCTGCAACATAGCGTTCAAGGCTCGCGATAATCCGCGACCCGCCATTCAAATTGCGTGGCTAAGAGGTGCGAGGCTCAGTGCCGTTGGAGTGGGGAGCTGGACGGATGGGTGGTGCCGTCGCGAGGGCTGCGGTCGATGGCCAAGTGACATCTCATGTTGCGACGCCTTCGCATCGCACCCCGGCTGTTTCGCTATCGGCGGCGTCAGTCACGTTCGGCCGTGGTACGGCTGCGGTGCCTGCTCTGGTATCCACGACGCTCGACATCGCCGAAGGTGAATTCGTGGCTCTTGTCGGTCCTTCGGGCTGCGGCAAATCCACCATTCTAAAACTCATTGCCGGCCTCGTTAAGCCCACCACGGGTGCTGTCATCGTCGGCGGGCGCGAGGTAGCCGCACGGGCGTTGCGCATCGGCATGGCGTTTCAGAACCCGACGATGCTTCCCTGGCTGACGATCGAGCGCAACATCATGCTGCCGCTGAAAATCGTGGAGCCCTATCGGTCGCAGTATTCGGCGAAGCGCAAGGGCGAGTTCCGCGACAAGGCGCACGCTCTCCTGGCGCAAGTGGGCCTCGAAGGGTTCGCCGCGAGCTATCCGTGGCAGCTTTCCGGCGGAATGCTGCAGCGCGCCAACCTGTGCCGCGCTTTGATCCATGAACCGCGCCTGCTGCTGCTCGATGAACCGTTCGGTGCGCTTGACCAATTCACGCACGAAGAGCTGTGGGGCATCATGCAGGACCTGTGGACGTTGCATCGTCCGACCGTTCTGCTCGTCACTCATGATCTCCGAGAGGCAGGATTTCTCGCCAGCCGCATCTGCGTCATGAGCCCCAGACCTGGACGCATAGTCGACGACAGTCCCGTCACGTTCGCGCGCCCCCGCACGATTGCCGACACGTTCGAGCCCGGCTTCATCGCACTCAATCAGCGCCTGCGTGAGCTGATCGTCAACATGCGCGGCATCGCCGGCCCGGAGGCGCCTACACCATGAACGACGGCGCCCTCAAACGTAAATTCGCAGCGTTCGCGCTGATCGTCGTATTCTTCGTGCTTTGGGAGGTGCTGTGCGTCGCACTACCCATCTCCGATCTGGTGTTGCCGCGGCCGAGTCAGGTTTTTGAAACTCTCTGGCGGCGTGGTCCGGTGCTGTGGCCGCACATGCTGCAGACTTTGATGACGACGATGATCGGCTTTACGCTCGGCGTGATCATCGGCGTCGCGATCGGTGCCATGATCGGCGTGTCGAGAGTTGCCTACGACACCTGTTATCCGCTGCTGATCGGCTTCTCTTCGATCCCCAAGGTCGCTGTCGTCCCGATCTTCGTGCTGTGGTTCGGTTCGGGAACAATGCCTGCAATTCTGACGTCGATCGTCATCTGTTTCTTTCCGATCGTCGTCAACATTGCGACCGGCCTTGCCACGACCGAGCCGGAACTCGAGGATGTTCTGAAGGCGCTCGGTGCCAGCAAGTTCGACATTCTATGGAACGTCGGTTTGCCGCGCACGATGCCCTTCTTCTTCGCGTCGTTGAAAGTCGCGGTCACCTACGCATTCGTGGGTACGGTGTTGAGCGAAACCGTCGCCTCAAATCGCGGCATCGGCAATGTGATGATGAGCGCATCGTCCAACTTCGACGTGCCTCTCGTGTTCGCTGGCTTGTTTATTCTCGCCGGGCTCGGCATCGCACTTTACGTGATTTTCTCGATCATCGAGGGTCGCGTCACCGGATGGGCGACACGCAAGAACGATTTTGCCGCCGCCTGAACTTTTCTTTTTCGTCCGCCACTCAAGGAGAACCAGAATATGTCGATGAGGAAATTTGCCGGAGGCCTGATCCTCGCAGCCCTGATTGCGACGCCGGCAGCGGCGCAACAGACGACCATCAAGTTTACGCTCGGTTGGAAGACGCAGGGTAGCGATGCCGCGTTCTTTGTCGCGCGCGACAAGGGCTACTTTGCAGCCGAGGGGCTCGACGTCGTGATTGATCAGGGCGAAGGCTCAGGCGCGACTGTCACGCGCATCATGTCTGGTGCCTACGACGCCGGCTTCGGCGACATCAACGCCATCATTCAGAACGCGGCGACGCGTCCGAACGATGTCCCGATCATGGTTTACCAGATCTGGAATCAACCTCCCTTCGCAATCGTGACCAAAGCCTCGAGTGGCATCAAAACGCCCAAAGACTTCGAGGGCAAAACGCTCGGCGGAGCACAGGGAACGCCAACGACGCGTTTGCTTCCGGTTTTTGCCAAGACCAACAATCTCGACATGGCCAAGATAAAGGTCACCAACATGGCACCCAATCTGCAGGAGCCGTTGCTGATAAAGGGTGAGATCGACGGTGCGCTGGTGTTCAACATAACCAGCTACTTCAACCTCGTGCTTAATCGACAGGATCCCGACAAGGATTTCTCATGGTTCCCGTTCGGCGACTTCGGCATGGATCTCTATTCCAACGGCCTGATGGTTTCGCAAAAGATGATCAAGGAGAAGCCAAAGGCGGTGGCCGGTTTGGTTCGCGCCGTCAACAAGGCGATGCTCGAGGTCGCAAAGGATCAGGATCTCGGTATGGCTGCTGCGCAGAAGTTCGACAATCTGATCAACATGGAGGTCGAGAAGCGCCGACTGCAGTACTCGTTCGACAAGCTCATCGTCTCGGCGGAGATGAAGGAAATCGGCATGGGTGATCTGAAGGACGATCGATTGAAGAAGTCGATCGGGATCGTCGTGACCGGTTATGAGCTGCCGTCGACCCCGACACCGGAACAGATTTTCTCGCGCGCGTTCTTGCCACCGAAAGCGGAGCGCGAGTTGACCTACACCAAGAAATAGCGGGTCTCGCCGACACATGACCGATCGGGCTGATGGTGAGATTTGTGGCATCCTGGCCGACGGCGGGCCGGTCCGGATCCGTCATGCGGGCTCCACAATCGCGGCGGTGGTGCCCGACGCCACCCCCTTACCCGCAGCAACGGCTCGGCAACTCATCTTGCCGGGCCTCGTCAATGCCCACGACCACGCCCGACCGCTGGCGCTCTCATCGTTCGGCGCGGCGTTCCTGCCTTTGGAAACCTGGCTACCGCGCTCGATGCTGGCAACGCCGCCCGATGCCTATCTTGCGGCGGTCGCACCTCTTGCGCGCGCCGCACTCGGCGGGTGTGCCGCCGTGATGGTGCATTATACGCGACCAAGTGGTCTGCTCGCGTTGCCCGACGAGGCGGCCGAAGTGGCGCGAGCAGCTCGCGACGTCGGCGTTCGCATCGCGTTCGCGCTTGCGGTACGCGACCGCAATCCACTGGTTTACGGCATCCACGACGAAATGCTCGCGGCACTACCAATTGCCGATCGCGACGAGATCGCGCGGTTGTTCGTCACGCCGCCGCTCGAGCCACGCGCCTACCTCGACACCGTTGACGCGATTGCCGCCTTGACCGGTAGTGCAATGGTCGACGTCCAGTACGGCCCCGCCGCGCCGCAATGGTGCTCTACGCCCCTGCTCGAAGCTATCGCGCGGGCATCGGCAGACACCGGACGCCGCGTCCATATGCACTTGCTCGAGACGCGTTATCAGCGCGTCTGGGCGGACCGCGAGTTTCCGTCGGGCATCGTCAGCCATTTGCGCGACATCGGCCTGCTATCGCCGCGCCTGACGCTGGCGCATTGCGCCTGGGCGCGGCCGGACGAACTCGACATGATCGCCGCATCGGGCGCGGTCATCGTGACAAATCCATCGTCCAACCTGCACATCAAGTCCGGCTTGGCCCCCATTCGCGAGGCGGCGCTTCGGGGGTGTCAGGTCGCGGTCGGCATGGACGGGCTGGCCTTCGACGAGGATGACGACATGGTGCGTGAGATGCGGCTCGCCCATGCCTTGCATTCCGGATTTGGCTTCGACGAGACGTGGACGCGCCCGGCATTTCTTGCGGGCATCATTGCAGCCGGCCGTAAGGCGACGAACGCGCCGGGAAACGGCACCCTCGCCGTCGGTGCGGCGGCCGACCTTGTGACACTCGATCTCGACGCGCTGGACCGCGACACGCTGATGGCAATCGATCCGCTCGACCTCATGTTCGCACGCGGCACCGCCCGCCACATTCGCGACGTGGTCGTGGCCGGCCGCACCATCGTCGCCGATGGCCGCCTCACCGGCGTCGACCTCGACGCCATCCATACCGAACTACGCGCCCGCTACCGCACCAATCTGCCGAAGTTTGCGGGACTTCTAGATGCATGGCCGCAGTTCGCGCCTGCCGTCCGCACCTGGATGACCGAACGCTGCGGCTGTTGCTGATCGTCCCGAGCAACTTATACCGACGGTCACCGCCGGTATAAGACTAAGCCGAGCGAAACATAATCTTTGGGGGTCGCGACAACCTACGGACCCGGCGGATGTAGCACCGGCAGCGCGCGCGTAAAGGTCTGCAGGCCGCGCTTGAAACCGGCGACGGGCTGCGCGATTTCGGCGACGGCGTTGGCACCGCTTTCGGCCGCGATCACGACCAGATCGGCGGGATGCCCGACCGCAATGCCATAGTCGGCGATATTCATCAGCCGGGCCGCGCTACTGCCGACCAACGTGAGGCACGTTTCGAAATCTGTGGGACGGCCGAGTTGCGCGATGTTGGCGAACAGGTTCGCCATGCGGATCAGCGAGGCGTCGCCGAAGGGTGTGAAGGCATTCATCACGTTGTTGGTTGCGAGCGAGGCCGTCACCCCATGTTGCACCAGCCGGTCGGCGCGCGTCACGCCGCGTGGAATGTTGTGATCGCTGCCGCGTCCCATCAGAAACAGGTCGGTCGAAGGAATCACGGTGACCGCGACGCCCGCGTTCGCAAGCCTGCGCGCCAGTGTGATTTGTTGCTCCGGCGGCATGGCGGAAATTTTTGTCATATGGCCTGCGGCGACCCGGCCACCCCATCCGTATTTCTCTGTCTGCCGACACACCTCTTCGATGTGCGTCCAACCCGGGTCGAGATCGAAATCGAGATGAAAATCGACATCGAGATCGAACCGGCGCGCGAGCTCGAAGATACGTGCGATCTGCGCGTTGGGGTCCGTATCGATGTAGGGCGCACCTCCGATAGCTCCCGCGCCGAGATCACAGGCCGCGATCAGCAACTCGTCCGAACCGGGATCGTTTGTCAGCCCCTCCTGCGGGAACACACACAGCGACAGATCGATCGCCCAGGCATAGTCGCGCGCAAGCTGGCTGATCGCGCGATAGCCCTTGAGCCCGATCCGTGGGTCGATCTCGGTGTGCGCGCGCATGTACTGCGTGCCGCCGGCGATGGCTTTTTCGAGCGTTCGGCGTGCGCGGTCGTAGATGTCCTGTTCGGTGAAGGCGAGCTTTGCACGCGCGGTCTCACGGATGGCCTCCTGCACACTGCCCTCGCAGATCGTGCAGCGGTCGAGGATGCAGGTCTTGTCGAGATGGATGTGCGTTTCAACGAGGCCGGGGATCACTAACTGACGGCCTGCGTCGAAGATCGGACCATCGTGCGCGAGCTGCGGTTCAATGGCTACGATGCGTCCGTCGGCGATACCGATATCGATGAGACCCAGGGGCGACATACCGGTAGTCGCCACGTCGACGCCCCCAACGCGCGCGTTCTGCACCACGAGATCAAACGACACGGCAGTCTCCAGCTTGTGAGCGCGATAACTCGGACCTGGCGGGCCAATTTCGATCCGACGACCTATGCATGGCAAAATCGCTGGTGCAACATGCGTCACGGCAAGCTACGATCGAAGGAACGAGCCATGACCAACTCCAAATTGGACGCCGCCAACCGGGCGGCGGCCGAACTCGTCGAGCGATTTCTCGAAGCCTCGATGGTGCCTGATCCGGAAGCCGCCGCCCGCTGCGTGTCTCCGAACCTCGTAATCACGTTTACGGGCGGGCGCGTTTTCCACCACCCGCGCGAAAGCACTGCCTTCAATGCCACGCGTTACGCCTGGGTCAAGAAGCGCAGGGAGCGCTCCGACGTCGCGCCTGGCGACGACGAAACGATCGTCTACAACATCGGCACGCTCTATGGCGCTTGGCCGGACGGCACGCCGTTCGAGGGCAATCGCTACGTCGATCGTTTCGTCGTGCGCGGCGGGCTGATCGTCGCCATGAGTGTATGGAACGACAGCGCGGAGCGTCTGCTGGACCGCAGAGACAAGCCCGCGACGTGACGGACTGCGAGCAGCCCAGCCATGCTGGTCTATCGCTGCCAGGGTGCCACGGCATCGCTGTCGATATCGTATCTGACGATTGCAGCCGCAATCGTCTCGCGCGGGATCAGGCCGTCACGGGCCAAGGCATCGAGCGCGGACAGCGCAATATACCGACGGTCGACCTCGAAGAAGCGGCGGAGCGCTGCCCGCGTATCGCTGCGACCGAAACCGTCGGTTCCAAGCGTCACGTAGCGCGCGTCGAGGTGGGCCGCGATCAGCAGCGGGAGCGCACGCACGTAGTCTGTCGCGGCGACTATCGGCGCTGCGCCGGCGAGCAGTGAGACGAGATGCGGCGTGCGTTCCGACAAGGTGGGGTGCAGGCGGTTCCAGCGCTCGACGTCGTTCGCGTCACGCGCCAGTTCGCTGTAGCTGGTCACACTGAAGATGTCGGAACTGACGCCCCAATCGTCGGCCAGCAAGTCTGCCGCAGCGATGACTTCGCGCAGGATGCTGCCGGAACCGAGCAGTCTGACAGTCTGTTTCGGATCTGATCTCATGCCATCTTTCGCCGCGCGGCCACCGAAGCGATACATGCCCTTGAGCACGCCACCCGACACGCCCGGCGGCAACGAGGGTTGCGCGTAGTTTTCGTTCATGACGGTCACGTAGTAGAATTCGTCGCGCTGCTCCTCCATCATCGAGCGCGCGCCGTGGTCGACGATCACGGCGAGTTCGCCTGCGAAGGCCGGATCATAGGCGCGGCAGTTGGGGATCGTCGCGGCGACGATGTGACTGCTGCCGTCTTGATGCTGAAGACCTTCGCCGCCAAGCGTGGTTCGACCGGCCGTGGCACCGAACAGAAATCCGCGCGCGCGCTGGTCGGCGGCCGCCCAGATAAGATCGCCGACGCGCTGGAACCCGAACATCGAGTAGTAAATGTACATCGGCAACATCGCTTCGCCGTGCACGCTGTACGACGTCGCGGCCGCGCTCCACGAGGCCATCGCGCCGGCCTCGGTGATACCCTCCTCCAGCAACTGCCCGCTCTTCGCCTCGCGGTAACTCAGCATGGAGGCGGCGTCTTCCGGCTCATACAGTTGGCCCACCGGCGAATAGATACCGATCTGGCGGAACAGGTTTGCCATGCCGAACGTACGCGCCTCGTCGGCGACGATCGGGACGATGCGTGGGCCGAGCGACTTATGGCGCAGCAGGTTGCTCGCCAGGCGCACCAGCGCCATGGTCGTGGACATTTCCTTGCCGTCGGCGTTCAAGGCGAATTCGGCATAGTCCTGCAGCGGTGGCACCGCGTACTTCGGCGCGATCGTTTTGCGCGAGGGCAGGAAACCACCGAGTTCCGACCGGCGCTCTTTCAGGTAGGTGATCTCGCGACTGTTGTCGGACGGGCGATAGAATTTGAGTTGAGCAACGTCGTCGTCGCTCAACGGCAGGCCGAAGCGATCACGAAACGCCTTCAGACCCTGGACGTCGAGTTTTTTGGCCTGATGCGCCGTCATTCGGCTCTCGCCCGCACCGCCCATGCCGAACCCTTTTTTGGTCTTGGCCAGGATGACTGTGGGACGCCCCTTATGATTTTTGGCGGCCTTGAAGGCGGCATGCAGTTTGCGGAAATCATGCCCGCCGCGCCGTAGCGCGTCGATCTCTGCCGCCGACATGTGCGAGACCAGCGCCTCGACCTCTTTGTCCTCGCCGAAGAAATTGGTGAGATTGTAAGCGCCATCCTTGGCACCCAGCGTCTGGTATTTTCCGTCCACGGTGGCTGCAAATCGTTTCAACAGCGCGTGGTGGGTGTCGCGCGCGAAGAGGCTGTCCCAGTCGGAGCCCCACAGTACCTTGATTACGTTCCAGCCGGCACCGCGAAAGATTGACTCCAGTTCTTGAATGATTTGCCCATTGCCCCGCACAGGACCGTCGAGGCGCTGGAGATTGCAGTTGATGACGAACGTCACGTTGTCGAGGTTTTCGCGGGCGGCGAGTGAGAGCGCGCCGATGCTTTCCGGTTCGTCCATCTCGCCGTCGCCGAACACGCCCCAGACATGACGGTCGTCGGTGTCGGCAAGGCTGCGGTCTCGCATATAGCGCATGAAGCGCGCGTGATAGATGGCGCTGATCGGACCGAGGCCCATCGATCCAGTTGGAAATTGCCAGAACGACGGCATTAGCCATGGGTGCGGATAAGATGAGAGACCGCCGCCGCCGACTTCTTGTCGGTAGCGCGCCAATTGGTCTTCCGGCATGCGCCCTTCCAGGAATGCGCGCGCGTATATTCCCGGTGCGGAATGCGGCTGCAGGAAAACGAGATCGCCGCGCTTGCCGGGACTGTCGGCGCGAAAGAAATGATTGAAACCCGTTTCGAAAATTTCAGCCGCCGAGGCGTAGCTGGCGATATGTCCGCCGAGATCGCCGTAGGCTTGATTTGCCCGCATCACCATGGCAAGCGCGTTCCATCGGATGATCGACGTGACACGTTCCTCGGTCGCGAGATCACCGGGATAGCTGCCTTGGTCGTCGAGCGAGATGGTATTGCGATAGGGCGAATAGGGTAGCACGTCAGTGGTGACGGCGAGATCCTGTGCCTTCGCCCCGAGCCGTTCCAGCAAGAAGCGGGCGCGATCGCGGCCGCAGTTACGGACGACGCTTTCGAGCGACGCGAGCCAGTCGCGCGTCTCGTCCGGATCGCTGTCGTGCGGGACGCCCAGTGTCGGTCTCGTCATTTTAGATCCGTCCCTCACAAGCTCTTGTCGGCTGACGCCGGGATAACTTTACCGCTTCTCTGACCGCATTTGATGCCGCTTCTATTGCGTAATCTTGACAAGCCGACATTTTATGCCGGTGTTATCGAAGTTTGAGGCATGGTATGCTGCAGAGGTCAATGAACATGGATGATATGGATAAGCGTATTCTGATCGAGCTGCAGCAGAATGCACGCCTGACCAACGTCAATCTTGCCGAGATGGTCGGGCTGTCGCCCTCACCATGTCTGGCGCGCGTTCGTGCGCTAGAGCAGGCGGGCGTCATAGCGCGCTATGTGGCACTGCTCGATCCGCAGCGACTTGGCCTGAACGTCAGCGTGTTCATACAAGTCAGTCTGGACAAGCAAGTCGGCACCGCTCTCGATCGCTTCGAAAGCGCGATCCGCGCCATGCCGGAGGTGATGGAGTGCTATCTGATGACCGGCGAGTGTGACTACATGTTGCGCGTCGTAGTCGACGACGTTCAAGCGTTACAGCAGTTTATCGTCGAACGACTGTCGAAGGTGGCCGGCGTTTCCAAGATAAGATCGAGCTTCACACTCAAGCAAGTCAAGTTCAATACGGCACTTCCACTGCACATCAATGGAGGTCGATCCGCCAAAAGCCGCAAGTGATGCGCTGCGTCGAATGCCACGGCAAAAGGAGCAATTGCCGACGATCTATCAGTCGGCCCGTTTCTGCGCGCTCGCAAGAAACTCCTTCAGTTGCTTGTTCCAGAATTTGGCGTTGCCGGTTGTGAGATGGCCGCGGGTGTCGGAACTGGTGGGGATAAGGAGCAGCTTGCCGTTTTTCACGCGCTTGAGATCGCGGTCCATCAGCCCGGTTTCGGGCGGGTTGCGTTCGTCGTCGGCCGAGTTGATGGCGAGCAGGGCCGCTCGAATGCGCTCAAGTAGCGGTGACGGATTGTAGTCGCGCGATGAATCCCACTGATACAGCACGTCGTTGGCGTCGCCGGAGAAAGGTGCGGCCAGACGATCGTCGAGGACTTTGTCGGCTGCGGCGCGCGTGGGAGCTGCGGCCTGCAGCGCGATGGAACCGCCGGCAGTGGCGATACCGTAGAATATGCTGGCGATTTTCGCCGACTTGGGCTGCGCGGTGTAGTTGCCGCCGTTCCAGTCGGGATCGTTGCGGATGCTGTCGACGATGAGGCGGCGCAGCATCCAGTTGCGGCTGGACATCTCGCTGGGCTGCGCGGCCATCGGCACCAGAGCATCCATGAACTCGGGGTACATCGTGCCCCAAACCCAGGTCTCCATGCCACCCATGGAATTTCCCAGCACGAGCGCAAGATGTTTGATGCCGAGTGCTTCGGTGAGCAGTCGATGCTGCGCCACGACCATGTCGTCGTAGGTGTAGCGCGGGAATTTTGCGCGCAGGCCATCGGAGGGTTTTGATGATTTTCCGTGACCTATCGAGTCGGGAAGAATGATGAAGTATTTGCTGGCGTCGAGCGCCTGCCCCGGCCCGAACAGTTCGCCGCCGAAGGTTGGTGTGAGCAAACCGGTGCCCGAGCCCGTGGTGCCGTGCAAGATAAGCACGGGCTGGCCCGAGGGCTCTCCGATGGTGGTGTAGTGTAGGCGCAGTTCCGGCATCACGTCGCCGCTGACGAACCTGAAGTCTTTGGCGATGTAATCAGCTTCCTTGGGTGCCGGGAAGTCGAGGGCAAGCGATGCGACGGACATCGCTGTGAGGGTGCAAAACAGCGTGGCGACGGTTCGGCCGAGCGCGAGCAGCGACAGTTCGTAGGACATTGATGCGTCTCCCCATTCGACGACGTCACCCCTGTTTATACCCCGGGCGATCGAAGTTCGGGAATCTTGCACGGAAGTTATGGGGACCGCAATCTCATCCGACCGCCAGCGCGATTAAGTCAGCTATCGGACCGCAAGAACTAAATTCGGCTGGAGGCCAGGAGGGACGCGTCCCTCCTGTGGAGCACCGGGCAAGCCCCGTTTCGCGCGCCAAGCGCGAAATCTGCCAAAACCTACCCCGACGTTACCCCGTTCCCTTCACCACCGCTCCATTCAGCGTCAGCGCGCCCTCCCTGACCGAAAGCGCAACGCTGCCACCGTCGTGCAGACGACCCGACAAAATCTGTTCGGCGAGCGGATCCTGCACCGTCTTCTGAATAACCCGCTTCAGAGGTCGCGCGCCATATGCCGGATCGTAGCCGCGATTGGCGAGCCAAGTGCGCGCCGCATCGTCCAGTGTCAGCGTGATCTTTCGATCCGCCAGCAACATCCTGAGACGCGTCAACTGCACATCGACGATGTTGACCATCTCGTCGCGCCGCAAACGATGAAACACGATCGTGTCGTCAAGCCGGTTCAAGAATTCCGGTCGGAACTTCGTTTTCAACTCGGCCAGCACCAGCTCTTTGGCCTGCTCGAAACTGGCGTCGTCGGTGGCGGCGACGAGATATTCGGCACCGACATTCGACGTCAGAATGATGAGCGTATTCTTGAAGTCCACCGTGCGGCCCTGACCGTCTGTTAGCCGGCCGTCGTCGAGCACCTGCAGCAGCACGTTGAAGACGTCGGGATGCGCCTTCTCGATCTCGTCGAACAAGATGACCTGGTACGGCCTGCGCCGCACCGCTTCGGTCAGTGCCCCACCTTCGTCATAGCCGACATAGCCGGGAGGCGCGCCGATCAAGCGCGCGACCGAGTGCTTCTCCATGTACTCGCTCATGTCCATGCGGACCATGGCGCTGTCGTCGTCGAACAGGAAAGCAGCAAGTGCTTTGGTCAACTCGGTTTTGCCGACGCCGGTCGGCCCAAGGAACAGGAACGATCCCATCGGGCGGCCGGGGTCTTGCAACCCGGCGCGCGCCCGGCGGACTGCGGTCGACACGGCCGCGATCGCATCTTGCTGCCCGATGACGCGCTTGCCGAGTTCCTGCTCCATCCGCATTAGTTTGTCGCGCTCGCCCTGTAGCATCCGATCGACGGGTACACCCGTCCACCGGCTGATCACGCCCGCGATGTGGTCGGCCGTCACCGCCTCCTCGACCATAGCTTTGGTGTCGGTGTTACCGTCGCCGTGCTCCAGCGCAGCCAGCTTCTTTTCGAGATCTGGGATGACGCCATAGGTCAGCTCGCCCGCACGTGCGAGGTTGCCACGGCGCTGGGCAAGTTCGAGCTCGGTGCGTGCCGCGTCGAGCTCCTCCTTCATCTTGCGCGCTCCGCCGAGCTTCGACTTCTCGGCTTGCCACCGCGTCGAAAGAGCATTGGCGGTTTCTTCGAGTTGGGCGATGTCGCTGTCGAGCCGCTTCAGCCGATCCCGCGATGCACTATCGGACTCCTTCTTCAACGCTTCGCGCTCGATCTTCAACTGGATCAGCCGCCGATCGGTTTCGTCGAGCGCTTCCGGCTTGCTGTCGACCTGCATGCGCAGCCTTGACGCGGCCTCGTCCATCAAGTCGATTGCCTTATCTGGCAGAAAGCGGTCGGTGATGTAGCGATGCGACAGCGTGGCGGCAGCGACCAACGCATTGTCGGTGATGCGCACGCCGTGATGCAGCTCGTACTTCTCTTTCAGGCCGCGCAAGATCGAGATCGTATCTTCGACTGTCGGCTCGTTGACGAACACGGGCTGGAAGCGGCGCGCCAACGCCGCGTCTTTCTCGATGTGCTTGCGATATTCGTCGAGCGTGGTTGCGCCCACGCAATGCAACTCGCCGCGCGCCAGCGCCGGTTTCAGCATGTTCGACGCGTCCATCGCGCCATCGGCTTTACCCGCGCCGATGATGGTGTGCAGCTCGTCAATGAAGAGAATGATGCCACCAGCCGCAGCCTGAACTTCCGACAGCACCGCCTTCAACCGCTCTTCGAATTCACCGCGATATTTCGCGCCCGCCACCAGCGAACCCATGTCCAGCGACAGCAGTTTCTTGTCCCTGAGACTTTCCGGCACGTCGCCCTTAATGATGCGCAATGCCAAGCCTTCGGCAATCGCGGTCTTGCCTACGCCGGGCTCACCGATCAGTACGGGATTGTTCTTGGTACGACGCGACAGCACCTGGATCGTGCGGCGGATCTCTTCGTCGCGTCCGATGACTGGGTCGAGCTTACCTTCGCTCGCCGCCAATGTCAGATCGCGCGCATACCGCTTGAGACTGTCGTAGGCATTTTCCGCCGTTGCACTGTCGGCAGTTCGCCCCTTGCGGATGTCGTTGATAGCGGCATTCAGCGCCTGTGCCGTGACGCCGGCCGATTTCATGGTCAAACTGGTTTCCGAAGACGGTTCGAGCGCCAATGCGAGCAGCAACCGCTCTACAGTCACGAACTTGTCGCCGGCTTTGTCGGCGATCTTTTCAGCCTGATCGAAAACCTTGGCGAGTTCCGTCGCCATGTACACTTGCCCGGCCCCGCCACCGCTGATCTTCGGGCGGCGCGCGATCGCCCGTTCGTTCGCCGCGTACAGATCTTTCCGATTTCCGCCAGCGCGTTCAATCAATCCGGAGGCCTGTCCCTCCGCATCGTCCATCAGCACTTTGAGCAGATGATCGGGACCGAGCTGTTGATGCCCTTCGCGTTGGGCAAGCGACTGCGCTGCCTGGATAAAACCTTTGGCCCGGTCGGTATAAATTTCGAGATTCATAGTGCCGTCTCCACCTGCGGAGTGCCACCCCGAAGCGGCGGCACCAGCTGTCGCAAAACTCACGCACCCCCGAAGGCGGTGCTACCAGATAAATGGGGACGCATCCCGGCGACGTAAAGGTCTGTCACCGCAAATTGCGGCACAAAGCATCAGCCACGCCAGCGTCCGTCGACGACTCGCGCGGCCTCCGGCACCATCAGTTGGTAGAGATAAACCCACGCGGAGATGACACCACCGTCCGCCAGCGTCACGTCGCGCTCGGCGCGCTGGTATTCGTCGGCGGCGAGAGAGCCTGTGCCGCCTGCGCTGATGCCCTCGTAGTCGTCCAACCATGCCAGTGACTTGATCGCATCGGCCAACCGATAGACCTCGCCATGCACGCGTTCGGTCGACACCGCAGCCGGTCGCAACGCCGGATACCAGCTCACCCGATAGAGCCGCCCGGCGATTGTGGCCGGTCCCACCAGCATCGCCTCTTGCCGCAGCCGCGCCCCTTGCGCATGTCCCGCTGCCGTAATCAATGAACCGTACACGAACAGATGCAAATTCATGCGCCACCAATCTCGGAAACACCAACGACTTGTTAATTTATCAGGATCACTATCGCCTCGAAATCGCAACGACGAGCGTCGAGAATGGGCCTGCTTGACCGAATAGAGCGGGACGTCTTGACCGAGGATCGCGTGCGGGCCTGGCATCGCGTCATTGTCGTGTGCTTCGGCATTCTGAGCATCGCCTATCTCGCCATGAGCAGCAACGGGTTCGATCCCTTCGGCAAGGCGCTCGGCACCGATTTTACCAGTTTCTATGCCGCATCCAAACTCGCCCTGGCCGGCCATCCCGACGCCGCCTATCGCGTGGCCGAACATGCTGCAGCGCAAGTTGCCATCTTCGGTTCGGTCGATGGACAAGATCTCGGCTACGCCGCGTTTTTTTATCCACCGGTCTACCTGCTGTATTGCCTGCCCCTCGGTCTGCTGCCCTATCTCTGGTCGTTGGGCCTGTGGCAGGGGCTGACGCTCACCTTTTTCGCTCGCACGGTCAGGGCGATCGCCGGACATGATCTCGGCTGGTTGCCGATCGTGTTTTTTCCGGCCGTGTTTTTCACATTGGGGCACGGCCAGAACGCATTTCTGAGTGCCGGCCTGTTCGGCGCAGGTATCCTCTGCCTCGATCGCCGCCCGATCCTCGCCGGAATTTGCTTCGGCTGCCTCTGCTACAAGCCGCAGCTCGGGATCGTCATCCCGTTCGTACTCGTCGCGGCCCGGCGCTGGTCGGCGATCGCCTCGGCCGCAGCCACCGTGCTGTGCCTCGTCGCCGTTTCGACTGCGGTGTTCGGCGTCGACATCTGGCGCGCCTTCCTCGACAACGCTCCGATTGCAGTCGCGGCCCTCGAAAATTCGCTTGTCGAGCCGTACAAGATGCAGAGTGCCTACGCCGCCGTCCGCGTGCTCGGCGGGTCGTCGCAGACAGCCTATCTCGTCCAGGCGGCTTTTGCGCTGGTTGCTCTTTCGGCGGTCGTCCGGGTGACCGCCAGCGCCCCGCCGGGCACACCGACGACGCCGCTGATGGTGGCCGCGGCCCTTCTCGCGACGCCGTTTCTGCTCGACTACGAACTGTTGCTGACGGCGCTGCCGTTGGCGTGGCTCTGGGCCGAATCCCGCACGACGGGATTTTATCCCGGTGAGCGCCTGGTCGCGGTCGCGATCTATCTGCTGCCCTTGATCGCACGACCGCTCGGCGCGGGCCTCCATGTCGTACTCGGCCCGCTCGTCGTCGCTGCGCTGCTCTTCGTGCTGCTGCGCCGCGTTACCGGCAGAGCCGGTATCCACATCAGCGCGCGTTCAAACACTGCCCGATCCGCACGTTTATCGCCTGTCATTTGTTAAACATGTCGCCGAACAGCTTGGCGAGCGTGCTTCTGTCGGGGTAAAGGAGCACCAGCTCTCATCACGCCGCATTTTCGGAGATTCCCATGGCCCGCATCACGCTTCGTCAGCTTCTCGATCATGCCGCCGAGCACAGCTATGGCGTGCCCGCGTTCAACATAAACAATATGGAGCAGGCGCTGGCGATCATGAGCGCGGCCAACGCCGTCGACGCCCCCGTCATCATCCAGGCCAGCCGCGGCGCGCGCTCGTATGCCAACGACATCATGCTGAAGCACATGATGGACGCCGTGACTGAAATCTATCCGCACATTCCCGTCTGCGTGCATCTCGATCACGGCAACGAACCGGCGACGTGCATGACGGCCATTCAAGCGGGCTTCACGTCCGTGATGATGGACGGCTCGCTCGATGCGTCCGGCTCCAAGCCTGCGAGTTGGGACTACAATGTCGGCGTGACCAAGAAAGTTACCGAGATCTCGCATCTCGGCGGCATTTCCGTCGAAGGCGAACTGGGCGTGCTTGGCAGCCTCGAAACCGGCAAGGGCGACAAAGAAGACGGGCACGGCACCGACGATACGCTCAGCCACGATCAGCTGCTGACCAACCCGGACGAAGCCGTCAAATTCGTGCGCGAGACGGAAGTGGACGCGCTGGCGATCGCCATGGGCACCAGTCACGGCGCCTACAAGTTTTCGCGCAAGCCCGACGGCGACATTCTGGCGATGCATGTGATCGAGGAGATTCACGCCAAGCTGCCCAACACGCATCTGGTGATGCATGGCTCGTCCTCGGTGCCGCAGGATTTGCAAGACATCATCAACGAGTTCGGCGGCCGCATGCCGCAGACGTTTGGCGTGCCGGTCGAGGAGATCCAGCGCGGCATCAAGCACGGCGTGCGCAAGATCAACATCGACACCGACAACCGCATGGCCATGACCGGCCAGATCCGCCGCGTGCTCGCCGA
>JANYHG010000220.1 GCA_025359165.1 Hyphomicrobiaceae bacterium
ATAGGTCAGCCCGGCGGCAATGAGGAAAAGTCCAATCGAGAATATCGACCACGGAGATTTCGGCATACAGCGAACTCCAATGACAAAGTCGGAGGTACCGGAGCATTAGTCCTGAAAGTACGCTGACGCTATCAGCCGCGCTAAAAACAAACCAGCCCGGCGCGCTGAGCGTGCCGGGCTGGTGGGGTACGCTGTCAGCTTGAGAGGTAGCGTGATCAGTGACCCGCGCCTGCGTTGGCGCCGGCGCCGATGACGTAGATGCAGGCAAACAGGAACAGCCAGACCACGTCGACGAAGTGCCAATACCACGCGGCCGCCTCGAAGCCGAAGTGCTGCTCGGGCGTGAATGCGCCGCGCATGGCGCGCACCAGGCAGACCGCAAGGAAGATGGTGCCGATGACGACATGGAAGCCGTGGAAGCCGGTCGCCATGAAGAACGTCGCGCCGTAGATATGGCCACCGTAAGTGAACGCGGCGTGGCCGTATTCATAGACCTGCAGAGCGGTGAACAACAATCCGAGCGCCACAGTCACGGCGAGGCCGCGGATGAGCAGCTTGCGATTGTTCTCGAGCAATGCGTGATGCGCCAGCGTGACCGTCGTGCCCGACAGCAGCAGGATCAGCGTGTTGACGAGCGGCAGGCCCCACGGATCGAACGTTGCAGTGAAGGTGTGATCGGCAGTGGGCTTGGGTGGCCAGACGCCACCCGTGGCTACAGCGCGCTCGACCATGCCCACGACGGACGACGTGTCGCCGTTGATCGGATAGACCGGTGCCGGGAACAGCGAGGCGTCGAAATAGGCCCAGAACCACGCGACAAAGAACATCACTTCCGAGGCGATGAACATGATCATGCCGTAGCGCAGATGTAGGCGCACGACCGCCGTGTGATCGCCCTGGTTGGCTTCGACGA
Source organism: Hyphomicrobiaceae bacterium (assembly GCA_025359165.1). Classification (GTDB taxonomy): domain Bacteria; phylum Pseudomonadota; class Alphaproteobacteria; order Rhizobiales; family Hyphomicrobiaceae; genus JABFRJ01. Next base: position 914 of record JANYHG010000220.1, read on the forward strand.
TGACGTCTCGCCACCAGAGTGCCATGGTCAGCAGCACCAGAAGAAATCCCGCGAAGAACACCATCGGCCCCTTGAGACCGAACAGCCCTGAGCCGCCGTTGAGCGAGCGCATCAAAATGATCGCGCCGACCGCCATGATGAAAGCGCCGATAGAGCCGACCAGCGGCCACGGACTTGGATTGACAAGATGATAGTCGTGATTCTTCGTAGCGTGGCTGTCGGCCATGTCGATCTCCGATTTTTCGTCAGTCGCCAGCGTGCAATCGAGTGCGGGTTGCTACCCGTCACCATGATTGATCACCGACGATCCTACCCCTTCAAATCCTGCCCCGAGGCTTAGCATCCGTGGTCTGTTCGGCAACTCCCTTTTTCGCCGCGGTAACGGGAAAAAAGGTATAGGACAGCGTGATCTCATTGACCCGACGGCCATCCTTGTCTGTGGCCATCGCGGGATCGACGAAAAACTGTACCGGCATGTCGAGCGATTGGCCGGGGGCCAGCGTTTGCTCCGTGAAGCAGAAACACTGCAGCTTGTTGAAGAATACACCGGCCTGATCGGGCACCACGTTATAGGCGGCAGTGCCGATTGTGGGCAGGTCGGAGGTATTGGTCGCCTTGTACGTCGCGATCGCCGTCTCTCCGAGCTTGACGGTCATCGGCGGGGAGACGGACACGAACGTCCACGGTAATCCAGGCGCGACGTTGGCATCGAACCTTACGGTGACCGTGCGGTCGAGCACGCTGGAACTTGCAGTCGTCGTGCGCTGCGTCGTGCCGCCGAAACCCGTCACCTGGCAGAACATGCGATAGAGCGGCACCGACGCATAGGCGAGGCCGACCATGCCGCCGACCAAGCCGAGGCACGCCAGCACGATCGTACGGTTGCGCGGGGCGGAACGGTGGGGCAATTGTGGCGTCACGGGGCGATGTGATCCAAGGTCAAATCGGACGATTGAGTGCGTGGCCGCCGAGGCGAGCCATGGTGGCGACGTAGAACAGGATGACCAGCGCCGCCAGGGCAAATCCGATGGCGACGTTGCGCATGCGTTGGCGCTGCTGGACTGCTGTTTCTCCCGCCTTGGAAACTTCGAACGTCGTGGCGAACCATACCGCCGGCACTGACAGCGCCAGCAGCGCAATGGTCCAGGTCGGCATCTGGATCCAACGGTTCATCATGCCGATTGCGCCGGCCGCGAACAGCACCGCGAGCCGCGTCGGCCGTTTCCAATCGCCCTGGACGAGCGGCGCGCGTTTGGTCATGCCAGCACCCGCGCAACTGTATGCTCGACGAGCAGCACGGCGAATAGAGCGAACAGGTAGAAAATGGAGAACAAGAACAAGCGCTTCGCCACCGCATCGGCCTCGCGGCCTTCGCGAACACGATAGACTTGGATGGCGAGTGCCATGAAGATCGCGCTGAGAACCGAGGAAACCACCAGATACGTGATGCCGCCGACCCCCACGAACCACGGAGCGGCAGCAGCGAAAATGAGGGCGATGGAATAGGCGACGATGTGCGTGCGGGTCGCATCAGGACCGGCGACGACTGGCAGCATCGGAACTCCCGCGCGTTCGTAGTCGCGGCAACGGTAGAGGGCGAGCGCCCAGAAGTGCGGTGGCGTCCACAGGAAGATCAGAAGGAACAGCACGACGCTTTCGATGCCGACCGAACCGGTGGCCGTCGCCCAGCCAAGCATGGGCGGGAACGCACCAGCTGCTCCACCGATGACGATGTTCTGCGGCGTCGAGCGCTTGAGCCACATCGTATAAACCACGACGTAAAAGAAGATCGTGAACGCGAGGATCGCACCGGCCGTCCAGTTGACGACGAGGCCGAGCGTCAGCACCGAGAAGACAGCGAGGATGGTGCCGAAGGTCAGCGCTTCGTCAGGCGTAATCGAACCGCGCGGGATTGGACGCGCCGCAGTCCGCGCCATCAACGCATCTATATCGGCGTCGTACCACATATTCAGCGCGCCCGATGCACCGGCTCCGATGGCGATGCACAGCAAGCCGATGATCGTGAACACCGGATGCAGCGGGCCGGGCGCTGCCACCATGCCCACGAGCGCTGTGAAAATGACCAGCGACATCACGCGCGGCTTCAGCAGCGCGATGAAGTCGCCGACACTACCGCCGAGGGCAGCGGACGAGGGGCGATCGAGAATGACGGTGGCATCGGTCATGGGCGAAACACGGGCGTGCGGGACTTCGGGATGGCGCGTCATCGCATGACACGTGCCGCCGGGCAATGCGGCCGAACGGCCGGAAATGCCGCGACTACAGCGCCAAGGCGAGCCGCAGCCCGTCGTCGATTTGGGTCATCAAACCGGAGGGCACCCGCCCGACGCAGAAGCGCTGGATCGGATTCGAAGCGATATTTGTCGAAGTAGTCCGTCGCGGTTTGCCCCGATCGCGGTTTGAATGATCCCGACAATCTCGAAATCGCGTTGTTGTCGCGTCCCAATTCCGGATCATGTGCATTCGGCATGGTGTAGCCCCACAAAGCAAAACGCCCCGCTTTGGGCGGGGCGTTTGCAGATCAGTGGTGGTCGGTGTCTTTGATGATCGGCAGCGTTTCGAACTGGTGGTAGGGCGGCGGCGACGGCAGTGTCCATTCCAGTGTCTGCAGATGCGCGGGAATGCCCCACGGATCAGCAGACGCCTTCCGCTTGGCGATGAAGTAGGCGTGGAACACCCCGAACAGGAACACCAGCGTGGCGGCGGCCGTCAGATAGGAGCCGAACGACGAGATGCGGTTCCAGTAGGCGAAGGCTTCGGGGTAGTCGGCATAATGGCGCGGCATACCTGCGAGGCCGAGGAAGTGCTGCGGGAAGAACAGGACGTTTGCACCAATGAACGTCATCCAGAAGTGCAGCTTGCCGATGAACTCCGAGTACATGTACCCGCTCATCTTCGGGAACCAGTAGTACCAGCCCGCGAAGATTGCGAACACCGCGCCGAGCGACAGCACGTAGTGGAAATGCGCCACCACATAGTATGTGTTGTGGAAAGCGCGATCGACGCCGGCGTTTGCCAGCATCACGCCGGTAACGCCGCCAACGGTGAACAGGAAGATGAAGCCCAACGCCCAGATCATCGGGACGCGGAACTGGATCGAACCGCCCCACATCGTTGCGATCCAAGAGAAGATCTTCACGCCCGTCGGCACCGCGATGACCATGGTCGCGAACACGAAGTAGGCCTGCGCATCGACGCCGATGCCGGACGTATACATGTGGTGCGCCCACACGACGAAGCCGACGAGTCCGATGGCGACCATGGCGTAGGCCATGCCAAGATAACCGAAGATCGGTTTGCGCGAGAAGGTCGAGATAATGTGGCTGATCATGCCGAAGCCCGGCAGGATGAGAATGTAAACTTCGGGATGGCCGAAGAACCAGAACAGATGCTGGTACAGCAGCGGATCGCCGCCACCCTTGGCAGAGAAGAATGTGGTGCCGAAGTTGCGGTCGGTCAGCAGCATCGTGATGGCACCGGCGAGCACCGGCAACGAGAGCAGCAGCAGGAAAGCGGTGATCAGCACCGACCACACGAACAGCGGCATCTTGTGCAGCGTCATGCCGGGCGCACGCATGTTGAAGATCGTGGTGATGAAGTTGATGGCACCGAGGATCGACGAGGCACCCGCGATATGCAGCGCGAAGATACCGAAATCAACTGAAGGTCCGGGGTGGCCGGTGGTCGACAGAGG
>JANYHG010000249.1 GCA_025359165.1 Hyphomicrobiaceae bacterium
GGATGCGCACATCGGCGAAGTGGCTGATGTGGCCGACGTAGGCTTTAGGAAAAATCAAAGCCGCGATCCGCCGCCAGGATCGGCCGGCTGGCGAGCGCGTGCGCAATTTCCACCGCAACACCAGAGCCACGATCACCAGGGCGGCAAGGAACGTCGCGAAAGACCCTGACGGCGTTGGTTTGGCGAACACGAAATCCGTCGACAGCGCGACGCCGCTCCAGAACGCGGCCAATCCTTGCTCGAGCATGCAACTTATTCCGCCCGAAACGGCGGCCCCACTCACTCACGACAACGCTAGCGCTAGGTTTGCCCGACTAACGTAAAAATTCCGGTTACAGCGTGCTGCAAACGGAAACAGCCGGCACAGGCCGGCTGTTTCACGCTCATCGCTAGAAAAAGCGATCAGTGGTTCCAGCGGTAGCGGCCGCAGCTCCGATCCAGATCATTTTGAAGCGTCCGGATCGTTGCCCGCTCCGAGCGCGATATCCGACCGTCCTCGGCGGCAGCCGGGGAAAGGCGCTGTTGCGCTCACGGCATCCCCTTCCAGTGGCGGTATAGGATCACCGCCGCCGCTGCGAACAGGACCGCACGGTAGGCGAGCCTCAGCAGCCAGCCGAGCATTGGGACCTGCCACGGCAAAGCGCCGCTCGCGAAGTCTCTTGCTTCGTCGCTTCGGGTTTAGAGGGCCATGTATTCAAGGTAGCGGTTTCGCAGCGCCTCCAGCTGACTATCCGGGGGCGGCGGCGGTGGCTCGTGATTGCGTTCCTCGAACGCGCGCCGGTAATTTGCCTCGACTGGCGACCGAGCGGCATCGAGGCGGCGCGAGGCGGTGTGCGTGGCCGTGCCGGCTTCGAAAGTGTCCCCAATCATTTTCGCCATGGGCCTCAGCCGCCAATCAGATCAGAAAAATCGATGATAGCGCCGAAGGCGCTCTTCAATCAGTTTAACCCGTACATTCGCGAGTGACTCAAAGTCAGAATGTGCCTCACACTTCGACCCCAATTCGCACTTCTTCGCAGCGAAAAACGACAATTGCGCCTTCACTGCATCCTGATGCTGAGACCACCACGCGTTCGGCGACTTGTAGATGATCGCCGCGACTGACAGTGAGCCGATTGGCTGGCTCAAGTCCGAGAACATCGAAGCCAGTCCGATCAACTCTTTCGCGACGTCGAAGTCCAGGACTTGAGATGCAAGTTCGGAGCTAGCCATTAAGCTCGCGCCATCACGTTCGCACGACGTGAGCGAGTCCATCACCTTGTCAGCGAGCCGACCTGCCTCCTGCAATTCGGAAAGTCGGCCGGGCTCGATACCTCGGGCTGCGGAGGTAAAGCATCCCTTCGTTGCGTACGCCTGTCGGAGCGCTTCAATGGCAAAATCCGCCTGCCTCTTTCCGCGCTCTTGGTTCCTCCAATTGCCGTATGCATACAGCGCTAAGAGCAAGCCAACCCCGGTAAGCGCCGCCTGCGTGATCTGCGCCCTCGTACTCTTTGGGCGCGCAGTTGGTCCCCCATCCTTCATGTTGCCTCTCGCGCTTTCTTCGCTGCCTTAGCGACGATCCAACGAGTAGGTCTCGAGAATGCCTTTTGCGACAACTCCATTAGCCGGCGGCGCGCGTCATGCGCGTCACCCGCAGACGTGCGATTTCTGCCGGGGTCAAGCAACCTCCTGCTCCAACGCGGCCGCGACTGCATTGGGCTCTGATTTGATGGCGTGCAAATAGGTGTTTGCCGAGGCGTTGATCGTCCCGCCAGCCTCCCACTTCTCGACCGTGCGCTTGTTCAGGCCGTACCGCACTGCGAATTCTTCCTGTGTTAGGCTTAGGGCCGTTCGCAGTGCTTTAACATCGACAGGCACCTCGGCAGCCACTCGACGCGGCTCGATACCTGCCTTGCGAAGATCGCCAGCAAGTGCCGAGACGCTCTCGACAGTCGGAAGAAGCGCAACGGCTACCCCGCGCTCAACGGCCGCCTCAACCGCCCGTTTCGCAGCTGCCACAGTCATCCCGCGCTTTGCCAACGCCCGCGTAGCCTCGATCAGGTTGAGCCGCTTATTCGACAACGGGCGCAGCACCAGAGATACGACGGAGCCGGACGATACCCGTTCGACGTCCCGGATTGGCCCCAGTCGTTCTAGACGTGCTCTCAATTCTCGCTTCATCGCAGTCCACCTTCTCCAACACGTAGCGCCCCAGGGCGCGCATGTTGCTGACACCGGCCACGTTCGGCTCAAGGCCCTGAATGTTCGCGCCGTGCATTATAAGCAAACGGCCCTCGATCTCGACCTCGGCCATGATCTGGATGATACCAAGCGGGGTGCGAAGGCTAATCGTAATGATGTCGCCCTCGCTGTCCGCATCGGACACGCCGAGCCACTCAAGATCGGCATCAGTCCAGGTCATAGCGAGCAATATACGCTCGGAGCGTATCTAATTCAAGTTGCACGTCGAGCGCGTCGGTTGCATGGTTACGTCGCGTAGGCGTGCAGGCGGAAAGCCTTTTCCTGGCACTCGCCATGTTGACGTCGGCCAGATCAGCCGCGCTCTTGCCCTTGATCGCAGACCGGACCAATGTGCGGACAGCTTTGGGTGCGGCAGGCCGCCGCCGCTATTCGGGAGAGATATCATGCGTTTTCATCCTCATACGGCTCATGGCAAGCACGGCTTGGCGGTCGAGAAGGACGGCCACGCCATCGAGCTGTCCGAGCTCGACGCGCATTTTCCCCATGAACTCGACAAAGTCATCGCTGGCGGTCCCAAGCTGCTCGCCGAGATCGCCGAGAAACTAAAGGCGCACAAGGGCAAGGGCCACGCCATCGCCACGCTGGTGCCGCGCTTCCCGCTGGCGCATCCCGGCAACGTCTATTGCCTCGGCCTCAATTATGCGGAGCATGCGAAAGAAGGCGGCCACGAGGTGCCGACCTACCCGGCGCTGTTCCTGCGCACCCGCGAAAGCCTGATCGCTGCCGGTGAACCCATCACGCGCCCGAAACAGTCCGAACGGCTGGACTACGAGGCGGAACTGATGATCGTGATCGGCAAGGGCGGTCGCCGTATCACAGAAGAAAAAGCGCTCGAGCACGTGTTCGGCTATACGATTTTCAACGACGTTTCTGTGCGCGACTATCAGCGCAAGACCAG
>JANYHG010000020.1 GCA_025359165.1 Hyphomicrobiaceae bacterium
CGGCTCGCTTCTGGCCCCCAAACCTGGGGCGGGACGTGACGTCGGGTGATCGGTAAGTGGCTTGACGCCACGTCCCGTTTTGCCGCCGGGGATCAGCTCGAAAAAAGCCTTCCGCGTTGATCAAACGCATCGGGGGTTCGAGGCCATGTGTCCTCGTTCGAGCGTGGTGCGAAGCGTGACCAACACCATCCTGTCCGGCATTTTATTCAGACGGCTGTTTCAGGTTCTCCGTTCGCACTTCAAACCTTCGACACAGCGCTTTGCCGCAATAGCCGTTATACGCTGCCTGCTTCGATGCCTAAATCGCAGCTCCGTCTGACCAGCTCCCAGATCGGGGTCCGAGTACGCGCACGGTCCACCCCCAGACGATCTGGATGCAAAAGCGATATCACACCCGGTCACATTTTGCACGCTTAAGTTGCTGAAATGGCTAACGCGAGTCAGGCGGCCGCATCAAAGACCCAGATGAGGTCCCACATCGACACGACGCCGGTGGCCTTGTAGCGCGACCTGTGTATCTGTCGAAGCTGTCTGCCGATATACTTGCCCCGATGTCGCAAACAGCCAACTGGTGCCGATGCCATGCCCGACCTGTTCTCCCCGTTCACGCTCAAGAGCGTTACCGTCCGCAACCGTATCGCCATGTCGCCGATGACCATGTACCGGTCGGTCGACGGTAAAATGTCGGACTTCCACGTGATGCTGCTGGGTTCGCGGGCTGCCGGCGGTTTCGGTCTGGTGTTCCCCGAGCAGATTGCCATCCAGCCGGATGGACGCACCAGTACGGGCTGCGCCGGCATCTGGGACGACGGCCAGAAGGACAGCCTGCAACGGGTCGTCCGGATCATCAAGGACATGGGGGCTGTGCCGGCCATCCAGCTCGGCCATACCGGGCGGCGTGGGAGTGAGATGAAGCCGTGGCACGGCAAAACTCAGCTGCCCGCAAGCGATCCCGACGGCTGGCAGGTGCGCGGGCCCTCGCCGATCCCGCACGGACGCCGCTACACTCTTCCCGTTCAGGAGCTGAGCGTTGCCGAAATCAAGGAGATCCATCAGGCCTACGCCGACGCGGCGCGGCGCGCTTTCGAGTGCGGATTCGAATGGCTGGAGATGCATTTCGCGCACGGCTATCTCGGCGCCAGCTTCTTTTCGCCGCTCGGCAACCAACGCGCCGACGCCTATGGCGGCAGCCGCGAGAAGCGCCTGCGGTTTCACCGTGAGGCGCTGGATGCCGTTCGCGCCATATGGCCGGCGCATCTTCCCCTGACGATGCGCTTGGGCTCGGACGACTTCAACGAACACGGCATCCAGTTCGACGATGCCGTCTGGGCGATCGGACAATTGAAGCAGCACGGTCTCGATTTCGCCGACATCAGCCTCGGCATGAACACTGACGATATGAAGAACGTGCCCTTCGATCAGATCGGCTTCATGGTGGATCGCGCCGCCCGCGTGCGGCAAGAGGTCGGCCTGCCGGTCGGCGTCAGTTGGAATCTCGGTATTCCCGCTGTTGCAGACAGAATTGTACGTCAGGGGCTCGTCGACATCGTGTTTCTCGGGCGTCCCGCCTTGGCCAATCCGCACTGGCCGCTCTGGGCCGCCCGTGAACTGGCCCACGCCGATCCATATTCGCTGATCCCGGAGGACTGGGCGTGGTGGATTCGGAGCCGTAGGGGACCCGAGGGTTCACTCGGCTGGCCGCCGGTGCAAACCGCGGCCGATGCCAAATGACGCAATGCGAGTCGAGCTCAACCTCGCTCCGCTTTGCTTGAGCCGGACGCCGTTGGCGTATAAGCACACGCGAGCAGCTTCTCGCGCACCTCGTTTTTGGAGCCTTGTATGATCGGACGTCTCAATCACGTGGCCATCGTCGTGCCGGATCTCGCCGCAGGCGCAGCGGTGTATCGCGATACGCTCGGTGCCAAGGTTTCGGCTGTCCAGACGTTGCCCGAGCACGGCGTGCACGTGGTGTTCGTCGAATTGCCCAATACCAAGATCGAATTGTTGCAAGCCATCGATGCCGCCTCGCCCATCGCCAAATTTCTCGATCGCAATCCCGGCGGCGGCATGCATCACGTCTGCTACGAAGTGCCCGACATCATCGCCGCTCGCGATCAGCTGACGGCCAAGGGTGCGAAAGTTCTTGGGGATGGC
>JANYHG010000025.1 GCA_025359165.1 Hyphomicrobiaceae bacterium
GGGTCAAGCGTTTCAGCGCGACCCAACGTGGGAGAGCAGCGACGGCGGCCGGACGCTATTCGTAAGAAACCGGCCATTGCGACCCAACCTACAGGTGCTCCGGCATGGCCCACTTGTTTTGAACGAAATCACCGCTCCGCACCATTCCCGCCCATCAACCTTGCCAACCAAATTATAGATCGGTGGCCCCGCCTTCCCCTCACACATCTAGATCGCGTGCGAACGCAGCGCGATCGGTGATGAACCGGAACCGCGCTTCCGGTTTCGAGCCCATCAATGCATTGACTGAATCCGATGTTTCGGTCCGCTGGTCGGACGCGATCTCGATGCGCAGCAGCACCCGGTTTTTGGGGTCCATCGTCGTCGACTTTAGATCCTTGAAGTCCATCTCGCCGAGCCCTTTGAAGCGCGTGGCGTCGACTTTTTTGTCTTTGAATTTCGTCAGCATCAGCTCGTCGCGATGCTTATCGTCCCGCGCGTATACGACCTCACCCTTGTGCGAAAGCTTGTGCAGCGGCGGCGCAGCCAGGAACAGATGCCCGTTCTCGATCAGCGCCGGCATCTCCTGATAGAAAAAAGTAATCAGCAGTGAGGCGATGTGCGCGCCGTCAATGTCAGCGTCGGTCATTAAAATCACGCGCTCGTAGCGCAGATCCTCGTCGTTGTACTTGCTGCCCGTACCGACGCCGAGCGCCAGCAACAGGTTCGATAGCGCCTCGTTCTGCGCAAGCTTCGCCGAGGTCGCGTTGGCAACGTTCAGGATCTTGCCACGCAGAGGATAGATTGCCTGGTTCTCACGATTGCGCGCGCTCTTCGCCGAGCCGCCCGCCGAATCGCCTTCGACGATGAAGATCTCGGTCCCCGCCGCCGTCTGGATCGTGCAGTCGGCGAGCTTGCCGGGCAGGCGCAATTTACGCGTCGCCGATTGCCGGCCGACTTCCTTTTCGCGGCGGCGCTTCAGGCGTTCCTCGGCTTGTTCGATCACCCAGTCGAGCAGACGTTGCGCCTGCTGCGGGCTGTCGGTCAGCCAGTGGTCGAACGCATCCTTGATCGTCGCTTCGACGATGCGCTGCGCTTCCTGCGTCGCCAGTTTCTCCTTTGTCTGACCCTGGAATTCCGGCTCGCGGATGAACACCGACAGCATCGACGCCGCCGTTCCCATCACATCTTCAGCCGTGATCTGGCTGGACTTTTTGTTGCCCACCCGGTCACCGAATTCGCGCAGCGACTTCGAAAGGCCGGAGCGCAACCCGTTCTCGTGCGTACCGCCTTCGGCCGTCGGAATCGTGTTGCAATAGGAGTTCGAGAAACCGTCTTCGTCGCTCACCCAGGCAATCGCCCACTCGAGCGAGCCATGCCCGCCCTCGCGCTTCACGTTGCCAGCGAACACGTCCTTGGTAACCAGCGTCTGGCCTTCGATCGACGAGAGCAGGTAATCCTTGAGACCACCGGGGAAATGGAACACCGCTTCGGACGGCGTATCGTCCTTGACCAGCGATGGATCACAGAACCAGCGGATCTCTACGCCGCCGAACAGATAGGCTTTCGAGCGCGCCATGCGCATCAGCCGCGCAGGCTTGAACGCCGCGCCTTTTCCAAAGATCTTTTCATCGGGCTTGAAACGGATCTTGGTCCCGCGCCGGTTCATGATCGACCCGAGCTTTTCCAGCTTCGTCTGCGCCAGACCGCGACTGAACACCATGCGATAGAGCTGCTGGCCGCGCGCCACCTCCACTTCGCAGATTTCCGACAGTGCATTGACCACCGACACGCCGACGCCGTGCAGGCCGCCCGAGGTCTGATAGGCCTTGCCGTCGAATTTACCGCCCGAGTGCAGCGTCGTCATGATCACTTCGAGCGCCGACGTGTTCTTGAACTTGGGATGCGGATCGACGGGAATGCCACGCCCATTATCCAGGACGGAAAGATAACCGTCGGCCTCCAGCCGCACTTCGATGAACGTCGCATGGCCGGCCACCGCCTCGTCCATCGAGTTGTCGATCACCTCGGCGAACAGATGGTGCAGCGCCTTCTCGTCGGTGCCGCCGATGTACATGCCGGGGCGACGTCGCACCGGTTCCAACCCCTCCAGCACCTCGATATCAGCTGCGGTGTAGCTCTCCTCGGCCGACTTCCCGGACGCACGCGGCTTTGCGTTCTTGGACTGAATATCGTCGTCGAGTTTGGCAGCCAGATCGCGGGAAGAAGCCATTTGTCACGTCCGTTCAAGAGGTTGAACGCCGGATACGGCTCTTCCACACAAGGGAATCGCTGAGTGTCCAGACAGGGTGTAGGTCGCACCCGAGCCACCATTTGGCAAGCCGCATCGGGCCACAGTGGGGCAAGGATGGATACCACGAAGCGCGGGTGTGGAGAACTCATCCGGCGGAATCGACCGGATGTCAGTCCAGCGAGGTCGCAGAAGCCCTGTGCGAACTTTACCCCACTACCCCACCCCCATGGTCTCCCCGAACGCTACCAGCGCCTTGTCGAAACACCCCTTGGGCGCGCGCACGACGCCGGCGCCGACCTGCCCGACGCCGGGTTTCTTGTGGGCGATGCCGGTGTTGATCGTCGGCATCAGGCCGGTCTCGACCACCAGGCGGATATCGATGCCGGTGGGCACGCCGCGATAGTCCATGGCCGGGATGGTCCATTCGGGGTTTTCGGTGACGCAGATTTCACCCATCGCACGGGTGAACACGGCCGCTTCCGACGCGTTACCTGCGCCGATGAAACCGACCACCGCAGGGGCCGCCCCCATCGCAAAACCACCCAGACCGATGGTTTCGACGATCGCACTGTCGCCCATGTCGGGGTTGGCATCGGCTTCCGAATATCCGGGGAAATACAGCCCCTTAGGCATTTCGACCGGAGCGGTGAACCACCGATCCCCCGTACCCGAAACGCGAATACCGAAGTCGGTGCCGTTACGGCACATGGCGGTGACGATGCTGGAGCCCGCGATGCCGCGCGCGGGGTCGGTCATCGCCTTGCCCATGGCCATCGCTATGTTGAGGAAGAACTGATCGTTGGCAGCGATGAAACCAAGGTTTTTTGCCAACCCTGCCGTATCGGTCGCGGTGCGCGCCAAGGCGGGCGCAAGCAGTCGCAGCAACAGTGACGAGCACGCAAGATTGCGTTGGTGCATCTCGTCACCCATGCCGAGCCCGCGCGCGACCAGCGGCTTGAGCGGAATGCCGCCCATCTCACGCAACGCGACGCCCAATGCCGGGCCGAGCGACGTCGTCAGCCAGCGTATCCGATCGAGGACTTCGGCATCGTTGCCGCCGAAGCGCATGACTTTGCCGAGGCCCTCGTTGATGGCGCAGTAGGCACGGTTGCCGAAGCTGCGGTTCTCGACCACCAGCAGCATCTGGCCGCGCGTGGTCATGCCGGTCATCGGCCCAACGCAGTCATGATGGTGATTGGGTTCGAACGTGAATGCGCCACGCTCGGCCATCGCCTCGGCTTCGACCAGATCTTTCGCCCAGCCCTCGAACACCGCGATACCGGTAACCGCGCCGCGCATAGGACCGCACATGCGATCCCAGCCGATTGGCGGACCCGAATGCAGGATTGTGCGCTCGCCGAGGTTCGGCAATGCGTCACGGGCCGGTATCACGTCGATCAGCACGGGCTCAGCCGACATGATGCGGCGGACGGTCTCGGCGTTGGCGGCGTCGATAGTTTTGGCGATGTCGGTCACGTCGACTCCTCTGACCTTTCGGCTCACGGCGTCGACGTATGCCCCAACGTCATGGCAATTGCCCACACTTAATTAGCCCCCCGCTCTACCAAGCTGTAAATCGGCCCGGTCGTGCCGATTACTCCGCCGCATCCAGAATCGAGGCATCGCCTGTTTCTGCACTGAAGCGTTGCAAGGCCACTTCGGCAGGATTGTCTTCCAGCATGCCAAGCGCATGCATGTAGACGGCCAGCATGCCATCTTCTTCGTCGCGCTCGTTTTTCGACTTCTTGCGCAAGCGCAGGATCTGGCGCATCGCCTTGACGTCGAAGCCGGTGCCTTTGGCTTCCAGGAACTTGTCGCGGATATCGGCAGCCAGCGCCTTCTTCTCTTCTTCGAGCCGTTCGATTTGCTCGATGAACTGGCGCAATTGATCCTGGGCGGCTTGCTGCAACGTCGACATGAGAATACCCCGAGTGGTGAGCTGTGCGGCAGGCAAAACGCGCGGCCGTCTGTGCGGCGACACTAGGTGTCGTCAGCCGTCGCCAGCAAGTTGCTCGACGAAGTCATCCAACGGAATCTTGAAGCTGTGGACAGACGGTTGACAAGAGAAGGCACTCTTGATCCCTCGATCAGCGGCTGTGCTCAGGTGCCAGTCGAGCCGAAGCCGCCGCTGCCGCGATCGGTGGGCATCGAAAACTCCGCCACGACGTCGAAGTCCGGCCGTACGATCGGCACGAACAGCATTTGCGCAATGCGCTCGCCGGGCTCGATGACGATGGGTGGCGTGCCGACCGCGCTGCGGTTCCAGACGCTGATCATGACGGGGCCTGTGTAATCGGCATCGATCACGCCTTGCAGATTGCCCATCACCAGCCCCTTTTTATGGCCGAGGCCCGAGCGCGGAACGACGATGGCGGCAAGGTGCGGATCTGCAAGATGTATCGCGATCCCCGACGGCACCAGCTGCGCCGCCGATCCAGGAGCCAGCATAATGGCCGCATCGATGCACGCGTGCAGATCGATCGCCGCTGCCATGGCGCTCTGGTAGCGGGGCAAGCCCCAGCCTTGCAGCCGCCGGTCCAAAATCTTGATCTCGATGCGTGGCCGCAGGTTGGGCGTCATTACAGGTGCTCTGCAAACTATTTTGCCGTTGCAGTCGCGAGCGACGTTTTTACAACGGTGAACGTCGTGCCGAGCTGCGTGCCGAGCGCTTTGGCCGACACTATCACAGCAATCGAGATCAGCGCAGCAATCAGCCCGTACTCGATGGCGTGGCACCAGATTGGTCCTGCAAAAAGCGATTGTACAGACGGCGCATCACGTTACTCCAAAATTTCCGGGCAGCTCGGTCGCGAGGCAAACCTTCGCGACCGCGCTGGCAAGAATTAGCAGGGCTACTTTAACCGACTGTTGAAGTCGCACGTGTAGAGCGCATTTGAAGTAAACCTTAGTGCTTCAGGTCGCTCGGTACGATGCCGCCGTTTTCGGCAAGCTTGGTCATGACCTGCTTGTGCAACCACACATTCATGCTGGCGCTATCGCTCATGTCGCCGCTGTAGTGCAGCTCTTTGGCCAATTCCTTACGCGAAGTCAGACTGCTGTCGAGCTTCAGCAACTTCATGAGATCGACGATCGATTTGCGCCAGTCCAGCGCCTCGCCTTGCTTGGCTGTGATGCCGTCGAGAACAGCCGACACATCGACGGTCGGCTTGGCCACTGCCGCGGATTGGGACGACCCGGCGGGCGCAGCTGCCGGGGCCTGCACGATGGGCGATGCTGCGGCAGGCGCGGCAGAGGCCTGAACGGCGGGCGATGCTGCGACAGGCGCGGCGATCGGCGTTGCCGGCGCAGAGGCAGCATTGGTTGTCGGCACAGCGCTGATCGGCGTCGCGGGGGCGGTCGCATGCCCGCCGAAAATGGCCGAAGCGATTTTTCCGAAAATACTCATGAGAGGCTCCAAAGCGACGCGGGCTAGGGGAACGATACGCGCGGCGATCGGGCTATACACGAGACGCCTTCGCATGTGCGCAAAAACAGTTTCAACAGCCCACACCCAATGAGCACGACGCCTCAGGTATGGGTCACGCGCCGCAGCGTCAGTTTGATCCGCCCGCCCTGCGGCAGCAGCAACGACGTATCGGGCAGCACGCGGTCGATACCGTGGTAGGCAAGCCGGCTCGCCCCCTCGAGCAGCAGAACGTCGCCACTACGTAGTGTGACACGCGTCTTCGGATCGGTCCGTTTGGTCCCGCCGACATGAAAGACCGCATCGTCGCCAAGGGACACCGAAAGGACCGGCGCTGTAAGATCGAGTTCGTCGCGATCCTGATGTGATCCCATCTTGGCTTTGCCTCCATAGAAATTGATCAGGCAAGCCTCGGGGTCGCCGGGAAAGCCAGCCAGCGCCCGCCATAGATCGAGCAATGCCTGTGGCATTGCCGGCCACGGCGCACCTGTGATCGGATGCGTCTCCTGATAGCGATAGCCTCGCTCCTTGTCCGAGACCCAGCCCAAGGGTCCGCAGTTCGTCATGGCGACCGAGAACGGCTTGCCGGTTTTTGGCATCGTCGGCGTAAACGGCGGCGCGGCCACCATAATGCTGCCGATCTCGTCCGCCAATGAACGCTGCGCTGCGACGTCTAACGCTTGTGGTAAATGCCGGAAAGTCAGCGGCTTGAGTGAAGCCGATGTCGAATAAACCATGGTGTTCGTCCGCTCTGCGCACCGTTCGCCACCTGCGACGGCGCGGTGAATTTCTGTCCCCACGCATGGCGATGCACCATTGCCGAGCCGTTTGGCCCCACCTATATACCCCCCACAACAGCATAGTTCGGGGGCTGCCGACGCTGACCGGCGTCGTTCATTACGACGACACGTCGGGTAAAATTTGAAATGGATGCCGGACCACGTTCTGGGTCCCGGCAGCCTGCCACAGATACAGACAGAGGACATGAGACTATGGCAAGAGTTATCGGGATTGACCTTGGTACGACCAACAGCTGCGTAGCTGTGATGGAAGGCTCCAAGCCTAAGGTGCTGGAAAATGCCGAGGGCGCCAACACCACGCCTTCGATCGTCGCGTTCACCGACGGCGAGCGCCTGATGGGGCTTCCCGCGAAACGCCAAGGGGTCACCAACCCGACCAATACTTTGTTTGCGATCAAGCGATTGATCGGTCGCCGCTATGACGATCCGATGGTCGAGAAAGACAAGAAGCTCGTCCCCTACACCATCGTCAAGGGACCGAACGGTGACGCCTGGGTCGAAGCTCAGGGCAAGCAGTATTCGCCGGCCGAAATTTCGGCGGCCATCCTGCAGAAAATGAAAGAGACCGCCGAAGCCAAGCTCGGCGAACCGGTGACGCAGGCCGTCATCACGGTCCCCGCTTACTTCAACGATGCTCAGCGTCAGGCGACCAAGGATGCCGGCCGCATTGCCGGCCTCGAAGTATTGCGCATCATCAATGAGCCCACCGCCGCCGCTCTCGCCTACGGCCTCGACAAGAAAACTGAGGCTAAAACCATCGCCGTTTACGATCTCGGCGGCGGCACGTTCGACGTCTCGATTCTCGAAATCGGCGACGGCGTGTTCGAAGTCAAATCCACCAACGGCGATACCTTCCTAGGCTGTGAAGACTTCGACATGCGTCTGGTCGAGTATCTCGCAGCCGAGTTCAAGAAAGAGACCGCAGTCGATCTGCGCGGCGACAAACTCGCCCTGCAGCGGTTGAAGGAAGCCGCTGAGAAGGCCAAGATCGAGCTCTCCTCATCGCAGCAGACCGAGATCAACCTGCCCTTCATTTCCATGAACGCCAAGACGCAGTCACCGCTGCATCTGACCATGAAATTGACTCGCTCCAAGCTCGAAAGCCTCGTCGACGACCTCATCGAGAAGACCAAAGGCCCCTGCCAGCAGGCGCTGAAGGATGCCAACCTCAAGGCGGCCGAGATTGACGAAGTCGTGCTTGTTGGCGGCATGACGCGTATGCCGAAGGTGCAGAAACTGGTCCGCGAATTGTTCGGCAAAGAGCCGCATCAGGGCGTCAACCCCGATGAGGTCGTCGCCGTTGGTGCGGCCATTCAGGCGGGCGTGCTGAAAGGCGACGTCAAGGACGTGTTGCTGCTCGACGTGACGCCTTTGTCGCTCGGCATCGAGACGCTCGGTGGCGTGTTCACGCGCCTGATCGATCGCAACACGACTATTCCGACCAAGAAAAGCCAGACCTTCTCGACCGCCGAAGACGGTCAGAACGCCGTCACCATCCGCGTGTTCCAAGGTGAACGCGAAATGGCCGCCGACAACAAGATCCTCGGCCAGTTCGATCTCGTCGGCATCCCGCCCGCGCCGCGCGGCGTACCGCAAGTCGAAGTCACCTTCGATATCGACGCCAACGGTCTCGTCAACGTCGGTGCCAAGGACAAAGCGACCAACAAGGAGCAGTCGATCCGCATTCAGGCGTCGGGCGGCTTGACCGAAGCCGACATCAAGAAGATGACCGACGACGCCGAGCGCTTCAAAGACGAAGACAAGAAGAAGAAAGAGTTGGTCGAAAGCCGCAACCAGGCCGAAGCCTTCGTCCATTCGACCGAAAAGTCGCTCAAGGACCTTGGCGACAAGGTTGCAGCTGCCGACAAAACGGCGATCGAAGCCGCGATCAAGGATCTGCGTGCAGCCTTGGGTGGCGAAAACGTCGAAGCCATCAAGGAAAAAACGAGCGCACTCGCCACCGCTTCGATGAAGATCGGCGAAGCAATGTACGCGAACCAGCCGGGTGCCGACGACGGCGGTGAAGCCGCAGCCAAGGCGGATGCCAAGAAGGCTGGCGAAAACGTGGTCGACGCCGACTTTGAAGAGGTCAAGGACGACAAGAAAAAACACGGCTGAGCTGATTTTATGCTTCCCGGGCAACGGTCCATGCAAAATCGGTGACATCACGGCAGCGGCGGATCACCGTCGCTGCCGTGATCGTTGTCCCGGTCGGGATTGTTGCGCATAACTTGTCCGACTACGTAAAGGCCCCTTCGAACCCAAGGCCTCTGAATTTATGGCGAAGCGCGATTATTACGAAGTGCTGGGCGTAGCCCGCGGCGCGACCGAGAGCGATCTCAAGTCGGCATTCCGCAAGCTCGCCAAAGAGCACCACCCTGACAAAAATCCCGACGACAAGTCGGCCGAAATCAAATTCAAAGAGGCGGCCGAAGCCTACGACGTTCTGCGCGATCCGCAGAAGCGGTCGGCTTATGATCAGTTTGGACATGCCGCATTCGAGGGCGGACGCGGCGGCGGTCCCGGTGGCTTCGGCCCGGATTTCGCGTCGTCGATGTCGGATATTTTCGACGACCTGTTCGGCGAATTCATGGGTGGGCGTCGCGGTGCCGGTGGACGGCGCGGCAGCGGTCGCGAACGCGGCGGCGATATCCGCTACAGCATGGATATCACGCTGTCGGACGCCTACGCCGGCAAGAATGCGCAAATCCGTGTGCCGACCAGCGTCGGCTGCGAACCCTGCGCCGGGACAGGCGCAAAACCCGGCACCCAGCCTACCGCGTGCACCACCTGCGGCGGCGCAGGCAAAGTGCGCGCCAGCCAGGGCTTTTTCACCATCGAGCGCACTTGCCCCTCCTGCCAGGGTCGTGGCGAATCGATCAAAGATCCATGCCCGAGCTGCCAAGGCGCGGGCCGCATCACCAAAGAGCGGACGTTGTCGGTCAACATTCCGGCTGGCGTCGAGGACGGCACGCGCATCCGGCTGGCCGGCGAGGGCGAAGCCGGTCTGCGCGGCGGCCCCCCGGGCGACCTCTATATTTTTCTGGCCATCGCGCCGCACGACTTCTTCCAGCGCGACGGAGCCGATATCTTCTGCCGCGTGCCGATCGCCATGACGACGGCGGCATTGGGCGGCCAACTCGACGTACCCACTATCGACGGCGGCAAGACGCGGGTCAAAATCCCTGAAGGTTGCGAGAGCGGCAAACAATTTCGCTTGAAGAGCAAGGGCATGCCCGTGCTGCGCACCAAGACTATGGGTGACATGTACATTCAGGTGGAAGTCGAAACGCCGAAGAACCTGACCTCGCGGCAGCGTGAACTGCTCAAGGAATTCGAGCGCGACAGCCACAAGGAAACCTCTCCCGCCTCCGACGGCTTCTTCACCAAAGTCGCCAGCTTCTTTACGGATGGCAAGGGGTAAAGGCAGTGGTCGGGCGGGCTATGCGCCAAGAGACGTCGAAGAACCCATGGCTAATGTGACGCTGAAACGCGCCGTGGCGATCGAACTCACCCGCTATTTGAATTTTCATCAATGCGCACTGGAAGATGGCAGCGTTTACCTTAGCAATATCGAACTTGCCGCCTCGCGACCTGCGACTGCTTCCCTATGTCCTTCGCAGTAGCGTTTGCCATAGATAGAGGTCATTGACGAACAGGTCGATCGATCCGACAGGCTGCGAGGTACCGCCGTGAGCGCAGTGATTACGAAGCTCGTACGTGCCTTTAATCTTTTTATAATCGGCGGTAAGGCGATCAATCATGAGCGCAAGCCGTGTATCGAAGGGTACTCTCCCGACGTTACCAACCATCATTTGCGGCGCGTCCCAGCCTCGACGAACCGTCCAATCGGGGTTACTGCTCCTATTGTCGCGCCGCGCTTTAAACCGATCGTTAAGTTCGACTTCGAACTGTCCAAATAGAAGGACAAAAATGCCTCGTTCCAGATTATCTCGGGAGGCATCCAGTCGGTTGATCGCAAGCTGATCGTTGAGGGCGGCTGCTGTTCTGACCTCGTTCTGGTAGCTCTCGATCATCCAATCGTAGGCGGCTTTAATCTGCGGCACATCCCTCATCGTTAGACCATCGTCGCTAGTAACGCTGGCGCGAAGGGCTGCCCTTCCTTTCGGTCACCCGGCCGATAAAGAACCCATTTCGCAGGTTGGAAGTGGTCAGCGATATCGACAAGCAGGTACGCTCCTTTGGGTGAATACAGGTCGACCCGTCCATTGGCTCCAATCACCCATAACCCCTTCGGTTTTAACGACACGAGTTCGTTTTTTGGACCCGTCAGCGTCAGTCCAGGCACTTGTTTGGCGGGGATGTTATGGTTCTGCATAAGCTCTTCATCCATGGCCACGGTAAGGTCACTCGTCTTCCAGCCATTCTGGCCTGCCCACGCCGCTATTAACGCCCTCAACTCCTCAAGACGCTTGATCCAGTCATCGACACGCCTTTGCACATAAGACTTGTCGATTTCGAGTTCGTCATCATCGAAATCTTCAATGGGGTCGGTGTTGGCCATACCTGACAAGCTCCCGAGATTATACACATCGCACCAAAAATAGAGGTGAGCGTGACATTGCCTCGATAGTTACGCACGGTCCAGCGCTTGTGAGCGGGCGTTTCTAGCAATCCAGCCCCATTGCTGTTCGAACACCAGACGCGGTTGCACTCGCCAGTCCGGCAACCACACTCCCTGTGGCCAAGACACCCCACGCGTTCGCACATGCGAGCAAATGCGTGCCAATTCGTAAATTGTTAATGAGACTCACGGCATAGCCGCTGCTAACAAAGTGCGAAAAGCCCAAAGCACGGTAAGATTCATGAGCGCCTTGATCGTCTGCCTCAACTCCGCCGTCACGCGCGTGACATCAGGCGCGGCCCTGCTCGTCATCGGCTTGGGCCTGACCGCAGCGCAGGCTCAAAGCACCTGGGTCGGATTTCCCACGAGCGACGGCCCGTCCAATCAGCGGGTCGATATCGACCGTAACTTTGTCAAAGAGTGGGAATCGCAGCCGCCAAAAGGCTTTCCTACGCTGTCGAAGCAGAACCTCGCCGCGATGGCCAACGCCATCAGGCTTTACGAGGGCGTCGTCGCCGGAGGCGGCTTTCCCCTTGTCCCGGACGAGCAGCAGATGAGCATCGGCTTGTTCTCGCCGGCGATCGCAACCATCAAGAAGCGCTTGGCGCTATCGGGTGATCTGCGCGACGACGACGGCGATATCTCGCAGAATTTCGACTACGGGCTGGAGAAAGCGGTCAAACGCTTCCAGGCCTCCAATGGGCTCAGCCCGACCGGCGTCATCGACAAGCGGACTGTCGCGGCTTTGAATGTGCCGGCGACCGTCCGGCTGCGTCAGCTCAAGGTCAATCTGCAGCGACTGACCGATCTCGCGCGCACCGCCCCCAAAAAATATGTCGTCGTCAACATTCCGGCGCAACAGATTGAGGCGGTCGATGGTGACCGCATCGTCTCGCGTCACGCCGGCGTCGTCGGTAAAGTGGACCGCCAGACGCCGATCCTCCGGTCGTCCATCCACCAGCTCAATTTCAATCCGGTCTGGCATCTGCCGCCAACCGTGTTGTCGCAGGACTTGGTCCCGAAGGGTGCGGCCATGGCCGCCAAGGGCGAGGATGTGCTGGCCAAATACGGCATCGACGCGCTCGACGCGCAGGGCCGCAAGGTCGATACATCCAAGATCAAGTGGAGCGCCGCGACAGCTACGGCCTACACGTTTCAGCAAAAGCCCGGTCCTGAAAATCCGCTCGGGTTCGTCAAGATCAACTTCGAAAACAGCCACTCCGTCTATATGCACTCGACGCCGTCAGATACGCTCTTCGGCCGCAATTTCCGCGCCGCAAGCTCGGGCTGTGTTCGGATCTCCGGCATCGACCAACTCGCCGCTTGGCTCGTCGCCGATCAAGGCTGGACGCACGAGCGCGTGCTGGCCATGAAGAAATCCGGCGAACGGCTCGACGTCAGCCTGAAAAAGCCCGTGCCGCTGTATTTCGCCTACATCACCGCTTGGGCCACCGAAGACGGCGTCATTCAATTCCGCCGCGACCTCTACAACAAAGACAGCGTCGGCCAGGTCGCAGGCGCGTATTGAGGCAGCAGGAACTTGGGCGTGCAACACCGTTCCGCATTCTATCTCGTTGCGGCGGTCGGTGTCGTGCTTGCGGCAATTGGCGTGAGTTTTCGTCAGGGCTGGGTACCGCCGCGACTGTCGCCACTTCCAGCGCTCGATATGTCTGTCGCCCAGCCCTGGTTCATCGATTGGCGCTTGGCTGAACTGCGGCGCGATCCGGCACTTTGCAGCCGCGTTTTGAAGTCACCGCACATCTCAGCGACACCGATCATCGACAGCCCGTTGCAAGACGGCTGCGGATGGATCAATGGCGTGCGCGTCGAGCTGTTGGGTCAGGTGCGCATCAAGTTCGACAAGCTGACGTGTGAGTCGGCTGCGGCGCTGGCGATGTGGGTCGAGCACGAAGTCCAACCCGCCGCGCAGCGCATCTTCGGACAGCCGGTCACGTCGATCCAGCATTTCGGCAGCTATGCCTGTCGCGACATTGCGGGGCGCGCATCCGCGTACGCCCGACGCAGCGAACATGCGTCCGCCAACGCCGTCGACATCAGCGGCGTCACTCTCGCCGACGGACGTCAGATTACGGTCGTAAAAGGCTGGAACGACGCTGGCCTCTTTGCGCGGAACGACATTGGGGCTACCGCGCGAAAAGAAGCGAGCGACGCTGCGCAGTTTCTGCGCGCCATTCATCAGGGGGCGTGCCGCTATTTCCGCGTTGCGCTGAGCCCGGCTTTCAACGCCGCCCACCGCAACCATTTCCATCTCGATCGCGGCCCGCTGCAGCGCTGCCGGTAAGACCGGCCAGCACCGCCGCCAACTCCGCCACACTCCCGATCACCACATCCGCCAGCGGCTCGAGATCTGCCCGTGTCCCGGTTCCCGAGAGCACGGCGACCTTCATGCCGTAGCCCGCGCGTGCAGCCATTTCCATGTCGTGCGCCGCGTCGCCGACGGCGGCCAGCGCACGTGGCTCCAATCCCACCGCCTCGGCGAAGGCCAGCGCCATGCCAGGTCCTGGCTTCTCGCCATAGCCGCTATCGGCAGCCACCAGATAGTCGAATGCACCGCCAAGCCCTACGCGCGCCAACGATGCCTTCATCCCGCCCGCGCTGTCGTTCGTCGCCAGACCGACGACCAGCCCGCGCGCTTTCAGCGATTTGATCGCTTCGGCCGCACCATCCAGCAGCACCGCATGTTTGCCGCCACCCTCTGCGAACAGCCGCGTCACCGTCGCCAACAGATCCGGCGGCGTACGCCCGCCTAGAACGTGCGCGAAACACGCCACGATCCCCGCTGCTCCCGCCGCCGCGAGGGGCGATCCGGGCCGCACCCGATCGGTGTCAGGATCATGCCCGCCGGCACGTAGCAGTATGTCGGCCAACCCCTGATCGCCGCCCGCTGCCGCCAGCGCGACCTCGCGATTGATCGGCAGCCACGTTTTCGCGTAGTCGAGGATCGAGCCGTCTTTGTCGAGCAGCACACCGCGGATATGCGACCAGTCGCGCCGCACGGCTCAGGTCACCTTTTTCACGAACATCGTCTTGAGCACGACCGTATTGCGCCCGGCACCGGCTTCGATATTTTCCGGGTCGTCCTCGATCAACCGGATGTTCTTGAACACCGTGCCCCGCTTCAGCGTATCCGCACCCTTGACCTTCAGATCCTTGATCACTTGAATGCTGTCGCCTGCCATCAGCACCGCGCCATTGCTGTCTTTGACTTTGATCTCGTCACTCATCTGAATTTCCCTCCCGTTCATCATCACCAAACCGAGTATATACTGGTTTGCTTTCTCATGCTGAACGCACGCCATTTCAGATCACGCCGCGCCCAGATGACCCGACAAATCCTTGATCGACGCTGATCGCCCCGAGAGTGGATTATCCGCGTTCCACTTGTACTTCACCGTGTCGAAACGCGCACCCAGCGCATCGTACATCACCAGCCGCCCCACCAGCCCCTCGCCGATGCCGAGAATCTCCTTCAGCACCTCCGTCGATTGCAGCGTGCCCACCACACCCACGACGGCACCCAGCACGCCCACTTCCGAGCAATTCGCAATCAGCCCCGGCGGCGGAGCCTCCGGAAACAGACAGCGATAGGTTGGATTGGGCATGCCGTCAGCGGCCTTCAGATGCGGTTTGAGCGTGGTGATGTATCCGTCGAACGGCCCCACTGCCGCATAGACCAGCGTCTTCTGCGCCAGATAGCAGGCATCCGACACCAGATACCGCGTCGCGAAATTATCCGAACCATCCGCGACGATGTCGTAGCGCCCAATCAAGTCCATGGCGTTTGCGGCCGTCAACCTAGCGGCATGCGGCTCGACACGGACATGGGGATTGATTCGCCCGATCGTCGCCGCCGCACTTTCGACTTTCGATGTTCCGACCCGCGCCGTCTCATGCACGATCTGCCGTTGCAGATTGTCGAGCGATACTGTGTCGTCATCAACCACGCCGAGCGTGCCCACCCCCGCTGCCGCGAAGTACATGAGCATCGGCGCACCGAGCCCGCCTGCGCCCACCACCAGCACGCGCGCTGCCTTCAGCCGTTGTTGCCCGGCGCCCCCTACATCGCGCAGCACCAGATGCCGCTTGTAGCGCTGGATCTCCTCCGAGGTGAACGGGCTCGGCTGCGGAGGTGTCTGCATTGAACTGCCTGTCAAAAACTCTCACCGTGAACCGAGCGAGCAACCGCGCCTGCAAATGACGCCGAAAACGCTCTCCGTCCTTTACGACGGGGAAAGGGCACGGTTGAGGGCACCCCCTTTTCCGGATCAACGTAGCGCCGCACGCACACCCGGTCTACGCCGCACACGAACGCCCGTCCGGCGTCTCAGCCTCACACCTCCGTTCCGTGTTTCCCTGGTCACATTTGACCGCTGGCCCGCGTTTGCAAAACTTACCTACGGCCCCAGCCGAAACCACAAACCGCCGCCAAATCGCAAATTAGAACCGCTCACGTCGATTAACCGTAATGCGTCGACACAGGGGTCGAAATCACTCTCGCAATGCCAAAAACTCGTCGACCGCACTCCGGTACCCAGACCCGCTCACGCTGAAATTGCTTAACCGCCACCACCGCAAAACCCTTACTCCCTGCACCGCCATCCGCTACGATGCGAGAACTTTGCCCCCCACCCGGATCCGCGCACCCATGGAAGTCTCGTTCCGCAAAGAAATCGCCAACCTCAAGCTCGGCGCCGGCTCGACCTTTCACGGCGAGGGCATCCTCGCCGTCACCAAAGCGCTGCTACAGTCCGGCGTCGGCTACGTCGGCGGTTACCAGGGCGCACCGGTAAGCCACCTGCTCGACGTGCTTTTGCAGTCCGAGGACATCCTCGCCGAACTCGGCGTCCATCTCCAGACGTGCACCAACGAAGCCGCCGCCGCCGCCCTTCTCGCCGCGTCGATCAACTACCCCGTGCGCGGTGCCGTCACCTGGAAATCCATCGTCGGCACTAATGTTGCCGCCGACGCCCTGTCTAATCTCGCCTCCGCCGGTGTCATCGGCGGCGCATTGATCGTCGTCGGCGAAGATTACGGCGAGGGCGCCAGTGTGATTCAGGAGCGCACGCACGCGTTCGCGCTCAAGTCGTCGGTGTGGCTGCTCGATCCACGACCGGATCTACCGACCATCGTCCGCATGGTCGAAAAAGGCTTCGAGCTGTCGGAAGCCTCCAATACGCCGGTCATCGTCGAATTGCGCATTCGCGCCTGTCACGTCTACGGCAGCTTCGAGGCGAAGGACAACGTGGCCGCAAAAGTTTCGACGAACGCGCGTCTCGCAGACCCGGCGGTGTTCGACTATGCCAAGCTTTCGCACCCGCCCGTCACCTTCAATCAGGAGATCGACAAGGTCACGCGCCGCAGGCCAGCTGCCGAGCAATTCATTCTCGATCACCAACTGAACGAGTTCGTCGGCCCCGCCGATGGTGACGTCGGCATCATCGTGCAAGGCGGGCTGTTCAACGTTCTGAACGATCGCCTGACCGCAGCGGGTCTTTCAGATATCTACGGCAATTCGGCAGTCTCCACGCTCGTGCTCAACGTCACCCATCCGCTGTCGTCCCGTCAGATCACCGAGTTTTGCGCTGGCAAAAAGGCCGTGCTCGTGGTCGAGGAAGGCGCACCTGATTTCCTCGAGCAAGCCATCGGGCAAATCCTGCGCAAGGCCGATCTGCAAACCAAGCTCCACGGCAAAGACTGCCTGCCCATGGCCGGAGAATATACCCCGCTTGTCATGGCCGATGGGCTGGCGAAGTTTTTGAAGCTGCAAACCGTTCAGCCTACCGTATCCTCCCCGCTTGAGGGGGCCGCGAAGGGTGGCGGGGCCACGAGCGCACGTCTCGACAGCGCCGCCAACGTCCTCACCAACTGGCTGACCGAGCACCAGTCCCGCGTCACCAAAGTCGCCGGGGCTTTGCAAACACCGTTACCGGCACGACCACCGACCTTCTGCACCGGCTGTCCGGAACGACCTGTCTTTTCGGCGATGAAAATCCTCAAGCAGGAGACTGGCGCCGTTCACGTCGCAGCCGACATCGGGTGCCACGCCTTCGGCACGTTCGCGCCCTTCAGCCAGGGCAATTCCATTCTCGGATACGGCATGTCGCTGGCGTCTGCCGCCGCCGTATCCAGCGTGCAACAAAAGCGTCCCGTGTCCATCATGGGCGACGGCGGTTTCTGGCATAATGGATTGTTGTCCGGCGTCGCCAGCGCCGCCTTCAACAAGGACGACGGCGTATTGATCGTCATGAACAACGGCTATTCCAGCGCTACCGGCACGCAGGACCTGCCATCGAGCCGTCCGAACGATGAGGGTCGTGGCAAAGGCATCGAGATCGAACGCAGCTTGCGGGCCCTTGGCTTGGAATGGATACGGCGCGTGCGCACCTATGGTGTGTCCGAGGTCAAGCAGACACTCGACGCTGCCATCCGGTCCAAGGAAAAAGGCCTGAAGGTCATCATCGCTGACGGCGAATGCCAGTTGGCCCGGCAGCGTCGCGTGCGCCCCGCACTTGCAGCGGCGGTCGCCAAAGGCCAGCGTATCGTGCGCCAGCGCTTCTGGATTGACCCCGACATCTGCACGGGTGACCGGTCCTGTATCCGCCTGTCAGGTTGCCCATCGCTGACCGTCAAGCCCAGCGAAGATCCGCTGCGCAGCGACCCGATCGCCCATGTGAACAACGACTGTGTCGGCTGCGGTCTCTGCGGCGAGGTTGCGCACGCAGCCCAGCTGTGCCCCTCGTTCGCGCGCATCGACATAATCCAGAACCCAGGCCCATGGGACCGCTTCAAACGCACAATATCCGCTGGGCTGATGAATTTGTCCGGCGCGAGGGAAGCCGCCCTATGACACCCCCCGTGACTACCCCCACCCGCCTCCTGATCGCAGCCCTCGGCGGCGAAGGCGGCGGCGTGCTCGCAGGCTGGATTACCGAAGCCGCCGTGGCATCGGGACTTGTCGTCAGCCGCACATCTATTCCCGGCGTCGCCCAGCGCACGGGCGCAACCACGTACTACATCGAGATGATCGCAGCAGTAACAGGCAAGCCGCGCCCTGTTCTCGCACTCAATCCCGCCCCAGGTCAGGTGGATATTCTGCTCGCCAGTGAACTGCTCGAAGCCACCCGCCTTGCCGGCACCGGCATGCTATCGGCTGACCGCACCACGCTGATCGCGAACACCGCGCGCGTCTTTACGATGGACGAGAAAATGGCGATGGCCGACGGCCGCCGCGACAGCGATGCCATGATCAAGATCCTTGAAACGTCTGCCAGACACGCCATTCTTGCCGATTTCAATGCCATCGCCGTCACTGCAAAAGCGCCGCTCAGTGCGATCATGCTGGGCGCGCTTGCTGCCGCTGAAGTTCTACCGCTGAGCGCCGATGCCTTGCGCGCTGCCGTCCGACACGAGGGCAAATCCGTGGCCGCCAACCTGTCGGGATTTGAAGCGGGCTTCGCCGCGATCTCCTCTGGCGCAACGTCGAGCATCGCCGCCGTCGCCCCATCACCTGAGAAAAAAGTCGTTGCCGTCGCTGAATTTCCAGCTCGCACCAGCGTGGTCGCAGCCGAGGGCGTCGCCCGCCTCACCGACTATCAGAACGCCGCTTATGCCGGCACCTACCTCGACCACCTCAGGCGGTTTGCAGCGATGCCCGACGTCGACGACGCGCTGCTTTCCGAACTCGCGCGTCATCTCGCGGTGCGGATGAGCGTCGAAGATGTCATTCGTGTCGCTCAACTGAAGCTTCGCGCAGCACGCCTCGCCCGCGTGACCGCCGAGGCCAAAGCGCGTCCCGGCGATATCGTCGACATCACCGAATTCATGAAGCCCGGCACGGACGAAATTTTGGGATTGTTCCCGCCACTGCTCGCCCGCCCGCTGATGCGGCTGGCCACGAAACTGGGACTGGCCGACGCAGCCATGCCGCTGACCGTGACGACGACACGGCTGTCCGGCTTTCTCCGCCTGAAGTTTCTCGCCGCCTTGCGCGGCTGGCGCCCGCGAACGCACAAATTCCACGAGGAGCAAATCTGGCTGCGCCATTGGCTCGGCTTGGTGGAGGCGACTGCGAAACGTGATCCAGAGGCTGCGCGAGAACTGATCGCCACCGCCAAAATCGTGCGCGGGTATGGCGCGACCTACAAGCGCGGAATGACCAGTTTCGAGCGCATCGCCTCGACGCTGGTCGAGCCCGCGCTGACCGCAGCACATCCACCGCCCGATCTCGCCGATCAGATCTTGCAAGCCCGCATCGCCGCCGAGAAAGATCCTGAGGGCGCTGCACTCACCGCTACGCTCTCCGCGATCGCCTTGAAACCTTCGCGCATTCTGCAGGCGGCCCAATAATCAGCTATCTTCTAACCACAGCGTATCGAGGGCGAACGTCAGTGATGCGAACGGCGGCGCGCAGACCGCATCGTCATCTTTGAATGTGCCTACGCGCGTCCACGCCGCAGTGTTCAACTCGTACACTCCCAGCGTGCGCAGCAACTCGTCCCGACGCAATTTGGCTCGCTAAGTCATTTAACACCATCATAGCACTATCGACCGCAGCCGTCGGCGTGCTAATTCCTCTGCCAAGACATCGTTTAGGATGTCAGCTGAAAACGTCTGGAGGGACCTGATGACCACACCGATCCAACGCCTGAACCGCCGTGCGCTGATCAAAGCCGGTGCCGCAACCGTTGCCGCGTCGGTCATCCCGACCCGTTGGGCCATTGCCCAGACAAAGCCGCTCAAGGTCGGCTTGATGCTGCCCTACTCCGGCACCTTTGCCCAGCTCGGCGAGAACATCACGCATGGCGTCGAAATGGTGCTGGCCGAAAAAGGCGGCAAGCTCGGCGGTCGCGAAGTCCAGTTCGTCAAGCTGGACGATGAATCCAAACCCGAGCTCGGCCCCCAAAACGCCGAGCGTCTGGTCAAGCGCGACGGCGTCGACGTGCTCATCGGTACCGTCCACTCCGGCGTGCAAATGGGCATCCACAAAGTCGTCAAGGAAAGCGGCACGCTGACACTAGTGCCCAACGCCGGTAACGCCGCTGTCACCCGCGACCTGTGCGCGAAAAACGTGTTCCGCACCTCGTTCACCAACTGGCAGCCGGCCTATGCGATGGGCCTCGCGCTCGGCAAGAAAGGCGTCAAGAAGGCCAGCTGGATCACCTGGGACTACGCGGCCGGCACCGAGAGCGCCGAAGGCTTCAAACAGGGCCTCGAAGCGGGTGGCGGCCAATTCGTATCGCTGCTCACGCTGAAGTTCCCTGAAACCAACTTCCAGCCGTTGCTGGCGCAGATCCAAGGCCTCGGCGTCGATGCCATCGGCGCGTTTTTCTCGGGCGGCGGTGCGGTCCAGTTCGTCAAGGATTACGCGGCCGCCGGCATCAAGGTGCCGCTGTGCGGCTCCGGCTTCCTGACCGAAGGCACGTTGGGCGGACAGGGTGCCGCTGCCGACGGCATCGAAACCGCGTTGCACTATGGTGACGGTCTCGATACTCCCAAAAACAATGCATTCCGCGCCGCGTTCAAGGCCAAAGCCAATCGTGAAGCAGACGTGTTCGCTGTGCAGGGTTATGATGCAGCTCAGTTGCTCGCCGCCGGCCTCGAAGCCGTAAAGGGCAACATCGAAGACGAGAAGACGCTGCACGCCGCCATGGAAAAAGCCAAGATCGACAGCCCGCGCGGCGCGATCACCATGTCGCCACAGCACAACGTCGTCCAGGACATCTACCTCCGCAAGGTCACCAACGGCCAGAACAAGATCGTCAGCACGATCGCAGCCCAACTCGCCGACCCCGGCACCGGCTGCAAGATCTAAGGTATCGAAGGCGCGGGCAGGGGTACCCAGGTATCAGTTGACCGCTGCCCGCTGACCGCTGCCTGAGATCACCATGACCCTGTCCAGCTTTCTCGCGCAGATCTTGAACAGCTTGCAGTACGGCTTGCTGCTGTTTCTGATCTCGTCCGGCCTGACGCTGATATTCGGCGTGCTCGGGGTGATCAACCTCGCGCACGGGTCGCTCTATATGATCGGCGCCTATACCGCCTTCGTGGTCGCACGCGCCGTCGGTTCGCTCTGGATCGCGCTGCCCGTCGCCATGCTCGGCGGCATCCTGCTTGGCAGCCTCTTGGAGCGGTTCCTGTTCCGCTACTTCTACAAGCGTGAACACCTCGATCAGGTGCTGCTGACCTTCGCGCTCATTCTCCTGTTCGAGGAAGGGCGCTCGCTGTTGGTCGGCAATGACTTCTACTCCGTGCCCATTCCCGCCGCGCTCGATTTCTCGATCCCGATCGTCGAAGGCTTCAGCTACGCCGCCTATCGCTTCGTCGTCATCGTGTGCTGTCTGGTGCTCGCCGCCGCTCTCTTCGTCTGGATCGAGCGCACCAAGATGGGCGCGATCATCCGCGCCGCCGCCGAGCGACCGGAAATGGTCGACGCCCTCGGCATCGATCCCCGCCGCGTGCATCTGACGGTGTTCGCCGTCGGCACCGCACTTGCCCTGACCGCGGGCGCGCTGAACGCGCCGCTGTCGTCGGTGTATCCGAACATGGGCGATAACCTGTTGATCATCTCGTTCGTCGTCGTG
This sequence comes from Hyphomicrobiaceae bacterium, assembly GCA_025359165.1. GTDB lineage: Bacteria > Pseudomonadota > Alphaproteobacteria > Rhizobiales > Hyphomicrobiaceae > JABFRJ01. Next base: position 21,644 of record JANYHG010000025.1, read on the forward strand.
GTGATCGGCGGGCTCGGCTCCGTCTCCGGCGCATTCTGGTCGGCACTGCTGATCGGCCTCATCGATACCATGGGCAAGGCCTACGCGCCGAAGGCCTCCGGCCTCGCGATCTACGTGCTGATGGCCATCGTTCTGCTCTGGCGTCCCAACGGTCTATTCGGGCAGCGCGGCACATGATCGAGGTCCCGCTGCGCACAACTCGACTGTTGCCACACACCCTTCTCGGCCGGATCGGCCTCGTTGTGTTAGCCGCCGCCATAACCGTTCTGCCGTGGCTGGTGCCATCCTATTACGCCGAACTTGTCACGTCGGCGATGATAGCGGCCATGCTCGCGCTGTCGATGCAGTTGCTGGTCGGCGCGACCGGGCTCGTCAGCCTCGGCCATGGCGCATTTTACGGCCTCGCGGCCTATGTCGTGTACCTGATCTCGCCCGAAAACGTCGCGCTGCCGATCTGGATCACCTTGCCGGTCGCCATGCTCGTCGCCGGCGCGGCCGCCTGTGTCGTCGGGCTCTTTTCACTGCGCACGACCGGGTTCTTCTTTCTGATGGTGACGCTGGCATTTGGGCAGATGATTTTCTTTGTCTTCCACGACACCAAGCTCGGCGGCGGCACCGATGGTGCCTATCTCACCAAGCCGCTCATATCGGCCTTCGGTGCCACGCTCGATCTGCCGCGCAAGCAGAAATATCTCGGCACCTACTACGTCGCGCTCGTGCAGCTTGTGGCGATGTATCTGGGGTTGGCGATGCTGCTTCAAACTTTATTCGGGCGCGCGCTCGAAGGCATCCGCGTCAACGAACACCGCATGCGCGCTATCGGCTTCGATACCTTCAAGATCAAGTTGATCGCCTTTACCTTGGCTGGTGCTCTCGCGGGTGCCGCAGGCCACATGTGGGCGCTGCACCGTGGTTTCGTAAATCCGGAAATCGTCGGCTGGCATCAGTCCGCCGAAGCGCTGTTGATGATCCTGCTTGGTGGTCTCGGCAGTCTGCACGGCCCGATCCTCGGCGCTCTCGCGCTGACCGGCCTCGGCGAAGTTGCGCAGTTGCTGACTGAGCGAAAACTGCTCGTCGAGGGACTGGTCATTCTCGCCGTGGTCATCCTGCTTCCTCGCGGTCTTGCCGGGCTCGGATCTCGCAACACCTCGAATGGCGCGGGAGACAGGCATGGGTGACCCCGCCGCAACGACCCCAGCTAACGCCCTCGTACTCTGCACCGAAGGTCTGTCGAAAAGCTTCGGCGGCCTGCAGGCGACACGCGATGTTTCGCTGTCTCTGCACCGCAACGAGTTGCACGCTGTCATCGGCCCGAACGGTGCCGGCAAATCCACGCTGGTAAATCTTCTGGCGGGCGAGTTCACACCCAGCGCCGGCCGCATCCTGCTGGAAGGCCGCGACATCACCAGCTTGAACGTCTGGCAACGCACGCGTGCCGGGGTCGCACGATCATTTCAGCGCACCAACATTTTTCTGCCCCTAACGGTGCACGAAAATGTACGTCTCGCCGCTCAAGCCCGCACCGGAACGCTCGCCTCGCTGCTGAGCCGCGCGGCCAATTCGCGCACACTTTTCGAAATCACCGACCTCGCAATCGAGCGCGTCGGGCTCACGCAATCACGCCTCCGACCCTCGGGCGAACTCAGCCACGGCGAACAACGCCAGCTCGAAATCGCCATGACACTCGCCACCGATCCAAAGGTTCTGTTGCTCGATGAGCCGTTGGCCGGCATGGGTCAGGAAGAAGGCGAGCGGATTTCCGCACTGCTCAAGTCTCTTGCGCGCGATCACGCGGTGCTGTTGATCGAGCACGACATGGATTTCGTGTTCAAGGTTGCCGACGTCATGACGGTGTTGGTCGAAGGTGCCGTACTGGCTTCAGGCACGCCGCAGTCGGTGCGCGAAAGTGCAGCCGTGCAAGCCGCCTATCTCGGAGGCCACGCGTGAACGCGCCGCTGATATCAGCTGAAAATCTGCACACCTACTATGGCGAAAGCCATATCTTGCGCGGCGTGTCACTCGCGTTGACACCCGGCGAAACCGTAGGCTTGATGGGCCGCAACGGCATGGGCAAATCCACCCTCATTCGTACCATGCTTGGTCTCGTCAAGTCACGCTCGGGTCGCGTCTCCGTCGACGGCACCGACGTCACCAATGCCCAACCATTCCGCATCGCGCGACGCGGCATCGCCTACGTCCCGGAAGGGCGCGGAATATTCGCGTCGCTGCGCACCATCGAAAATCTGACGCTGGCAGAACGCCCCGGCGTCGACGGCAGCCGACAATGGACCGTCGAGCGCGTGCTTGATCTTTTCCCGCGCATTCGCGAGCGCGCCTCAAACATGGGCCACCAGCTCTCTGGCGGCGAGCAGCAGATGCTGGCAATCGGCCGGGCGTTGCTGACCAATCCGCGCGTGCTCATTCTCGACGAAGCAACCGAGGGCCTGGCACCGCTGATCCGCGACGAGATCTGGCGCACGATCCGGCTGGTACGCGACGCCGGCATCGCCACGCTCGTCGTCGACAAAACGGTGAGCGAAGTGACCGCCGTCGCCGACCGGGTCGTCGTGCTGGTCAAAGGCGAGATGGTGTTCGACGGCAATCCCCAAGCCCTGCTCGCCGACCAAGCCCTGATGCAACGCACGCTCGGGGTATAAAAGTCCACAACAAAGACCTGTAGGTTGGGTCAAGCCTCTAGGCGCGACCCAACATCACTTGCTCATGCCGCAAATGTTGGCCCGCACTGCGCTTGACCCAACTCACGTTCCTACGTTCCCCGCAACCCGCTCATCTCGACGATCGCATCCGCCAGATGCGGATCTGCAATGTTCTTGGCCCCCGCCGCGACACGAATCTTGTGCGCCCGCGCGAGCACATCCGCATGCGTGAAGCCGTACGGCGGATCGAACTTGTAACAGGCCAGCTCAAAAATATGGCCGAGCGGATCGCGAAAGTACAAGCTGTCCATGAACCCGCGATCGACAGCACCCGACGACGCAAAGCCGCGTGTTTTCAGCCGGTCGGCGGCCTGCGTATAAGTCGCGCGCGAAACGATGAAGGCCAGATGGTGCAGGCTGCCGGCTTTCAACGGTGTCGGCCGCGCGTCCTTCGGCCAATCCTCGCTGGTGAAGATCGTGATCAGCCGACCGTCGCCCGGATCGAAATACAGATGGTTCTGCGTCTCGTCGTCGAGGTTCGGCTGCTCGAACACCAACGGCATTCCGAGCACGCCCTGCCAGAAATCGACCGACGTCTGGCGATCCGCTCCCATGAACGTAATGTGGTGGATGCCTTGCGTCTGGATTCGGACAGGTTTGTTTTCGGCCATGACAAGTTCCTGTACAATTTCCAGGGCAATGCACACGTCGCGACAGGTCGTTTACGACAACCATTCGTTCACGACGACCGTGAGTAACCGGTGGCCCGCGCGGCGAGCGCCGACTTAGTACGTCTCGACGTGATACCGACCGCTGCCGCGCATGTCGGGCTTGAGCGCACTCCAGTCAAGCCGCTCGGCGCGACAGATGTCGGCGAGTGCCTCGTCGACGCCCGCCTCCATGCCACGCAGGCCGCAGATGAACACGTGCGTACTGGCGCTCTTGAGCAAAGTCACGAGTTCAGGTCCGTGCTTGCGCATGCGGTCCTGCACGTATTCCTTCGGCTGCCCCGGCAATCGCGAGTAAACCAGATGCTTTTCGAGCAGCAATTGCGGCACTTTCTGCAGCGGACCGAAATAGGGCAGTTCCTCTGGCGTGCGGGCGCCCATATACATGACCAACTTGCCCGCAGCGCCTTCGATCGCCCGCCGCCGACGCTCGGTGAAACCGCGAAACGGTGCCGAGCCGGTGCCGGTACAGATCATGATGATGTTGGCGTTGGTATCGTTCGGCATCAGGAATGTCGAACCGAACGGCCCCGTGATCGAGACTTTGTCGCCGACCTTCAGATTGCACATGTAGGTCGAGCCGACGCCCTGCTCCGCCCGCTTGATGGTCAGCGACAGGTTGTTGCCGTTGCGCTTCTCACCATCGCGCGCGGATGCGACCGAGTAGAGGCGGATGTCGTGCGGTTTGCCGTCGGCGCGTGTGCCCGGCACAATCACGCCGATCGACTGGCCCTCCAACACTGGAAAAGCTTGCTCGCCGAACCCCAGCACGATGTGGCGAATATCGCTTTCGGCACCGGCGGCGGTGATACGGAAGTTGCCCTGAACCGTGGCGACCATCGGCTTAGCGCGGCTGTAGAGATTGACCGAAGGTTTGGTGGCACTTGCCGGCGCGACGGCTTTACCGCCAGAACCTTTGTGCGCCTCCGCCAACAGCGCACCGACTTCGGCCTCGATCGCCTCGGCCGCAGCCGTTTCACCGTCGCTCAGTTCGCCCTGCTTTGGCAGTTCGGTCCAGCTGAATTGCTCCGACAACGAATAGACACGCCCCGGTGCCACGGTGCGCCAGTTGTCGATTGAGCCCGTCGGGCAGGGTGAAATGCAGTCCATGCAGAAATTGCATTTCTCCACGTCGACCACGTAGTTCGTATCGTCGTGCGTGACGGCACCGACCGGACACGTCGCCTCGCACGTATTGCAGCGAATGCAGATCTCCGGGTCGATGAGATGCTGCTTTTTGACGGCTGTGGCTTCAGTCGAGGTCATCTAAGGGCTCATCTAAGGCGATTGCTGTTGTCACTTCCGGCACTCGAAGCTCGCAGCCTGAGCGACGTCGCCGGCTTTGTAGTGCGGCCAAGCCGGCCATTCGCACAACGGTCGCGCGCGCAGCACCGCAAACGGTGGCTCCAATGACTGCTCGGCCAGTTCGAGATCGGCAGGCGCTTTGCCCTTTTCGACCCAATCCACCAGCGTCGCGAGCATGTCGACATTGGCGGGTGCACCGCTGCCGACGTGATCGACACCGGGTGCGATGAACAGCCGAATGAAACTATCAGCGTCGCTTTTGCCGAACTTCTGCACGACCGATTCATAATAGTTGATGCCCGCATAGGGGCTTTGCGCGTAGTCCGCCATATGCTCCAGCATGATCAATTTCCCGCCGCGCGCCTTGAACCCTGACAGATCTGGATTGGTTGAATCCATAAGCGCCGAGACAGCCTTCACCCGATCGGCGAAGTCTTCCGGCTTGTATTTCGCCACCTCGAAATTTGCGTCGCGCGCAAACACGTAGCGCAGCGCGCCGTTTCCAAAAAACCATACGATGCCGTTGCTCGGTGTCGGCGGCGTTGCCGGTGCCGTCGTGCCAAGCCACCAAGCGCGCCAGCCTCCGGTCGGACCGAACGCGGCCGTCGCTTCGCCAGACACGCCCCAGCCGGGATACTCGGTCATGCCGTTGGCGAGTGCGAACGAAAATTTGTAAGGAGCGTGCAGCGTCTGAACCGCCTTGACCTGCGCCGGCGACAGACACTGCGTCGCTACCTGTCCCGCAGTGCAACTAAGCTTGGTTACATCGAACTTGGCGCGGCAGCTGACCGGATCAGACACGATTCCGTCCGCTGCGCCGTCACCGCTGTCGCACGCTGCCAGCACGGCATCCGCCACAACTTTGACCTGCGGCGCGTCGAGCCACGCATCACCCATCGTCGCCGTGCCACCACGCGCGCTCGCATGGATGAGACCGGTCCAGTTGATCACCGGCACACGCGCGAAGATACCGTCGTAATCCGTAGGATACCGCTGTGCCATCGTCATGCCTTCGCGGCCACCTTCGGAACTACCGAAGTAATAGACCTTGTCGGGTGCGCGACCGTAAGCGCGCTGCACGACAGTCGCCATCACGTCGCGCACTTTTTTATACGATGCGTGAGCGAAGTTCGCGAACGCTTCGTCGTTCAACGCAAAGGCCTGGATCGCTGGCGTCACGCCGTGACCGGAGTCGGTGCCGAACGACACGAACCCCTGTGCGAGTGGTGACGGCTTGTCGAAGCGAGCGGCAGGTACGAGGCCGAGTCCGGTGATGACGGTGCCGTTGAACCCTCCGCCGCCATATTGGACGGCGCGCCCATTCCAGTCGACCGGCAGGTTGATCTGAAACTTGATCGGCGGCGCGATCGGATCGATGGGGTCGATCGCACCCGTCAGCCTGCAATGATCGGGCGTTGCCGGCGTGATCCGCGCAGCGGGGGTCGGCCCTTTGTCGGCGACCGCAAGCGGCGCGCCGGGCGACAAAGTTGCATTCTCGATGCGCGCCGCCCCACTCGGGATGCCGATGGCAGCGGCTGGAACCGCCATCCCGGCAAGCGCGCTGCAGGCCGCAGCCGCATCGGCACCCAGTTTAGTCTGTGCCTGCACCGCCGTCGCTGTTTCCACCAACGCGACACTCGCGGTCACTGCAACAACAATGGTTGCAGCGCTCCAACTCGGTCTGAACACGCCTGTCCCCTCCTCGGTTTTGTCTTGCTGGACAACATCACAAAACCCCGACGCCGGAAACCTCTCGGCTCCCGGCGGCGTCGTCTCACGCCCTGTGGATTTTAACGTATTCGAAATCGCCACCTTTGTTGTCGATGCCGACCTTAGGCGCCGCGATCCAGTTGGCGTACTTGCCGCGTTCCCAGCAAGGCACCATCAAGCTCTCGATGAACGCACCATCGTCGAGCGATGGGATCCACTGATCCCGCATTTGCGCCCACTGCGTCTCGGTCAGCACTTTGCCATCGGGCGTGGCGTGTACGCCTTTGAATTCCCCGACATGGCGATGGAATGCAACGGAGGGCAGCGTCAACGCGAACTTGATGCCCGCCTTCTCCATCACCTTGTTCCAGCGGTTTACGCCGCCCTGGCAATCTTTCACGTAATCGTCGCGCAGGCGCATGTTGAGCGCGGTCAGCGCGGGCTCTTCGACCATGCGGATCTGGCCATCGATGAACTTGAGCACCGGATAGGTCGCCGACGTCAGCGCGTGATCGTCGTCGATCTTGGTCTCCATGTATCGACCCTTGAGGCCGCCGTTGTAGAAGTTCGCGGCGTTGGTCGAGACCTCCGAACCGAATAGATCCAGCGACAGCGAGAAGTGCAGGTTGGCCTTCTTCTGAATGGTCGGCAGATCGATGACGCCGAGCGCACGAACCCGATTGATGTCGTGCGGATCGTCAATCCCCGCCGCCTTCATCGCCTCGCAGGTGCGTTCGATGACGCGACCGACCCCGGTCTCACCGACAAACATATGATGCGCTTCTTCGGTCAACATGAAACGGCACGTGCGCGACATCGGGTCGAAGCCTGATTGCGCCAGACTTTCGAGCTGCATCTTGCCGTCGCGGTCAGTGAAGAACGTAAACATGAACAGCGACAGCCAGTCCGGCGTCGTCTCGTTGAACGCACCGAGCATGCGCGGTTTGTCGTCGTCGCCGGAGCGGCGTTGCAGCAAACCTTCGGCTTCCTCGCGGCCATCCTTGCCGAAGTATTTCTGCAGCAGGTACACCATCGCCCACAGATGCCGGCCTTCCTCGACGTTGATCTGGAACAGGTTCCGCATGTCATAGAGTGACGGCGCGGTTTTGCCGAGATGACGTTGCTGTTCGACCGAGGCCGGTTCGGTGTCGCCTTGCACGACGATCAGTCGCCGCAGGTTGGCACGGTATTCACCCGGCACTTCCTGCCAGGCTTTTTCGCCTTTGTGCGCGCCGAAATTCACCTGCCGCGTATCGTCCTGTGGCGCTAAAAGAATACCCCAGCGATATTCAGGCATTTTGACATAGTCGAATTTAGCCCAGCCCTTGGGGTCGATCGAAATGGCCGTACGCAAATAGACGTCCGACGTCTGGAAGCCCTCGGGACCCATCGTCATCCACCAGTCGATATAGCCGGGATGCCACTGCTCAAGCGCTTTGAGCACGCGCTGGTCGTCCGCCAGATTGACGTTGTTGGGGATTTTTGTCGTGTAGTCGACGGCACCTGCCGGCATGGGGGATGTGGTCATTGCGTGCACCCTTTCAACTGATGTCGCATCTGGAGTTTCTTGTCGTCACCGAATAGAAATTATCGCTATTCCTGATCACCCGATTTTTTTGCCGCATCGAGCGTTGACGGATTGCGACGCAACCACGCCGGCATGTTCTTTTCTTCGACGCCTTGTTCTCGGGCTTTGAGCCACTTCTCCATGAAGCGGATTTCGCGGCGCTGCGACGCGATGATGCCGCCCGCGAGACGGCGCAGCCTCGGATTGGTGCTGTATTTCAGCAGGATTTCCGCCTGATCGATGGCACCCTGATGATGCGGGATCATGCCACGTACGAAGTCGACATCGACGTCATTGGTGTAATCCGACGACATGTCCTTGTGCATCTTCATCGCAGCCGCCTCGAAGGCTTTCGAGGCGTCGGTTGCAGCGCCGCCGGCTTTCGGAATTCCCGCTGGCGAAGGCACAGTATTTTGTTGACCTGCGGCTGGACTATGCTGATGCGCCGGAGCGGGCGCACTCTGCGCCAGCACTGCGGTGGTTTGTAACCCCGCGACGATCGCATATCCCGCAACCACGTGACGCAAACCGATGCCGATAAATGCCATGAAATTTCCCGTCTTGATTTCGCTGTCGTCGCGACAGCTGCAGGCCGCAGCGCGTCACACCCGCTCAGGATTGAAGTCCGCTTTCACACCGGTGCCATAGCGTTTGAGTGCACCATCGGCACCAACCGCGTTGGGACGTTGAAAGATCCAGTTTTGCCACGCTGTAAGACGACCAAAAATCTTGGTCTCCATCGTCTCTGGTCCAGGGAAGCGCAAATTTGCCTCCATGCCTGTCAGTCCGTCGGCCGAGAAGCTTTTGCGCTCTTCGAGGAAGATCCGCACTTCATCGTCCCAGTCGATTTCGTCGAAGGCGGTCGTGACCAGTCCCAGATCTTCGCAAGTGCCCGCATCGAGCGTTTTGCCGACCATTTTCTGCGCCGCTCCGACACTCTCGGGCTCGCCCAGAAAGCGTGTCGCGAGCCGCGTCAGGCCGTTACTCATTGGGTACACCCCGAAATTTTGCGCCGAAAGCATCAGCGAAGCAACGCCTCGGTTATCGCCCTTGCGCGTACCCTGGAACATGAAGCTGCGGTCACAAGCGAAGACGATTTCTGCAAGCGTTCCGGCGAAACAAGAGCCGGGCTCGATCGTCGCCACCAGCGACCGCGACGTGACATCGATGCGCTTCAGCACACGCTTCCAGTAGTTACGGATTTCGAGCGCCAACCAATCGTTGGACAGCGCGCCGAGGAACGCATCGAATGCCAGCACCCGGCCCGCATCACCTTCCGACTTGAAGACCAGCGTACCCATTTCCAACTCGTTCAATCGGAGCTCGAGAATCGCATCGTCGAGTTCACGGGCGACACGCAGCGGCCAGAACTGGTCGCCGAGCGCATGCATGGCCGCCGCATCGTCCGGCGGCGCGGCTTCGGGTCCACGTACGGTGATCGTCGCACGGCGCCCCACCCGGTCGATGGCCACGCCGACCGAACTGTAAGTGATCGCATCGGCACCGATGTCACGCGCGAGAGGCGTCAGCGCAATGCCTTTGGATACCTCGGGCTTTTTAACACTGGCCGCCAGCTTCGCGACCATCGCCGCCACCTCGGCATCGAACTTCGAATTTGTTGCCACACGATCTACGAGCCGCCAATCGACCGCCCGCTTGCCTTTGACGCCTTCTTCGGTTGTGCAGAATGCATCGCACAGGTCGCGGCGAACTTTACACTTGTCGGTGATGCGCGTCAGTCCACCGGTCCCCGGGAGCACGGCCAGCAGAGGAATTTCCGGCAGCGACACCGATGAATTGCCGTCGTCGGCGAGGATGATCTCGTCACAGGCCAACGCCAATTCATAGCCGCCGCCTGCCGCAGTGCCCCGCACGGCGCAGAGAAATTTCTGGCCGGAATTTTCCGAGCTGTCCTCGATGCCGTTGCGGGTCTCGTTGGTGAACTTGCAAAAATTGACTTTGTGGCTGTGCGCCGATCCGGCGAGCATGCGAATATTTGCACCGGCGCAGAACACCTTGTCCTTACCCGACTTCATCACCACGACTTTGACTTGCGGATACTCAAAGCGTAGTCGCTGCACAGCGTCGGCGAGTTCGATGTCGACGCCGAGGTCATAGGAATTGAGCTTCAACTGATAGCCGTCGAACAGACCGGCATTCTCGTCAATATCCATGATGAGTTCGGCCGTCGCGCCGTCAGGTTTCAATTTCCAATGCCGGTAACGCGAAGGCTCGGTCTGAAAATCGATGCGCTTTTTTGCAGCAATAGGGGCGGCCATCCAAGGTCTCCGTGAGCAAAAGCTGATCCCAAGTTCGAACAACGCAGGCAGCAATAAAATGCATAATTACGCATAGCAAAGCTTTTGATGGGCGTCAAATTGCATTATATTGCATAATTCATCGCAAAAGGCATCATGTCCGCAGTTTGTAGCGCTGGATTTTCCCAGTGGCCGTTTTCGGCAGCGCATCCACCACTTCCACCCAGCGCGGATATTTCCACGCCCCTGCCTTGGCCTTGACGTGGTCTTTGAGACTGCTGAGCGTGTCGGCGTCAGCCACCGCACCGGGCTTCAACACAACAATCGCGCGCGGCTTGATCAGACCATCCTGATCCTCTTTGGGAACGACGGCAGCTTCGAGAACGGCCGGATGCGAAATCAAGGCGCTTTCCACCTCGAACGGCGACACCCAGATGCCGGAGACTTTGAACATGTCGTCTGTGCGGCCCTGATAGGTGAAGTAGCCATCGGCATCGCGAACGTACTTGTCACCCGAGCGCGTCCAGCCGCCTTCAAACGTCGAGCGGCTCTTAGCCCGCTGGTTCCAGTAACCGTCAGCCGCACTTGGACCAGAAACCAGCAACTCGCCGACCTCCCCGTCGGCGACATCACCGCCCACCTCGTCGACCAGCCTCACGTTGTATCCGGGCACCGGCTTGCCGCTGGTGCCATAGCGAACCGCACCGGGAACGTTCGAGACGAAAATGTGCAGCATTTCGGTCGAGCCGATACCGTCGAGAATTTCGACGCCGAACTTTTCCTGCCATGCTTTGCCGACTTCTGCCGGCAACGCTTCGCCAGCCGAAATACATTGCCGCAGCCGTTGCGACGACGCATCGCGCGAACTAGCAGGATGGCTCAGCAAGGCCGCATAAAGCGTCGGCACACCGCCGAAGATCGTCGGCTGATGTTGCTTCAGCGTGCGAAAAACGCTTTCCGGTGTGGGCCGCTCCGGCAGCAGGATCGTCGTCGCCCCCACAGACAACGGAAAGCTCATCGCATTGCCGAGTCCATACGCAAAAAAGATCTTCGCGGCCGAAAACATCACATCGTCCTCGGTTATCCCCAGCACCCCTTGACCGTAGAGGCGTGCGGTGTCCATCAGGCTCGTGTGGACGTGGCGCGTGCCTTTCGGCATCCCCGTCGAACCCGAAGAGTAGAGCCAGAACGCCACTTCGTCGGCACAGGTGTCGGCGGGTTTTGCGACCGGCGACTGCAGCGCCAGCTCGTCGCGAAAACTCAGTGCGAAAGGCGGAGCAGTGCCTCCCGCGACGAAGATATGCTTCAGAAATGGCAGCTGACCTAAGATCGGCTTGATCACCTCGACCAGCGACGCCGACACGACAATAGCTTGCGCGCGGCTATCGTCGAGCACGTAGGCGTACTGTTCAACCGTAAGCAGCGTATTCAACGCGACGGGCACGATTCCAGCTTTGATAGCTCCCCAAAAAGCCGGCGGGTAGTCGACAGTATCCTGCAGCAACAGGGCGACGCGATGCTCGCGCTGAATGCCGTAGGTCTGTAGCAGATTGGCGACCCGGTTGGTGCGGTCGGCAAGTGCCGCGTACGATAGCGTTTCGGAAGCATCGACAAAGGCAGCTTTTTCGCCTCGTCCGGCCGCGAGATGTGCGTCGATCATGTCAGTCGAGGCATTGTAGATCCGCGGATAAGCCATAACAAAACCCCAAGCTGCAAGCGATCGTCGACAGGACGCATGCTACGCAACAATATCGGTTGCGACAATTCAACTCTCGGCATGTGCCATCGCCAGACCCGCCACTGCGCGCGGCTTGCGTCCTGCACACACTGGCATAGTGTGGTGAGAGAACACTCACATGTCGCGAGGATCATCGATGCACCCGCTTTCCAACTCAGCCGCGCGCGACATTGCCGCTGTCCTGCATCCCACAACGAACCTGTTCACCCACCAGACGATCGGACCGCTGCTCCTCGAAAGCGCGAACGGGATTTACGTCACTGACACACAGGGCAAACGCTATATCGAGGGATTGGCCGGACTGTGGTGCACAGGCCTCGGCTACGGCAACGAAGAACTTGTCGAAGCCGCCCGTGCGCAGATGTCGAAACTGTCGTTCACCCACCTGTTCGGCGGGCGCAGCCACGAACCCGCCGTCGAACTCGCCGAGAAAATCAAGGCGCTTGCACCGTGCCCGACGTCCAAAGTGTTCTTCACCTCGTCCGGCAGCGAGACCAACGACAGCCAGATCAAACTCGCCTGGTACTACAACAACGCGATCGGACGGCCGAAGAAGAAGAAGATCATTTCCCGCATGCGCGCCTATCACGGCGTGACGATCGCATCCGCCAGCCTTACCGGACTGCCGGTGTTTCACGCCGATTTCGATCTGCCGATGGCCGGCGTGTTGCACACCGATTGCCCCCACTTCTACCGCGGCGGCGAGACCGGCGAAACTGAATTGGAGTTTGTCGCGAGGCTGGCCTCGAATCTCGAGACACTGATCGAGCGGGAAGGTCCCGACACCATCGCGGCATTCATCGCAGAGCCCGTGATGGGCGCGGGCGGCGTCGTCGTACCGCCAGCTACATATTTTCCTGCGATCCAAGTCATCCTCAAACGGCACGACATCGCCTTCATCGCCGACGAGGTCATCTGCGGGTTCGGGCGCACGGGCAACTGGTGGGGATCACAAACGCTGGGTGCCGAGCCGACGACCATTTCCATGGCCAAGGGCATCACATCCGCTTACTTCCCGCTCGGCGCGCTCACGGTCCCGGAGCACGTTCACGATGCGATGATCCAGGAAAGCAAAAAGCTCGGCGTGTTCGCACACGGCTTCACTTACTCCGGCCATCCGGTCGGCTGCGCCGTCGCGCTCGCCACCATCGCCATCTATGAGCGGATCGATATCGTCGGGCACGTGCGCCGCGTTTCACCGCCGTTCCAGAAGCGGCTGAACGCCTTGGCGGATCATCCCCTGGGTGGCGAGGCGCGCGGCGTCGGACTGCTCGGCGGCCTCGAATTGGTCAAAGACAAAAGAACCAGGCAGCCCTTCGACAGCAAGATCGGCCTTGGCGCGAAAGTCGTAGCCTTGGCGCAGGAGGAAGGCCTCATTGTCCGCGCAGTCGCCGGAGATACGATCGGCGTTTGCCCGCCACTGATCATTGTCGAGGACGAGATCAACGCCATGTTCGACATGCTGGGCAAGGCGTTGGACAAGGCGCACGTATGGCTGCGCCGCGAGGGCCACCTATCTGGCTGATTGGTCGTGCCGTCTCATCTCGCGGCCATCGACACGGGCATGAAGCTGCGGGTGCACTCGTTATAAAACGAACTGTACCGCGATCCGAGCGGACACGCTTTTGTCGCTGAGCGGCCAAACAGCCCTGCCTCGCGCTGACCACTCCGTGCCGATGCTTCGGTATAGGCAAACACCGCCACCGTGATCAGCATCAGCAAGCTGATTACCCCTGGACCCTTCATTGCCGTCCCCACCCCAACGCATCGAGTTGTGCCTCGATATCGCCACGGCGTTAACAGAGCCCTTCGGGGCCATGCAAGAAAATTGTCGACGTTTAGCCCACAATCGACACCCGATCGCAGCGCCTCAAGGATAAAGCGCGGTCGTCGCCCAGCTGCCAACACCGCTCGGACGCCTGAACACCAGGCGCTGATGCAGCCGGAAGGGCCGGTCGTGCCAGAACTCGATTTCAAGCGGGGTAACGCGAAAACCGGACCAGTTCAGCGGCCGCGGCACGTCCACCTTGTCATATCGGCTCGTCACCTCGGCGACCGCCGCTTCGAGTGTCGCCCGCGCATCGAGTGGCCGCGATTGCAGCGATGCCCAGGCACCGATGCGGGAACCGCGCGCCCGTGTCTTGAAATAGTCGTCGGCTTCAGCGCCCGTTACCGGTTTGACCGTCCCGCGAATACGCACCTGCCGCCGCAACGATTTCCAGTGAAACAGCAACGCAGCCTTATGCGACGCCAGAAGCTCGGCACCTTTGGCGCTGTCGTAATTGGTGTAGAAAACAAAGCCGCGATCGGCACCGGTGTCGACAGCATCAAGCCCCTTCAGCAGCACCATCCTGACGTTCGGCAATCCCTCCGTATCGACGGTCGCCAACGCCATCGCGTTCGGATCGTTGACTTCGCTCCGGCCGGCATCTGCGAACCAAGTCTCAAACAACTGGAACGGGTCGGCGGCAGCCGCGAAGTCCGGAGCCGCGCCAGCGTCTCTTTCATTGGGTCCGGTCGTCGAAATGCTCATGTTATGTCCTTCTACGCTTTGGCCGACGCATCCGCACGATAACGAACTTTAACAGTTCCTTTACCCTATGTGCCGACACTCGAGATTGAAAGCACGCGCTATTGGGTCGCGCACTTTCTGTGTTTTGAACTCGTGTGCGTTGGTGGTCGGTATGCGTAAAAGCTTGCAGTCTGCGGCATTAGCTGCAGCATTAACCCTCGCGTACGCGAGCGGAACGCGCGCTGGTGACGAGATCGTCGACGCACCGCCGCCGCACCGTGGGCCATCGACACCCGCTCCAGCGACTTCGGACAACCGGCGCATGCCGTCCGGCCTCGACGAGATCGACGCCGTCGCGGCACTTGAAGGCATCCGCATCGCACTGTCAGAAGTTGCCGACGGCGGGACGTATGTCTGGCACCGTCGCGATGGCCTGCTTTCCGGTATGGCGCAACCGACAACATCCTTTAAGGACGCATCTGGCCTGCCGTGCCGTAACCTGACCGTGATGCTGAACACTTATGGTCGCTCCAGCCGCATCGACGGCACCGCCTGCCGCTTCGGTGCAGATCGCTGGCGTCTCGCGGGCTGAGGCCCGCACGGGCTTCCCAAATCGGGAGAACTACCCGATGCCAAGATCAGCCAGCCGGAGTGTGTGGTGGTCGGCACCGACGTCGTTGACGTTGATACCCGACAACAGTGCTGTGTTGTGCCAGCTACCGCCGGCCAGCGTCTGGATCATGGCGCTGTGAGCGCCACCAGCGTCGACATAATCGAGCAAGTGAACCACTTGATCGTACGTCGGCGCTTTAAGCGTTGCGCCATTTAGCGTCTGACCTTTGAGAAAATCCGACATATCCAGTTTGTCGACGCCGATCAGAAAGTCGGTGACGGTGTCGACATGTCCGAGCGCATCGCCGGCCAGAACGTATTTTTTCATCCACGAATAGGTATCGGCGCCCGCCCCGCCGGTGATGGAATCGCCACCGCTCTCGCTGTAGTACCGATCGTTACCCGCCCCGAAAACGTAGGTGTTGGCGGTATTGGCCTGCCCATGCACATCGTTGCCGTAGTCGGTGCCGATGAACGTGTTGAAACTCTTGACGGTATAAGTGAACATCACCCCGCCTGTCACCGGATCCAGCAGCGAGGCCGTATAAAGATCCTGGTCGATGACCAGCTTGCCCGCGAGGCGCGAAAAATCCACCGTGTCGTTTCCGCTACCGCCGTCGAGGATCTGGTTGCCCCAGCCAGCAACGATGACGTCGGTGCCGCTGCCGCCGAAAAGCGACTGATCGCCGATCCCACCGACAAGGTAGTCGTTGCCGACATTGCCATACACCGTCTGAACACCGTCTCCAGCAAACAGTTGATCGTTGCCCGAAAAGCCTGTTGTCGTGATGCCGTCGCCATTGAGCGCGTGAATAATTTTATCGATACCCGCCGTCATGAAATCTACTCCAACCAATGTGTCGTGCGCGAATGCAAACTCGCTGCATGAGTTTGTGGTCGGACCCGTTGCCAAGACCTTGCCAAATCCGTTTCAATTTTATGCGTTTTTAAATATATGAAAAACGAGGTAAATACCGCCGACCGCGCCGCGATGTCTCTTTTAAGCATCGATGTTTTCAACAGACTTCCTCACCGTTCAGGTTGCACCAGCGCCCGAATCGGCTGACCGCTGTCGTGAGCGTGGACGTCCTCCAGTAGATTTGTCCGCCCCAGCCAGACATGAGGGTCCAATGGCAAAAACACATGCCGAAACCAACCAGTTCACTCAAGCGAGCCAAAGCATGGGACTGAAAGCACCGGGTTTGCTGACGTTTCTGATCTCGTTCATCGTAATGATGTCGGTGCTTTTCGCCAAATTTTTCGGCGCGAAGATTCCGTTTCTCAACGAAAACACCGAATTCGCTGGATTGTTGGTGGCCTATGTCATTCTGTCGCTCGGCTGCTTGCTTCGATCGCTTTGAGTTGCTCGCGCACGTAACGAGGACAAAGCTGTGAACGGCTCCAAGACTTTGATTGTCACCGGCGGCTCGCGCGGGATCGGTGCGGCGACGGCACGGCTGGCAGCCGCCGCAGGCTTCGACGTCGGGATCACCTATGTGGCGAACGCCGCCGCTGCGGCCGATGTGGTGCGCGATATCGAAAGCCTCGGACGCAAGGCTGTTGCAGTCGCGTGCGATACGGCGAAACCCGATCAGATATCGGCAGCATTCAAAGCCTTCGACCAGCACTTCGGCGGGCTTGACGGCTTTTTCAACAATGCCGGCGTCCTGGGCCTTGCCGGTCGATTCGTCGACATCCCCGCAGCCCAGGTCGTCGAAATGCTCGCGGTCAATACTGCAGGTGCCTTCTTCGCTGCGCAGGAGGCCGTCCGCCGCATGTCGACCCGATCGGGCGGTCGCGGTGGTTCGATCGTCAACATGTCGTCCATTGCGGCGAAGCTTGGCGGCGCCGGCGAAGCGACCGACTACGCCTTCTCCAAGGGCGGAATTGACACCCTCACGGTCGGACTGGCCAAGGAGCTTGCCACCGAAGGCGTGCGCGTGAATGCCGTGCGCCCTGGCCTGATCTACACCGATTTGCACGATGCCAGCGGCATTGCCGGGCGCGTCGACAAATACAAACACAATGTGCCGATGCAGCGCGGCGGCAGCGTCGATGAAGTCGCCGAGGCTGTAGTGTGGCTGTTGTCCGACAAATCGTCTTACGTCACCGGCGTTCTAATGGACGTCGCTGGCGGACGCGGCTTGTAGTCCCGACATCGAAATGAAAAAGCGGAATTCCCGTCGCCAGAAATTCCGCTAAAGTTTGTGCAAGCGATTGACGCAGGAGGCGTCGGCTTACCCTTACTGAGTATCGCGATGGCAAACGGTCGTCTTGCGATGTTTCTCGACAAGTGATTTCGCGCGCTTTCGCACAACTTTTGCATTTGGTTAAGCCAATATTTACCTTGTACGTTTTCGCCTTCAGTTTTGGCTTATACTGTTGCATGCGCTAAAGCTCTGCATCCGTGACATCGACATAGCGGCCCTCAGTATCCGGTGATGGCCGCGGTCCGCATGGCACGTGACTTCGGCATTTGGGGTGCTTCGCAAAGCTGCCGTCATGGTAAAGCAAAGTGCCAGCAAGCGGAGCCAGTTCGCCCGGGCAATCTAGGTTTCAAATCATGGTTGCCATACCGACTTCTGCCGTCACCCCTTCGTTGCCAGCTTCGTTGCGCGACATCTGGCCGTCCGACGTCACGCCGACAAGCGACTACATCACCGCCGTTCAGCACATGCGTGAAGGCAAGGGTCATCTGTTCGTGACCGGCCGTGCCGGCACGGGTAAATCAACGCTGCTCCGGACCTTGCGCGATCTGGTGACCGACGAGATCGCGGTCGTCGCGCCGACGGGATTGGCCGCAGTCAACGTCGGCGGTCAAACGATCCATTCGTTTTTTGGCTTGCCGCCACGACTGGTGCGCAGTGAGGACATCCGTCGCAGTCGTAACGGTCGCATCATGCGCAAGCTCAAGCACCTTGTGATCGACGAAGTCTCGATGGTCCGGTCGGATCTGATGTGGGCGATCGATCAATCACTGCGCATAAATCGCGGACAGCCGCGCGAACCTTTTGGCGGCGTGCGTCTGATGATGTTCGGCGATCTGCATCAGTTGCCCCCTGTGGTGCAGGATGATGTCGCAGAGCACCTGGACGATGCCTTCGGCGGCCCCTTCTTCTTCTCCGTGCCGGCGCTGATGGACGGTGACGGCACGTCGTTGATCGAACTCAATCAAGTGTTCCGCCAAAGCGAAGGGCCGCTGCTCGACGTACTCAACAAGGTGCGCGAAGGACGCGTGGACGAAAGCGATCTCGAGACGCTGAACGAGCGCGTCCGCCCCATTCGCACGCTGGCTGAGGGCGAAGCGTTCGTCATTCTGACGCCGACCAATGCCGCCGCCCAGCGCATCAATCTCGCATATTTGAACGCGCTGAAAGGGGAGCAGCACACCTACACTGCCGGCATGACCGGAGAATTCAATCCGAGCGCCCAGCCGACCGATCAAACCCTGACCCTCAAAGTCGGGGCCAAGGTCATCATGCTCCGCAACGACGCCGATCGCCGATGGGTCAACGGCTCCATTGCGCGCATTTCGAAGCTTGAGGAAAAGCGGGTTTATATCGAGATCGCAGGCAAGGACTACGAGGTCGAACCGACGTCATGGGAGAACCGACGCTATGCCTACGATCAGGCCGAGCAGAAGATCGTCGAAACCGTCGCCGGGACGTTCACCCAGTTTCCGGTGCGCCTTGCTTGGGCCATGACCATACACAAGAGCCAGGGCATGACCCTCGATAACGTTTATCTCGACTTGGGCCGTGGCACGTTTGCACATGGGCAGGCCTATGTTGCTTTATCTCGCTGCCGCACACTGGAAGGCCTCACCCTGGCGCGTGCACTGCAGCCAAGGGACATCAAGTTCGACATCTCCGCCATGCGATATCGCGATGTTTTTCATACGATTGCGTAAAATAGCGACGCGTTGCCGCATCCATGTTGCAGTGCAATATATTCATTGAAATGCGGCAACATATCGGCTACGCGAATAACACTTATGTATAACCCGCCGTACCCCCTAGAGGATTTCCATGGCCATCGAATTCACTAAACAAGCCGAAGAGTTGCTCAAAGCCGCACGTGAGGCCCGCATTCCCGACAACGTGAAGGCCATCGCTGAGCAGGGCGTTTCGCAGACCCGCAAGGCTTTCGACCAACTGCAGAGCGTCACGCGCGAGCACGCAGCCCACACCGGCACCGTCATGGCGACCGCTCAAGAACATGGCAAAACGATTGCCGATAAACTGCTGGCGCACTCCTCGTCCAACGCCGAGGCAACGTTCGCTGCCGCCTTGAAAATTGTGCAAGCTCCGTCGCTTCCGGAAGCGGCCCGCTTTCAGGCCGAGTTCGTACAGGCACAGTTCGCTGCCGCATCGGCGCAGTCGCAGGAGCTTTTTCAGCTCTCGACCAAAGTCGCGACCAGCACGCTCGAGCAGTTCCAGGCCGCCGCGAGCAAGATGTTCAGCACCGTCGGCAAGACGAACTGAGCACTGCATTCTCGAACGACACGACAGCCTGAAGCGCGAGCTTCGGGCTGTTTCATTTTCTGTTAAATTAATTCGACCCCTGTGACTTCCAGGGTATTGCAGACGCAAGCTGTCCGCCGCAGACTGCAGTCATGCTCGGTATTCCCGCCAAACATGCGATCCGGTCGTTGCGCGCCAGTGATGCGCCCGCTTTGGCACAAGTCTTCGGCGATAGCTGGCGACTGGCCTATTCCGGCATCATTCCCAGCGCCCACCTCGATCGCGTCATCGGTCGACGCGAAACCGATTGGTGGTTGTCCGCCGCCCGCGCCAAGGAACGGCACATCGTTCTGGAATTCGAAGGCAAGATCGCGGGTTACGCATCCTTCGGTCCGGCTCGAAGTCGCGGTCGCGCCCAAGGTGAAATCTACGAGCTTTATCTAGCGCCGATCTACCAGGGTGTCGGCTTGGGCGAACATCTGTTCGAGGCTTGCCGCAGCCAACTCGACCGCGCGCGCTGCAAAGGCCTGCTGGTTTGGGCTTTGGCCGACAATACTCAGGCAACCAGCTTTTACTGGCGTCGCGGCGGACGACCGATTGCCAGCGCAATCGAAACGTTCGGCACCCACAAGCTTGAAAAAATCGCTTTTACCTGGCCGTAAGTTGACGCACGCGATCACTCGCAGCGTGACCGCATCCGAGTGCGCGATCTCCCGATCACCGTGTGCGACCGGGAGATGCTTTTTTCAGGCATTCTGCTTCGCGGCATTGTCGGCTGCTTCCGCCGGTTCACTCGCCACGATGGGCGGCAAAGCCTGATAAGCGCTGTCGCGACGGCGCGCCTGAGGCGGCTGGAACGCGCGCCGGGCGTGGAATTCACAATACGGCAAACCGGTGACCTTGCCTTTGCCGCAGAAATGGAAATCGTCGTGCTGCGGATCGCCGATCGGCCAACGGCAGCAGCTGTCCGTCAACGTCGTGATGAACTTGCGCTCCTTCTCGGGGATCACGAGCTCTTCGACGGGCGGCACGTAAGTTTCGGAATCACCTTGATATAGCGCGCGGAAAGCCGTGTTTCCGGTCTGCGCGAAGCGTGGCTTGGCACCCGGCGCCAGCCGCTTCTGAGTAGCGGCAGCGGCCGGCCGGCGCGGCCGATGTGATTTTTGACGGCTTGTGGTCGCGCGGCCGGATAGACCCAGCCTGTGCACCTTACCGATGACGGCGTTGCGGGTGACGCCACCGAGGCGACCCGCGATCTGGCTGGCGGACAACCCCTCCTGCCAAAGCTTTTTGAGGCTTTCGACACGATCGTCAGTCCACGAGATCAAGGCATCAGCTTGCATAATCGTTCTCCAGCCGTCCGGCGCGCGGCGCTCGGATGCAAAAGCCCAGCAATCGAACGAGCAAAGCGCAACACAACGCGCAAAACTGCGCAGAAACGCTGCAGCCGCAAGTCGACCGTGAACACTCAAAGAATTTACGAAGGTTTTACGCAACGCACAGAGCGCGAGATGTTCGCGATCCTGGGACAACACTGCGCATATACTGATGCGCGGTCACGCGGCGATGCACGATTACAAACTTGCCCGTGAAAACTTACGAGAAACTCACGGCTGTCGTGCCCGACGAGAAGACTAATACACCCTCCGGAGTCACCGGCTCAAGAGGCAGCGAATCTTTACTGTTTGTTGACACCTCTAACGTGGCCGATTCGCCACAGACGAGGGCTCGCAAGGCCCGCACAATGGGCTGTTGACGGTTCCACAGTCGTATTGGAACCGTGATCACCCAGACAGCGTCGGTGGATAAGTTGCGGTTTAACAGGAAGGAATCCGCTGCATGAGCGGTTCGCTGAGTGAGCACGGCGCTGGAAAGGCTGCAATTTTCACAGTCACAGATTCATTGACAGCTCGAATGAGCGGCCTCATATCCCGTAATCATGATGACGGCTTGCAAATGTTTCGGCATGCGACGTCGACTGTCAGCGGAAACGCGGCAGCGACGATGAACCTGTGCACGCGCAGGTTCTCAGTGCATGCCGCGTCAAAACGCGGCATTATTTTTTTCGGCTCAGTCTCGGCTTTTCCAGCCGCCGCCAAAAAGGTCGTCATCGATGTCTCAATCAACAGTAAAGCCAACCGCTGTCACTGCAGTAGCGCCAACCCATGTCATGCCGACCTACGCGCGCCAGGACGTCGTGTTCGAGCGCGGCGAGGGCGTGTGGCTCATCGACACCAAAGGCGAGCGTTATCTTGATTTCGCCTCCGGCGTCGCGGTCAACTCGCTAGGGCACGCCCATCCCAAGTTGATTGCGGCCTTGACCGCGCAGGCAGCCAAGCTTTGGCACACGTCGAACCTCTATCGTGTCGCCGGACAGGAAAGCCTCTCTGAACGCCTGTGCGCTGCCGCGCCCTGGGCCGATAAGGTTTTTTTCTGCAATTCCGGCGCGGAGGCCTGCGAGGGCGCGATCAAAACCGCGCGGCGCTATCATTTTGCCAACGGCAATCCACAGCGGACACGGATCATCACGTTCAAGGGTGCCTTCCACGGACGGACGTTGGCGACCATCGCTGCCGCGGGCAATGAGAAGTATCTGGAAGGCTTCGGTGAACCTGCACCAGGGTTTGATGTGCTGCCGTTCGGCGATCACGAGGCAATCGAGAAGGCGATCGGCCCCGAAACGGCTGCGATCATGATCGAACCGGTTCAAGGCGAGGGCGGCATCCGGCCCGTGCCGGTGCAATGCCTCAAAGGCCTGCGCGAGCTGTGCGACAAGCACGGCCTCCTGTTGATCTTCGACGAGGTCCAGTGCGGCATCGGCCGCACCGGAAAATTGTTCGCCTACGAATGGGCGGGTATTGCGCCTGATATCATGGCGATCGCCAAGGGCATCGGCGGCGGCTTCCCGGTCGGCGCGTTTCTCGCGTCGGCGGAGGCCGCGAAAGGAATGGTACCAGGCACGCACGGCTCGACTTTTGGCGGCAACCCGTTGGCCATGGCTGTCGGCAACGCAGTGCTGGACGAGGTGCTGTCGCCGGGCTTCCTCGACCATGTGCAGAAAGTGGCCCTACGGTTCAAGCAATCGCTGGCATCGTTGAAAGACGAATTCCCCGACATGATCGAGGAAATTCGCGGTGCCGGCCTGCTGATGGGTGTGCGCTTCAAAGCATCGACACCGTCCGGAGACGTGGTGAAGGCGTGCACGGCCGAGAAATTTCTCACCGTCGGCGCTGGCGACAACGTCGTGCGCGTCATGCCGCCGTTGAATATTTCCGAAGCGGAGATAGGCGAGGCGGTCATGCGGCTGTCGAAGGCGCTGAAGCGCGTCGCGTCTGATCAGGCGCAGGTCAAATCGAAGGCTTGATACATTCACACCGGTGCGCGTGCCGACAGATGCGCGCACCGCGCCTACTCCTTGGACAATTGTGATGCCGCTCAATAGTAAGCCGATAGTCCGCAACGTGCGGCATTTTATCGACCTCAGCGATCTCGACGGCACCACTTTGCGCCGCGTGGTGGACATGGCGCATGCCATGAAAGCCGCAGGCAAGCGACCACCGCCGGAGCTGAAGCCGGAGGGCATCGAGGACGCGATTCTGGTGATGATCTTCGAGAAGCAATCGACGCGAACGCGACTTTCCTTCGATGTCGCGATGCGCCAACTCGGTGGACAGACCGTCGGTCTCAACGCCGCCGACACCCAGCTCGGACGTGGCGAGCCTTTGTCTGACACGGCGAAGGTGCTCTCGCGCTATTGCGATGCCATGATGTTGCGCGTCAACGACCACACCACGCTGACGGAACTGGCGGCACACGCGTCCATCCCGGTCGTCAACGGGCTGTCGGACCTCTCACATCCCTGCCAGATCGTTGCCGATCTGATGACCTTCGAAGAGTCGCGCGGGCCGATCAAAGGCGCGACCGTTGCCTGGACGGGCGACGGCAATAATGTCGCCGCATCGTGGGTTCACGCAGCGACACGGCTCGGCTTCAAACTTCGTCTCGCATGCCCCCCCCAGCTCAATCCCGAGCGAGCGGTGCTGGACTGGGCGAAGGCCGAGGGCGGTGCCGTCGAACTAACCGACGACGCCGGTGCAGCCGTTGCCGACGCTGACTGCGTCGTAACCGACACATGGGTGTCGATGGGCCAGGCCGATGCGCCCAAGCGCAAGCAACTGCTCGGACCCTATTCGGTCGACGACAAACTGATGGCCCAAGCGAAGAAAGACGCCATCTTCATGCATTGCCTCCCGGCCTATCGTGGGCACGAGGTGTCTGCGTCCGTCATCGACGGCCCGCAGTCCGTGGTGTGGGACGAGGCGGAAAATCGCCTCCACGCGCAAAAGGCGATCCTGGCCTGGTGCCTCGGCGTGAATTGAGCACATCCGCTGCGGCTTTACGCCCGCCGCTTAATAGCCTGCACGGCCGTTTCCAACGCTTCCAGAAACCGTGAACGATCCTGCTTGGTGAAGCTGGCGTTGTAGGTCGTCGCCACGCCGGTCTCGCGCAACTGCGCCATCAGATTGCGCGTGGCCAGCGTCATCCCGATGTTGTTGGCATTGAAGGGCTTGCCATTGTGATTGAGCACGCTTGCACCCTTGGGCACGCACCGCGAGGCCAGCGGTATGTCCGAAGTGATGACGACATCGCGCGCGCCGGCACGTTCGGCGATCCAGTCGTCGGCGACATCGGGCCCTTCAGGCACGACCACACGCTTGAAAAGATCACCCTCCGGCAAGCGCATCCAGGCGTTGGCGACGAAGTGCGTGACAAGTCCGTGCCGGGTGGCAACCCGCGCCACCTCGTCCTTCACGGGACACGCGTCGGCGTCGACGTAGATCTCGCTGGGCGCTTGCGCTGCTGTTGTCATGGCGGAGAGTGTCGATGCAATCGCGTTCGGGTCAAGCTGGTTCCTGGTCGCGCGCCGCCATCATGGTCTTGAATGCAGGTCGTGCATGACACGCCGTCAGCCAGGTTTTCACGCGCGGTGCGGCTTCGAACAGTTCGGGCGCCGGCAGGGCATAGCGAATGATTTCGGCTACGTTGAGGTCGGCGACGGTAAAACGATCGCCGACGAGGTATCCCGATTTAGCCAGCGCACCATCGAGAACGGCGAACGGTCCGCGAAGCGCAGCTACGGCGGCATCGGCAATTTCGGGGTTGCGCTCCGCAATCGGTTTGGCCAGCCGATGATAAAGAATATTGAGCGCATGCGTTTCGACCGACGTCGCAGCCCACAGCGACCATTGCGCCATCAAGCCTTCTTCAGCGACGGTCGCGGGTGCGAGCGGTCCGCCATACTTGCGCGCGAGGTACAGATTGATCGCCAGGCTTTCGTGCATGACGAAATCGCCATCGGCGATCGACGGAATCTGCCCGGCGGGATTGATCTTTCGAAACGCCGGCGAGTTCGTGTTGTAAGGCGCATCCGCAGCGTCGGCATCGGCCAAGCGGTAGCTTTGAATGACCGGGACGTGCTCGAACGCGACGCCGAGATCGTGCGCCAACCAGATGTTGCGCGATGCCCGAGAGCGATAAACTCCATAGATTTTTAGCATGCTTGCTCCGCGCCGTGAGATCCATTCCGTGAGCAAGTCTAATTTCGGCACGCATGTCAACGACGGGACGACATGCCGAAAGCCGGCGCGACGTGAAATGCCGCACCGGCTGGTCGTGTGTCGAGGCGAGCGCTTACAGCAGCGGGCTCGACGGCGCAGCGTTGAGGCCGATGTCGGCAAGCGACAAGTGATGATGATCGGCGCCTACGTCGTTGACGTCGGTGCCAGCCAGTTTCAGCAATGAAACCCACTTGTTGTGCTCGAGGGCTTGCAGCATTGCGGAATGCGTGCCGTCGGCGCTGGTGGTGTCGACGAAACGAAACTCGGCATTTGCGTCGGAATGACCCTTCATAAAGTCTGACACATCGACCTTGTCGACGCCCGCATCGAAGCCGGCGAAGGTCTTGACACTGCCGTCGGCGATGTCCTTTTTGGCGATGATGTAGGTGTCGACGCCCGTGCCGCCAACGAGCGTATCGTTGCCGAGACCGCCGCGAAACGTGTTGTCGGCACCGCCGCTGATGAACGTGTTGTCGTTGCGATCGCCGACGACGTTGTCGGTTCCGGTTGCGGTACCGAGCACCACTTCAAAGCCCGAAACCGTCTCAGAGTTCATTGCACCCCCGCTGCCGACGGTGGCCGTGTGCTTGCCGAGATTGATGTCGAGATTGCCCTTCATGAGTGAGTAGTCGAGCACGTCCACACCTGAACCGCCCGACATCACGTCGTTGCCGGAACTGACCAGAATATAGTCGTTGCCCGACCCACCGTTGATGGTGTCGTTACCTGCGCCGCCGAACAGGATGTCGTTGCCGGTACCGCCGACGAGCACGTCGTCGCCGTGACCACCCGACATGACGTCGTTGCCGCTGTTGCCGAACAGAACGTCGTTGCCTTTGCCGCCGAACACGCCGTCGTCATTCTTGCCGCCGGAAATCCAGTCGTTGCCCATGCCGCCGTAAAGCACGTCGTTGCCGACGCTGCCGAACAGCACGTCGCTGCCGGTGCCGCCATAGACGGTGTCGTTGCCGCGATCGGCCCAGACATAGTCGTTGCCTGCGCCTGCCAGAATGGTGTCGTCGAGCTTGCCGCCGACGACGTGATCGTCGCCCGCCATCGCCTTGATCATATTAGGGTCGTTCTGGTCGCCGACGAGTGTGTCGATCAATTTGGTTCCGAGGAGGGTTGCCATTGTTTTGAAGTCCTGCCTGACGTTCGTGTTTGCTGCCTTCGTCGCTGCGCGTGTCTTTGGTCCGGTATCGAACGTCCGGCCGCTTCGTTTTTATTCGAAAGCACCCACGCTGCTTCACGACACGTTCAGAATGACGTCCGGCACTTGCGGAAGTGCTTATTATGATGATTCAAATTGAAATGAATTCGACTGGAAAAAGTGAGCTATCGCGACGCTTTAGCTGATATCCAGGGCTTCCACCCGGCATGAAAAGCCTGTATTTGCTGGGTCGCGTGCCGGAAATTTACCTATAAATTGGCACGCATCCGAGGTTCCTGTGCTCGAAACACTCACGACGCCCAAATTTGAAATCGACGTTAATGCCGGCACCAATAGCTTGGCGGGGCTTGATCGTGCGGCTTTGGCCACAGCCCTCGGCTCCGTCGGCGTGCCGGAGCGGCAGCAGCGGATGCGGGTAGCGCAGCTCTGGGGCTGGCTCTACGTTCGCGGCGTCACCCGGTTTGAGCAGATGACCGACGTCTCGAAAGATTTGCGCGGCGCGCTGGCTGCGTCGTTCACCCTCGACCGTCCGGAAATCGTCGCAGAGCAGGTGTCCGTCGACGGCACACGCAAGTGGTTGATGCGGCTGCCCAAACGCGGACATGAAAAACGCGCCCCGGAAGTCGAAACGGTATACATTCCCGAGGCCGACCGGGGCACGCTCTGCATCTCGAGTCAGGTCGGGTGCACCCTGACCTGCTCGTTCTGCCACACCGGCACGCAGAAGCTGGTCCGTAACCTCGAGCACCAGGAGATCGTGGCGCAGATCCTGCTGGCACGCGATCGCATCGGCGACTGGCCGGGCGCAGCACCCGCAGGCGACCCGCGCTTGCTGCCGGTCGGTGACCGCAAGATCACCAACATCGTGCTGATGGGCATGGGTGAACCACTTTACAACTTCGACAACGTGCGGCGCGCCATGAGCGTAGCGGCCGATGGCGAAGGGCTATCCGTCTCCAAGCGTCGCATAACGCTGTCGACATCGGGCGTCGTGCCGGAGATCGAACGCTGGGGTCGTGAAGCGCAGACCATGCTGGCCATCTCGCTGCACGCCACGCGCGACGAGTTGCGCGACGAACTCGTGCCGATCAACAAACGCTATCCAATCGCCGAACTGATGGCTGCATGCCGCAATTACCCCGGCGTTTCGAACGCCCGCCGCATTACATTCGAATACGTGATGCTGAAAGGCATCAACGACAGTTTGGTCGACGCCCGTGCCCTGGTTAAATTGCTGGCGGGAATTCCCGCCAAAATCAACCTGATCCCGTTCAATCCGTGGCCGGGAACGCGATATGAATGTTCGGAGTGGGGCCAGATCGAAAAATTCGCCGATTACGTCAATGCTGCGGGTTACGCGAGTCCGGTACGAACACCCCGCGGACGCGATATTCTGGCGGCCTGCGGACAACTGAAAAGCGAAAGCACGAAGCTGCGCGCCAGCGAGAGAAACGCTCCTGCGGCGACTCTTTCCAACCAAGGCGTGGCGGATATGCCAACGCCGCCAGCGGAGTAATTAACCTCGCTCGCATTTGGCGTTGAGTTATTCGTGCCGAGCGGCTTAGATCGTTTCAAGATGTCTGCGTTGTTGAGAGGATGAAGAAATGAACATGGGTACAATTTTTCGCGTGGTGCTGGGCTATTTGATCGCGTGCTTTGCTGCGGGCTTGACGACGGTGCTGTTCGCCTGGACACCGGCCGACCTGTCCAACATGAACGGCGACCTGGCAAACGATAAACTCGCGCTGGCAATGCCCGTCGCGACCCAAATCGCGTTGTTCTCGGCACCGTTCGCGTTGGCTGCCATCGCTTACGGTGAGTGGCGCCGCTGGCGCGATTGGGCGTTCTACTCGGCAACCGGGATGGCGATCGCTTTGTTGGGCTACCTGGCCCAGTACCAGAGCGAAGGCCCTTCGCCGGCTTGGTCGATCGCTTCGAGCAACTATCCGCTGATTGCCTTTCTGACGAGCGGCTTCATCGGTGGGTTGGCCTATTGGATTTTCTCGGGTCGTTTGGCGGCCATGCGTCCAGCTCACTCGGCGCCAGTTACGAACCGTACCACGGTCACCAACGGCAAGCAGCCGACCAACACCAATCAGCCGAAGGCCCAGCGCTCCTGAGCTCTGAGGCTTCCGGCAGGTCATTGTTAAAAAAGAAGGCCGCAACGGTAACGCCGTCGCGGCCTTCTCGATGTTCGGGTGCGTCCAGTGCGGCGCGGGCAGCTTACTTCTTAGCGGCCGGCGCGCTTGGTGTAACCGGGGCTGGCGTTACAGCGGTCTTGGCAGCGCTGCCGGCTTTGGCGAGCGCGTCGGCGGTCGTCTTCTTCGCGTCGGCTGCCTTTTTGGCAACGCCTGCGACCTTGCGGCAATAGGCCTT